>DATKQD010000026.1:0-7398 GCA_035532895.1 Chloroflexota bacterium
CCTGCCCGCTGGTAGTGCGAAACGCCACCAGGTCCTCGCCCAGCAGGCGCAGCTTCACCGGAGCGCAGTCTGGTTCAGGCAGCTCCTCCGAGAGCATGGCCGGGAGCCAGTAGCGCCGGAATAACTCGCCCATGGGTGTGCCCGGCCCTACCTGCGTGACGAGCTCGTTCTCTTCTGCGCTCAGCATGACCGCCTCACTGGCCCGTCAGCTTGGCCACGATGGGCGCCACAGCGTCCATGTTGCGGCTCACCACCACGTGATAGCTGATGTCGTAGCGCTCGCGCCGCTCGAGCAGCTGGTCGATCACCGCGCTGACGTCGCCGGTGAACACGGCTGGCATGCCCAGTACCGTCTCGCGGTCCACGCCGAACTGCTGCGCCAGCGTGCCCGCGGTATCGCCCAACTGAAGGTCGGATAGGGTGCTGATCTCGATCTCCGGGTACCGGGCACCGGCGGCGCGCTTCACCACCTCCAATTGTTCGGTGAAGCGTTCCGCGGAGGAGGCACCCCACAGGTTGCGCGGCGGGTCCGGCTTGCCCTCGATGCTCACGATGTCTGCCTCGCGTCCGGCCAGCGCCAGCATGCGCGGGCCGGTTGCGCCCATGAGGATGGGCGGTCGGGGTTTCTGTACCGGCTTGGGCGCGGCAGTGAGGCCGTGCAGGTGGTAATAAGTGCCGTCGAAATCCACCTGTTCTTGGGTGAAGAAGGCTTTCAGGATGTGCAGCGACTCCTCCAGCTTGGAAACACGCACGCCGGCCGGCTCAAACGGAATGCCGGTGCCTTCGTAATCAGACATCATCCAGCCGGCGCCAATGCCCAGCTCAAAGCGCCCTCCAGTGACGACGTCGGCCGTAGCCACCTCTTTAGCGAGCACCGCTGGGTTGCGGAAGTCGTTGTCGAACACCAGCGTGCCCACACGCAGCCGCGTGGTCGCTGCAGCAGCCGCGATGAGTGCTGGCAGCGGCGCCATCTGGGCGCCGAAGTGGTCGGGAATCACCAGCGACGAGAAGCCGAGGTCCTCGGCCTTGCGCGCGAAGTCCTGCCACGCCGCGAGCGTCGGCGCCCCACCGGTGATGGCAAACCGAAAACGCCGTTTCCCTGCATCCATACGCCCACCAGGCTACCAAATCCGGGCCGTGTCCCTGGTGGCCTGTTAGGCCATCCTGTTGCTCATTTCGCGTCGCTCGGGTCGTGGGATGCAGGGAGCCCGGTGCACGAAGGCCTGTGAGAAAGGTTTGACGCGCGGCGCAGCGGGCCCGTACCCTGGAGGGCGATGCCTGCACTGGGAATTGGGGTTGCCCGCTATCTGGAGAAGCCGGCTGCGGGCGACGCGGTAAGCGGGGTGCTGGACGTTGTCTACCCGCTGGCGTTGCTGAACGGTACGGCCTTTGCCGATGCCGTGCGCCGCGCGGTGGGCATGCCGGCCGGCGGCGGCACCTTGCTGGCGGAGCCACGGCCGCTGCTGGCGGCGCTCGGCGAATTCCCGGCCGAGGCCGCGCTGATCGAGCGGCTGCGCCCCGCGGTGGAAGGCGATCGGCCGGGGCGCGCACGACGGCTCGTCGTGACCCAGCTGGACGATCTCGCGCAAGCGCCGGCGAGCGTGCCGGACGTCTACCTGCGGCTGCATCTGCTCTCGCTGCGGCTGGTGCGCCCGCATGGTCTCTCGCTCGAGGGGGTGTTTGGCCTGCTGCCGACCCTCGTTTGGACTGCCAATGGCCCCTACACAGTGGAGGAGTGGGAGGACGTGCGGCTGGACACGCTGGTGGGTGGAGTGGTGCCCGAGATTCGCGCGGTGGACAAGTTCCCGCGCCTGGTGGATTACGTGGTTCCCAGCGGCGTGCGGATTGGCGATCCAGCGCGCATCCGGCTGGGCGCGCACTTGAGCGAAGGCACCACGGTGATGCACGAAGGCTTCGTGAACTACAACGCGGGCACGCTGGGCAAGTCCATGGTGGAGGGGCGCATCAGCCAGGGCGTGGTGGTGGGTGACGGATCAGACATTGGCGGCGGCGCGTCCATCATGGGCACACTCTCGGGTGGCGGCAAGGAGGTGATCAGCCTCGGCGAAGGTTGTCTGGTAGGCGCCAACGCCGGGCTGGGCATCTCGCTGGGGAACCGTTGCACCGTGGAGGCTGGCCTGTACCTCACGGCGGGCAGCAAAGTGGGTCTGCCGGATGGGCGCATCGTCAAGGCGCTGGAACTGTCCGGTCGGGACGATCTGCTCTTTCGGCGCAACAGCCGCAGCGGCGCCATCGAAGTGCTGAATCGGGCTAACACGACTGCACTCAACCCAGCTCTGCACGTCTGAGCACGCTTTAGCGAACTCCTCCGGAGGCTGGTCCGTCGCGGTGGCAGGACAAAACATAGGGCAGGAACCGCCAGCCGACCTGGTGGGCCTCCCCATCTTGTCCGGTAACCAGCTGCCGGACTTCGGTGGGTCTCATGGCCGTGGCTACGGCTGGCCGGCGGCCAGTGAGGGTTCGGTCGGGGCCATGCCACGCGCGGCCGCCGCTTCCAGCATCTGCGCGTCGAACGTAGCGAAGCGGGGAAAGGCGCGCGCCACGACAATGAGGCCCAGCAGTGACAGCAGCCCACCGCTGATGACGGAGACCTGCACGCTGATGAGCGCGGCGATGCCCGTGGCCTCCATGTCGCCCAGTCGCGGGCCAGCGTTCACCACCATGGAGTTGAGGGCTGTGACACGGCCGCGGAGCTGGTCCGGTGCGCTGACCTGGATGATGGTCCAGCGCATCACGGCGCTGATGGCATCGGCGCCACCGGCCAACGCCAGGAAAACGAGTGCCAGCGGCAGCAGCCGCGTAAAGCCGAAGAGGGTGATGGCGACGCCCCACACGCCCACCGCGCCCAGCACCACCCGGCCGGGGTGGCGCACGCGGCGCAGCCAGCCCGAGGAGAGGCCCCCGATCACCGCGCCCGCCGCGGGCGCCGATGTCAGCAAGCCCAGTCCGGTTGCACCGGCGTGGAAGACGTTCAGCGCCAGGATGGGGAATAGGGCCACCGGGAGGCCGAAGATCATGGCATCCAGGTCCACGCAGAAAGCCGCCAGCACGGCGGGCGTCCGCTTGACATAAGACAGACCCTCCAGGATCGCCGACCAGCCCGGCTTGGCCACCTCGCCGAGTGGCGGCAGCCCGGCGATGGCCAGCAGCGCGGCGATGCCGGCCAGAAAGCTGGCCGCATCGAGCCCGAAGGCGAGGCTGAGCCCGGTAGAGGCGATCAGGAGGCCGCCCACACTTGGGCCCAGTACGCTGGCTGTTTTCGTGCCCACCTGGTTCAGGGTGATGGCCGCCGTCAGCCGCTTCCGGCTCACCAGCCGGGGCACAATGGCTTGACGGGCGGGGCGATCCAGCGCATTAACCCCGGCCTGCACGAACGCCAGCAGGTAGATCTGCCAGGGGGTGGCCTGGCCGCTGGCGGCGAGCAGTGCGAGCGCCGTGCTCACGCTGCACAGCCCGACTTGCGTGCCCAGCAACAACCGGCGGCGGTCCACGGCATCGGCCACAGCCCCGGCCATGGGCGAAACCAGCAGCACGGCTATCAGCTGGATGGTGGCCATGGCGCCCAGGGCCAGCGCCGAGCGGGTGAGCAGGTACAGCTCATAGGGCAGCGCCACCTGGGTGATCTGGCTGCCCATGGTGTTGATCAGCTGGCCGCAGAAGATGAGCCGGAAATCGCGGTGCACCCGCAGCGGCTCGATGTCCAGCGCCAGGCTGCGCAAGTGAGGCATGGACTTCTCATCATACGGGGCCGACGCGGGCACGCGGGCGGCTGGCGGGCCAAGCATTCTGCTGGCGTACAATCAGCGCCGGTTGAGCAGGTCCTTGGGGCTCGGAGAAGAGAAAAGAGATGAGCACATTCGTGCTGGTGCATGGAGCCTGGGCAGGTTCCTGGGTATGGCGAAAAGTTCGGCCGCTGCTCCTGCGTGGCGGGAACGATGTCTACGTGCCTTCGCTCACCGGCCAGGGCGAGCGCTCCCACCTGGCTGGCCCCAGCGTGAACCTCACCACGCATGTGCAGGACGTGGTGAACACGCTCTTTTATGAGGACCTGCATGATGTGGTGCTGGTGGGCCACAGCTATGGTGGCATGGTCGTGACCGGCGTGGCCAACGACGCGCATGAGCGTATTGGGCACCTGGTGTACCTGGATGCGTTTCTGCCGAACAATGGCCAGTCGCTGGCGGATATCGGCGGCCCGGCAGCCCCGCCCGCGGGGGACTGGCGCCTGCCGCCCATGGGCGGCGGTCCACCGCCCGCTAACCCGAATGACCCCGAGATGCTCTGGGCACGGGCGCACGTGGGCCCGCAGCCGTGGGGTACCTTCTCGGAGAAGGTGCGCTTGTCGCGGCCGCTGGAGCGCTACCCCTTCACCCGCTCTTTCGTGTTGGCGCTGGGCCGCGACGGCCAAGGGCCATTCGAAAAGTTCGCGGTACGGGTGAAGGACAATCCTGCCTGGCTGTACCGCGAGATCAACGGCGGCCACAACATGATGATCAGCAATCCTGTGGAGCTGGCCATGCTGCTGTTGGAGCTGGCCAAGCTCACCATGGAGGCGTGAGCCGATGAGCACTTTTGTCCTGGTTCACGGTGCCTGGGGCGGATCCTATGGCTGGCGCTACCTGCGGCCAATGCTGCGGGCCGCCGGTCACGACGTCTACAACCCCTCGCTTACGGGTCTGGGGGAACGCGTCCACCTGGGCGGGCCGGAGGTGGATCTCACCACCCACACATTGGACGTGCTGAACACCATCGAGTACGAGGACCTGCACGACATTGTGCTGGTGGGCCACAGCTACGGTGGCATGGTTGTGACCGGCGTGGCGGACCGCATCCCGGAGAAGATCCGCCACCTCATCTATCTGGACGCGTTCCTGCCTCGGGACGGGCAGAGCTTGTACGATCTCGGCGGAGGCCGCCAGCGTGAAGCGCCAACCGACGATTGGCGCGTCCCAGCCACCTTCGCCGTGCAGGAGACCGCCGATCCTGACCTGGAGTTCCGCCGCCAACGCCTCTCGCCCCAGCCACGCCGGACGCTGGAGGAGAAGGTGAAGCTCAGCCAGCCGCTGGAGAGCCATGCCTTTAGCCGCGCCTACGTGCTGGCCCTGGGCCGCGGCGGCGAAGGCCCCTTCGAACGCGCCGCCGCCAGCGTGCGCGGTAACCCCGCCTGGCGCAGCCGCGAAATCGCCGGCGGTCACGGCATGATGCGGACAAATCCTGTGGCACTGGCGCTCCTGCTGGAGGAGCTGATCGCGGTCTGATCGAGGTCTTTCAAAACGGCAGCAGCGGTTGCTGGATTCCCTACATGAGGAGTCGGAGCAAGCGCGTGAGAAGTCCGCGTTCAGGCCATTACGCACGTGCTCGAGCATGCAGCCAAGATGACAGCGCTGCTGCCGGCATCGGCTGGCCTAGGAGAAACCCCTGGGCAACATCGCAGCCGAGGCTGGAGAGCTGCGACAGCACTTCGGTGCGTTCGACGCCCTCAGCCACTACCTGGAGGCCGAGATTGTGGGCGAGATCGATGGTCGATCGCACAATGAGAGCGTTACTCGGCGCCACGTCCATATCGAGGACGAAGGACTTGTCAATCTTGAGCTCGTCCACAGGCAAGCGGGCGAGGTGTGCTAGCGATGAGTACCCCGTCCCAAAGTCGTCCACGCTGAGTTTGATGCCCATGGCGTGAATGGCGGCCAGCACGGCCATGGTCTGGTTCGGCTCGGCCATGATGGTGCTCTCCGTAATTTCCAACTTGAGCGCGCCGGGCGGCACATCCAAGCGTGCCAGGAAGCCCTCCAGCCGGGTAGGCAGCTGCAGGTCGCGCAAGCTGCGCATGGACAGATTGACCGCAACGACGATTGCCTGGCCTTCACGCCGCCACTCGCTGGCCTGGCGAATCGCTTCCTCGAGCACCCAGTAGCTGAGACTGGCGATGGTGCCGGTCTGCTCGGCCAAGGGGATGAACAGAGCGGGAGGAATAGGGCCGCGCGTGGGATGCGTCCAGCGAGCCAGCGCTTCGACCCCGTCAAGATGCCCATCACTGATGAAGACCTTTGGCTGAAAGTGCAGTTCCAGGCCGCGCTGCACAACCGCCTGGTGGAGCGCGGCCGTGAGGAGCAGGCGGTCGCTGCCGTGGTCCTCTTCGCCGGTGTAGAGCGCCCAGCCGCCGCCATCCCGTTTGGCTCGATACATGGCGATGTCGGCTCGCCGCATCAGTGTTGCTACCTCCGCGCCGTCTTCGGGGAAGACCACCACACCGGCACTCGCTCCCACACGAATCGCATGCTCACCGATGGTGAAGGGGCTATCCAGGGCGTCGAGCAGCTTGGCGGCGAGCGCCGCCGCGTCCGCCAGGCGCACATCCGGCATCAGCACCACGAATTCGTCGCCTCCCAGTCGAGCCACGGTATCGGATTGCCTCAGTACCTGCTGCAAGCGTGGGCCGATCTGCTTCAATAACTGGTCGCCGGCAGGGTGTCCCAGCCCATCGTTGACCTCCTTAAATCTGTCCAGGTCGAGCAGGAGCAGGGCTCCAGAGGTTCTGGTGCGCGCCGCGGAATGCAGCGCTTGCGTCAGACGATCATCGAGCAGGGTGCGGTTGGGCAGGTCGGTCAAACCATCGTGCAGCGCCTGGTGCTTCAGCTCCTGAGCCAGGGCCAGCTCTCGCCGAAGGCCGGTAATCTCAATGATTCCCGCGAGCTGCGCCGCCAGCGCCTCAAAGAAGGCCATTTCTCCCGCGGTGAAGAGCCGGCGGGTATCCGTCTGCACGTTGAGCACCCCAAGCATCCGGCCCGGGTGCACAATGGGCACCGAAAGCATCGAAATGAATCGGTCCTCGTCGAGGTTCTGTACCCATGAGAAACGGCGGTCCAGTCGGACGTCCTCAACAGCCAAGGCCTGCCGGTGTGCCGCCACCCAGCCGGTTATGCCCTCACCCAGCCGCAACTTCAGCGAACCCACCGCCCAATCGGACAGGCCATTCGTGGCTGTGAGGACAAGGCGCTGCTCGGCCTCGTCCCACAGGTAGAGTGAGCAGACCTGCGTGGCAGTCGCTTCGTTCGTTTCGCGTACGATTGAGTGCAGCAGTGCAGCCTGGTCCTCCGCGCCAGCGGCTGCCCGAACGATCCGTTCGAGGAACGTCAGCTCGCGGAGTCGGCGACTTCCGACATCTCCCGGGCCCGTTCCATGAGCGTCGCTTCGCCCTCCCGGAATCCCGCCGCCACCCATGTGCCTACGCTCAACCTAAACCGAACTTCCAGTCCGATTTAGGCGAAATGAGCACGAAATAGGGCTCCGAGGCGTTGTGAGTCTGTCTACAACGCCTTCGGACTGAGCCCCAACAGGTCGAAAGCACGAGTCTGGAGAGGGCTCGGCTGGGTGGTC
>DATKQD010000027.1:0-21120 GCA_035532895.1 Chloroflexota bacterium
TGGCCGGGCCGCCGGGGCAGCCGCCGGGTGGGCCTGTGCTGCCGCCGGCTGGGTAGGTGAGACGTTGGGCCGTGCCGGTGCGGCCGGTTGCACGCGCGCTGCCTCGGGCGGTGCGGGTGCCGCCGCGCCGGCTGTCCTGGCGTCAACTTTCTCGCCGGCCAGCGCGATCTCACCGATCAGGTCGCCCACGGGGGCGGACTGTCCCTCGGACAGAACGATGCGCGCCAGGGTGCCGCTGGCGTAGGCCTCCAGCTCGATGTTCGCTTTGTCAGTCTCAATCTCCACCAGTGGCTCGCCCTTCTTCACAGCGTCGCCGGGGCGCTTGAGCCACTTGGAGACCGTGCCTTCGGTCATGGTGTCGCTTAGACGCGGCATAATGACCTGCTCCGGCATACTCTCAGGCCGCCTTGCCCAGCGTTTTCTTAGCGCCGGTCACCACCTGCTCCAGGTTAGGGATGCAGGCCTTCTCCATCTTGAGGTTATAGGGCATGGGCACCTCAACTCCCGAGATGCGCACCAGGGGCGCATCCAGATAGTCGAACGCGACCTCGTAGATGGTGGCGGCCACCTCAGCCGTAATGCCGTAGCTGCCCCATCCCTCCTCGAGCACCACCGCGTGGTTGGTCTTGTGGACGGAGGCGCTGATCGTGGCGACGTCCAGCGGACGCAGGCTGCGGAGATCTACCACCTCCGCCTCAATGCCCTCCTTGGCCAGCTCGTCGGCGGCCTGGAGCGCCAGCAGCACCATACGCGAGTGGGTGACGATGGATACGTCGCGCCCGACGCGCTTCACGTCGGCCTTGCCCAGCGGAGTGAGGTACTCCTCCTCGGGCACATCACCCTTGGTGGTGTACAGGCCCTCGTTCTCGATAAAAATCACCGGGTTGTCGTCGCGGATGGCGGCCTTGAGCAGGCCCTTCGCATCGGCCGGCACGGCAGGAGCTACCACAATCAGCCCGGGGATGTTGGCGTACCACACCTCCAAGCTCTGCGAGTGCTGGGCGCCCAGTTGATGGCCACCGCCCCCTGGCATGCGGATAACGATAGGCACTTTGGCGTTGCCGCCGAACATGTAGCGCATCTTGGCGGCGGAGTTCACGATCTGGTCCGTGGCCAGCAGCGAGAAGTTGATGGTCATGATCTCCACCACTGGCCGCAGGCCCGCCAGCGCCGCCCCGATGCCCGCTCCCACGAAGCCGTCCTCCGAGATGGGCGTATCGCGCACGCGCCGCTCGCCGAACTCCTTGTAGAGCCCCTGCGTCACGACGAAGGAGCCGCCCCACACGCCAATGTCCTCGCCCATGAGGAAGACGCTCTCGTCCCGCTGCATCTCTTCGCGCAGCGCCTGGTTCAGCGCGTCGCGGTAAGTGATGGCCGCCAATTCAGCGCCAGCTCACGGGTATGTCGCCCACGTAGGCGTTGTCCAGCAGCTCTGTCGCTGGGTCCGGCTCACGGCTGGCATCGGCAAAGTCCACCGCCTCCTGCACCACGCGTTCCACCTCGGCCTCGTGCTCCGCGAAATCCTGCTCCGAAGCCAGGGCGGCATCTCGCAGGCGCTTGCGGAAACTTTCGATGGCATCCCGGTGGCGCCATTCCTCGATCTCTTCCTTGGTCCGATAGTTCTGTGGGTCAGCCATGGAGTGGCCGCGGTAGCGGTAGGTGAGCGCTTCCAGGAAATACGGCGTCTTCTCCTGGCGAACAAAGTCAGCGGCCTTGCGCGCCGCGTCCAGCGTGGCGATCACGTCCATGCCGTCTACCCGCTCTGCGGGAATGTCGTAGCCGGCCGCTTTGCGGTACATCTCGCTCACCGCCGAGGCGCGGTCCACCGCGGTGCCCATGCCGTACTGGTTGTTCACGCAAACGAACACCACCGGCAGGTTCCAGACCTTGGCCAGGTTCATTGATTCGTGGAACGTACCGTTGTTGGTGGCGCCATCGCCAAAGAGCGACATCACGATCTCGTCGGTTCCGCGATAGACGCAGGCCAGGCTCACGCCCACGGCCAGGGCGATGGACCCGGCAACGATGGCGTAGCCGCCCATGAAGCGCTTCTGCGCATCGAATAGGTGCATCGAGCCGCCGCGGCCCTTGCTGGTGCCATCCACCCGGCCGAACAGCTCGGCCATCACCCGACGCGGCTCAACGCCCTGGGTGATGGCATGACCATGCTCCCGATAGGTGCTGAACACGTAGTCGCCCGGCTGCAAAGCGCGAATGGCGCCAACGAAGGCGCCTTCCTCCCCGATGTTCAGGTGCAGAAAGCCGCCGATTTTGGAGCGAGTGTACATCTCGCCCACCTTTTCTTCGAAGCGGCGGTTGAGCAGCATGGTGCGGTGCAGCGCCAGCAGCTCATCGCGGCTATGCTGCTGCAGTGCGCTGTCCGCGCTCTTGGTTTGAAGTGCCATCACGTTACGGTCCTAGCTGCGCCAAGCGCAAAATCCTTCTGAAACCTTACCCTAGGCATTCAGCATCATCAATCATTCCATCTATCATGCTCAATGGCTCGCCACCCAGGTGTTGACTGGCGGCAAAGGCCAGAGCGAATGCTGGCGCCGTACTTCCCGAATCGTAGCGCGGGAGCGGCGCGCACAGCCAGCGGCTCCGCTCGCCTCGGGCGCGCTTTACATTTTGATACGAATTGATATGAGCTCAGCGCGTTGAGCTCAGGGGTTGACGCGAGCGCGACCTTGCCGAGCTACGTGCCGATGCGCTGCGCACCAATGCGCCTGTGCACCACGCGCCCAATCTGCCGCCGCGCGCGGCAGGATCGGGAGCGCGACGTGTTCCTCAGTCGGGTTCAGGGATGAAGGCGACGGCCTCAATCGCCACACTCACGTCCGCTCGCGGGGGTGCGGCGATTACCGTGGTGCGCGCGGGGAAGCCGTCCTTGAAGAACTCTGCGTAGACTTCGTTGTAGGCGGCAAAATCGGCCGCGTTGCGCAGGTAGCAGCTCACCTTGAGCACGCACTGCATGGTGGATCCCGCGCCCTCGAGTGCCTGGCGCAGATTGCTCAGAGTGATGCGCACCTGCTGGCGCACGTCTTGCGTGGGCACCGTGCGCGTCGCCTGATCGATGGGGCCCAGGTTGGAGAAGAAGAGAAGATTGCCGTACTGGGTAGCCAGTGAGAAGGGGGAGCCGGACGCCTCAGTGAAGCTCACCACAGGCACTCGCCCTGCCCGGACCTGACGCCTCTGCACGGGAAGCCACGCTACCACGCCCGCCAAGCTCGCGTCAACGCCTGCTCGGCCGGCCGCCGTTCAGGCTATGTTGTTGGACGTGCCGGGCGGAGCCTTCGCTAAGCTCTATTCATGGTAGGGGTCGGGGGGCGGATCCATGCCACCACAATTGTGGCCGTCCGTGCTCGGGAAGAGGTAGCCATGGCAGGCGACGGACAAGTGACCGTGAACGACATGGTGATGAAGCACGGCGCCAAAAAGCTGCGCCGGCTGTACCGCGGCCAGGTGCTGGCGGGGTTCGCCGGGTCCGTGGCCGATGCACTCACCCTGTTCGACAAGTTCGAGGCCCAGCTGGAGCAGCACGGCGGTAATACCCGTCGCGCGGCGGTGGAGTTGACGCGCGAGTGGCGAGGCGACCGCTTTCTTCGCCGGCTGGAGGCCATGTTGCTGGTGGCCGACGCTTCCAACTTGCTGGTGCTCTCGGGCGAAGGCGACGTCATCGAGCCGGACGACCAAGTGGCCGCCATTGGCTCCGGCGGGGGCTATGCCACGGCGGCCGCCATGGCGCTGCTGGCGCATTCGTCGCTAGCAGCCAGCGACATTGCCCGCGCCGCCCTGGAAACGGCGGCTGCACTGTGCGTGTACACCAACCACAACATTTCCATGGAGGTCCTCAACTCCCATGGCTGATATGGCCGCGGCGGACGTTTTGACACCTCAGCGCATTGTGGAGCAGCTCGATCGCTATGTGGTGGGCCAGCCCGCCGCTAAGCGTGCGCTGGCCATCGCGCTGCGCAACCGTTACCGGCGCCGGCAGCTGCCGGAGGAGATGGCCGGCGAAATCATGCCGAAGAACATGATCATGATCGGCCCCACCGGTGTGGGGAAAACCGAGCTGGCCCGCCGCTTGGCCAAACTGGCCGGCGCGCCTTTCCTCAAGACCGATGCCACCAAGTTCACCGAGGTGGGCTACGTGGGCCGCGATGTCGATTCCATTATCCGCGACCTCATGGAGCTCGCCGTCAACATGGTGCATGAGGCCAAAACGGCCGAGGTCCAGGAGCGCGCCCAGGCGCTGGCCGAGGAGCGCATTATCACGGCGCTGCTCACCAAGCGCCAGCTCCCGGCCGCCAGCCCGCCCAGTGACGCGGAAGCACGTGCACCGAGCGATGCCAGCGACGAGGATGCCGCTGCCAGCAATGCGCTCGTCCCGGCTGCCGCGTCGGAGGGACAAGCCAGCAGCATGTCCAAGCGCGAGCAGGCGCGCATCCGCCGCCGCCGCCGTGCCATCTCCGCCGCCCTCAGCGCCAGCCGCCTGGAAGAGCAGCTCATCGAGATCGAGACGGACTCCGATGAGAGCTTCCCGCCGGTGTTCGAGTTCATGTCTGGCATGACGCCCGAAGAGGTGACGGAGAACATCCAGGAGATCATGAGCCAGGTCACCCAGAGCCGCCGCCGGGCCAAGCAGGTATCCGTGAAAGAGGCGCGCCGCATCCTCACGGCGGAGGAGGCCAACAAGCTGGTGGACTGGGACGGCGTAGTGGAAACCGCCACCCGCGGCGTGGAGGAGGACGGCATCGTCTTCATCGATGAGATCGACAAGATCGCTCGTGTGGGCCACGAAGCCAACGTAGACGTTTCGGGCGAGGGGGTGCAGCGCGACCTGCTGCCGGTGGTCGAGGGTTCCACAGTAATGACGCGCTACGGTCCCGTGAAAACGGACCACATGCTATTCATTGCCGCCGGCGCCTTCTATAACGCCAAACCCAATGACCTCATCCCCGAGCTGCAGGGCCGCTTCCCGCTGCGGGTGGAGCTCAGCCCGCTCACCGAGGCAGACTTCCTGCGCATCCTGCGCGAGCCGGAGAATGCCCTCACGCGTCAGTACCAGGCGCTGCTCTCGGTGGAGCAGGTGACGCTGCAGTTCAGCGACGATGGCCTGGAAGAGATCGCGCATGTAGCGGTGCTGGCCAACGAGCGCCATGAGAACATCGGCGCGCGGCGGCTGAACACGGTGATGGAGCGCGTGCTGGAGGAGCTGTCCTTCGCAGCCGCCGACCACGCCGGCGAGAGCATTGTGGTGGATCGCCCGTATGTGGCGGCGCGGCTCGATGACCTGCTGAAGGATCAGGACCTGGGCAAGTACATCCTGTGAAGTGGCTCGCCGAGCCATCCGCTATCGGCCGCCGACCCGTTTCTGGAGGGTAAGGAGGATCATGGCGAGAGGGCTGGCTCTGCCGCGCGGGCTGGCGGCAGGGGGGCTGCGCAAGGTGCCCGAGGTGACCGCGTACTTCTGGATCGTCAAGCTGCTCACCACAGCCATGGGCGAATCCACGTCCGATTACCTCGTCTATCAGATCAACCCGTACGTGGCGGTGGTGCTGGGCTGCGTGGCGCTGGCGGTGGCACTGACGCTGCAGCTCGCCGTACGCGGCTACGTGGCGTGGATTTACTGGCTGGCGGTGGCGATGGTAGCGGTGTTCGGCACCATGGCGGCCGACGTGCTGCACGTTGTGCTGGGCGTGCCCTACTTGGCGTCCTCTATTTTTTTTGCCGCGGCCCTGGTGATCGTCTTCGCCGTCTGGTTCGCCAGTGAGAAAACACTCTCCATCCACACCATTACTGGAGGGCGGCGTGAGCTCTTTTACTGGGCCGCGGTGATGGCCACCTTCGCCCTGGGCACCGCCGCGGGTGACCTTACCGCGGCCACACTGGGGCTCGGTTACTTTCCTTCGCTGGTCCTGTTCGCCGTGCTCATTGCCCTGCCCGCGCTCGGTTACCGGTTCCTGCGCATCAACGCCGTGCTCACTTTCTGGTGCGCCTACGTCATCACGCGCCCGCTGGGCGCCTCCTTCGCGGATTGGACCGGCAAGCCCTATTTGGGCGGCTTGGGCTGGGGCGATCAGAAAGTTGCGCCAGTCTTATCGCTGCTGATTGTCATCGCCGTCGCCTTCCTGACCATCACGCGCGTGGATGTTGGAGGGAAGCCGGCGGTCCAGCGCTATACTGCGTAGTCGAAGTACACACGCCCAACCACTGGATGCCGGGGCGTGCCCCCAACGGGGGTGCCGGCGCCACGGGCGGAGGCAAAACACGCAGGAGTAAGTACACCTATGGCTATCGTTTCCATGAAGCTGCTGTTGGAGGCAGGGGTGCATTTCGGGCACCAGACCAAGCGCTGGAACCCCAAGATGAAGAGCTACATCTTCACCGAACGCAACGGCATCCACATCATCGACCTGCAGCAGACGGTCACCAAACTCACCCAGGCCTACAACCACGTGAAGGAGCAGGCCCGCAACGGCGAAACGGTGCTCTTCGTCGGCACCAAGAAGCAGGCACAGGAATCGGTGCAGGACGAAGCGCAGCGCTGCGGCATGTTCTTCGTGAATCAGCGCTGGCTGGGCGGCATGCTCACGAATTTTCAGACCATCCAACAGCGGCTGCGGCGCCTCACTGAGTTGGAGGAGCGCAAAGCCAAGGGTGAGTTTGACCTGCTCACCAAGAAGGAAGCGCTCAAGCTGCAGGACGAGATGTCCAAGCTGAATCGCATCCTTGGCGGCGTGCGGCAGATGAAGCGGCTGCCTTCCATGCTGTTCGTGATCGATACGCGCAAGGAGCACATCGCCGTTAAGGAGGCGAACCGCCTGGGCATCCCCATCGTCTCGCTTCTGGATACCAATTGCGATCCGGACGAGATCCAGTGGGGTATTCCCGCGAACGACGATGCCATTCGCGCGGTGAAGCTGCTCACCTCCAAGATTGCCGACGCGGTGCTGGAAGGCCAGGCCGAAGCTGAGGCCATGCGCAAGGAGGAAGAGGCGGAGGCCGAGATCGCGGCCGCTTACGAGGAGTATCAGAATGCCGGCGAATATGTGGCCGAGCCGGGCGACGAATACGCGCCACCGGCCGAGGGCTACGCTGAGCCGGAGCAGCCGGTGGCCGCCGCTGCCGACTAGGGAGCAGGACGCGGCGAGTGGGCCGGGTGCAGTGTGCCCGGCCGAACACGAGGAGGGATAAAGGGGACACGTGGCTGACATTTCGGCAACGTTGATCAAAGATCTGCGCGAGGCGACCGGTGCCGGCGTTATGGACTGCCGCAAGGCGTTGGTGGAAACCTCAGGCGACCTGGAGAAGGCCAAGACCATCATCGCCCGCAAGGGCCTGGAGCGCGCCGACAAGCTCTCCGAGCGCGAAGCCAGCCAGGGGCTGGTGGATGCTTACGTACACGGCGTAGGCAATATTGGTGTGCTGGTGGAAGTGAACTGCGGCACGGACTTCGTGGCCCGCAATGGCGAGTTCAAGGAACTGGTGCACGAGATTGCGCTCCAGATTGCGGCGGCCAGCCCCCTGGCGGTGAGCACGGAGGACCTGGATCCTGCCTGGCTGGAAGAGCAGCGTGCGCGGCTTCGAGCTGATGGTGATCTGGCTGGCAAGCCCGCGGATATCCAGGACAAGATGATTCAGGGGCGTCTGGAGAAGCAGCTCCAGGAGGTGGTGCTGCTGAAACAGCCGCACATCAAGGATCCATCACGCACCATCGAAGACCTGGTCAAAGAGAAGAGCGGCAAGTTTGGCGAGCCCATCCGCATCCGGCGCTTCGCCCGGTTCGAGCTGGGGCGCTAGCAGTCGCGCCCGTGCCAAACGCCGTGCCTCGCTACCGGCGCATTCTGCTGAAGCAAGGCGGCGAGGCGTTCAGGGGCAGCCACGACATTCTGGACTGGACGGCCGTGCAGATGGTGGCTGGGCAGATCAAAAGCGCCAAAGCGCTGGGCATCGACATCGCCGTGGTGGTGGGTGGTGGCAACATCTGGCGCGGCCGGGCCGCCAGCGACGTGGGCATGGATCGCTCGCAGGCGGACTACATGGGCATGCTCGCCACGGTGATGAACGCTATGGCCTTGCAGGATGCACTGGAGAAAATCGACGTGCCCACGCGTGTCCAGTCGGCTATACCTATGGCCTCCGTGGCCGAGCCCTACATCCGCCGTCGAGCCATCCGCCACCTGGAGAAAGGGCGCGTCGTGATCTTCGCCGCCGGCACCGGCAACCCGTTTGTGAGCACCGATACTGCCGGCGCATTGCGAGCCCTGGAGATTGAAGCGGACGTGCTGCTGATGACCAAATTCGGAGTTGATGGGATTTACGATGCGGACCCACGCCGCAACCCGCTGGCGAAGAAGCTCACTCAGCTGAGCTACATTGAATTCATCAACCGCGATCTCGGGGTCATGGACAAAACGGCCATCACCCTGTGTGGAGAGCATCACCTTCCGATCATTGTGTTTGACCTGCCGGGGGATGACAACCTTCGCCGCATCGTCATGGGCGAAGAGGGCATCGGCACGCTGGTAGCGGAGGAGGCACAGCTCGTTGGATGACGTAGTCACCCGCGCTGACGGCAAAATGCAGGCGTCGCTGGACGTACTGCGCAAGGAGCTCTCGTCCATCCGCACCGGCCGCGCTTCACCCGGCCTGGTGGAGCACCTGCACGTGGATTACTACGGCACCGAAACGCCGCTACGCCAGCTGGCCAACATCTCTGTACCCGAGCCGCGCAGCGTCATGATTCAGCCCTACGATCGCAATGCCATGGCCAGCATCGAGAAAGCCATCCTCAAGTCGGACCTGGGGATGACCCCCAACAACGACGGGCAGGTGATTCGCCTGGCGGTGCCACGCCTCACCGAGGAACGCCGCAAAGACCTGGTGAAGATGGTTCGCAAGCAATTAGAGGAAGGCCGCGTGGCCGTACGCAACATCCGGCGCGAAGCAAACGACCACCTCAAGGAGCTGGAGAAGGCCAAGACCCTTTCCGCGGACGATGACAAGCGCGCCCAGGAGAGGCTGCAGAAGCTTACCGACCGCTGGATCAAAGAGATCGACGACCTCGGCCACACCAAGGAGGCCGAGGTTATGGAAGTCTAGTCACCTCGGTGACGGCGGCGGAACCTGCAGCCCAGCGGCCGCCGGAAAGTGATGCCGGCCTGCACGTGCCGCGGCACGTCGGCATCATCATGGATGGCAACGGACGCTGGGCGCAGGCACGCGGGCTACCCCGGGCCATGGGGCACGAGGCGGGCACGAAGAATATCCGCCCCATCTCCGAAACGGCGCACGCACTGGGTGTGGCCGTGCTCACCATCTACGCCTTCTCCACCGAGAACTGGACCCGCCCTGGCTGGGAAGTGCAGGCGCTCATGCGCATCTTCGGCGAGACCGTGCGTAAGGAGAAAGCCACCATCCTGGAGAACAACATCCAGCTGCATGTCATGGGCCAGATGGGCCGCGTACCCAAGCGCCTGTGGCGTGAAATCCAGGCAGTGGTGGAGGAAAGCGCCGGCAACGACGGCCTCAAGCTCAATGTCGCCTTCAATTACGGCGGCCGCGCGGAGATACTGGACGCCACTAAGCGCATGCTGCAGGACCATGTGGATCCCAAGCTGGTAACCGAAGAGCTGTTCAGCCGCTATCTCTACACCGCCGAGCTGCCGGATCCGGACCTCGTGATTCGCACCGCGGGCGAGATGCGTCTGAGCAACTTCCTCATCTGGCAGGCCGCGTACAGCGAGTACTACTCCACGCCCATCTGCTGGCCGGACTTCGGGAAGCAGGATTTCGAGGAGGCCATCCGCAGCTACAGCAAGCGCAACCGCAAGTTCGGCGGCTTCGCGCGCTGATCCGCCGCTGCCCGCCGGCGTCCACATGAAGCTGCGCATCGCCACGGCCATTGCCTGGGTGCCGGTGAATTTGGCCTTTCTGTGGCTGGGCGATTGGGAGTTCGTGCTCTGGATCGCGATTCTCGCCATCGCAGCCACAGCGGAGATATTGAACCTGCTGCTCAAGCTGGAGCGCGCGCCATTGCCCTGGGTGGGGCCCTTCATCGTGTTTGCTTTCCTGGTTGGAGCCGACTGGATGCCGACGCAGCAGTATTTCCTGCTCGTCGGGCCGGTGCTGGTGCTCTCGCTCCTGCTGCTGCTGCTCAACCGCGGGCAGGCCGCCGCCTTTGAGCGCTGGGCGCTCACCACCTCGGCCGCGCTGTACACCGGCTTTCTGCTGGGCTACACCATCCTGCTGCGGCAGAGCCCCAACGGGCTGCGGTGGATGGGCGCCGCCCTGCTCGGCACCTGGGTGTTCGACACCGGCGCCTATCTCGTGGGCCGCGCCTGGGGCCGGCACCATCTGCTTCCAACGGTGAGCCCCGGCAAAACGTGGGAGGGCGCCGCGGGCGGAGCTGTTGTGGCCATGGCCGCCGCGCTCAGTCTGGTACGGCTGCTGCACCTCAGCATTGCCGTGGCCTTGGGGCTGGGCCTATTGATTGCTGTACTGGCACAGCTGGGTGATCTGGTGGAATCGCTGATGAAGCGGCAAGCGCGGCTGAAGGACATGAGCAGTCTGCTGCCAGGCCACGGCGGCGTGTTGGACCGCATCGACGGACTGATTTTTTCGAGCATTGGCGTCTACTATTTCCATCTGATAGCCGGGCACTGAGCGCCCACAGGGTGGGCCGCTCGGTGGGATGAGGGCAGCGTGATGAGTGAGCATAGAGCAGTTCGGCCGGAAAGCCATCGGCGGCCCTCAGCCGAGCCCCTGTCGCCACAGTTGGCGAGCTCAATCAACGCTCAGGAGGCACCCCACCCCGGCCGGTTTCCGGCCGAACTCCTAGCCAAAGGCAAGCCCAAGCGACTGGCCATCCTCGGCAGCACCGGCTCAATTGGCACGCAAACCTTGGACGTGGTGAGCCAATTCCCGGACCAGTTCCAGGTGGTGGGGCTGGCGGCTTCACACGCCTCGCCGCTGCTGGACGAGCAGACTCAGCGCTTTCGGCCGGCCGCGGTGGCTACGTCTGCCGAAGGGTTGAAGGCTCTGGCTCAGCGGGACGACCTGGACCTGGTGGTAGTGGGCACGTCCGGCAAGGCGGGGTTCGAGCCCACGCTGGCCGCGTTGGCCCACGGCACGGATGTAGCGCTGGCCAACAAGGAAACGCTCATCATGGCGGGCGACCTCGTGATGCGGCAGGCTAAGGCCACAGGCGCACACGTCTACCCCATTGACAGCGAGCACAGCGCCATTTGGCAATGCCTGGCTGGTGAGAGCCCGGAGAGCATCCAACGCCTGCTGCTCACGGCTTCGGGCGGACCCTTCCGCACCATGCCGCTGGAGCGGTTTGCCAGCGTGACCCCATCCGACGCGCTCAAGCACCCAAACTGGGTGATGGGACGCAAGATCACCATCGATTCCGCCACGCTGATGAATAAGGGGCTGGAGTTGCTGGAGGCGCGCCACCTGTTCGATCTGCCTCTGTCGCGCGTGGATGCCGTGATTCACCCTCAGTCCATCGTGCACTCCATGGTCGAGTTTGTGGACGGGTCCATTAAAGCGCAGCTCGGTGTGCCGGACATGCGCGTGCCTATTGCCTACGCCATTGCTTATCCGCGACGACTGCCGCTCAACAGTCCCCGCCTGGAGGTGGCCGCGCGCGACCTCACCTTCGAGGAGGTGGATGTCGGGCGCTTTCCCTGCTTGCGCCTGGCCAAGGAGGCCGGCGCTCGTGGCGGAACCTACCCCACCGTGCTGGCGGCGGCGGATGAAGAGGCGGTGCAGCTGTTTCTGGATGGGCACATCGGCTTCCTGGACATCCCCCGGTTGGTGGAGGAGCTGCTCACGGAGCACGAGAACCTGCCCAACCCAACGCTGGGCGACATCCTTGAAGTGGACCTGTGGGCGCGCCGCCGCCTGCAAGAGCGTGCCCGCCCCGCGGGCATCTCGCGCGCCACAGCCTGCTGACCACTTGACGCACTGCTTCCCGGTCAAACTTGCCGTGGGGAAACCGTGTCCCGCTGGCGAGGCAGCCTTTCAGTGCTCAGCGTCGCGGGGCGGCTCCCCCTCCGCGTAGCGCGTCACTTCGAAGCGGTAGAGAGCGACGTTGGTGGGATTGGTGATGCCCGCCTTCTGCAGGCAAGCACGGTATTGCGCGTCAACAGTGGTGATCTCCGGAAGTTCCGGCAGCAGCAGGCCGACGCGATCCTGCTGCACCACGACTAGGCCGTAACGCTGAGGGTCCAGCGCATCGAGCCCGGCGATGGGCTCGGGACGGGTGAGCACATCTACCGAACAGCTGAGCGCGGGCAACTCAGAGGCGTGGAGCGGCAGAAAGCGGGGGTCCCGGGAAGCGGCCCCAATCGCATTCTCGACGATCTCGGCGGCCAGGCTCGGCTGCACCGGGAGCATGGTGCCCACGCAGCCGCGCAGCTGGCCGCGCAGGCGCAGCGTCACGAAGCAAGCTCCCGCGCCGGATAGCGCAGCGGGCACGGGGCTCGGCAACCGCAAGCGGTCGCCCCGCGCGGTGTAGGCCACGAGCGTGGCGCGAACCAATGCCAGCATCTGCTCGCCCGGCGGGCCCTCGGGAAACGCGAAGGGGGCGCTCTCCGGGCGCCCTGAGCGGCCCAGGGGTTCGGTGGCAGGCCGAACGCTATCCGCGGTGACTTGGAGAGCCCGCGGGACCATCGCGGCCACGGCGTAGCCCACGCCGTAGGTGCCCTGGTAGCTGAGCACCTGGCTGCTGGCCGGCACATCCCCCAGCGCTCCGGTGAGTGTGAGCAGCGAGAGATAGCCGCACACGCCGGCGGCCTCGACCAGGTCCTCGGGGATACTCGCCAGCGCATTCCAGTCGCCCGCCGACACAGCGGCCAGCACCGCGTCGTCGAACACCTGGCCGCGCGGGTCGTACCCGGCTGGCGCGGTGGGCGTGAGGCGGTGCGAGAGGTCGCCACTGGCCACGAACACCACGCGCTTGCCGCTTGCCTCGCACACATCCCGAATGCGCTGGCCAAAGGCGCGATGCGTGGCTCGCGGCAGTGCGGAAAAACCCAGCAGCACCACGGGCACGCGACCAATCAGCGGCAGCAGAATGCACAGCGGAACGGCCGCCCCGTGGTCCAACCGGTACACGCCCAGTTCACGGGGCGGGCCGGTGAGGGAATCGACCGCCGCGAGCGGGAGCGCCGACCGCGCGCAGGCCGCTTGCAGTGCCTCCGCCAGGGCAACGTCGCACTCCGCTGACAGCTGCACCCCAGGGGCAGCGAAGCTCGCGAAGTCCCCCTGTGCGGCCGGGCTGAGGCCAATACCCATGCTGTCTGCCAGCAGCGGGCCGTGCGGGCTGAGCAAGATCAGCGCCTGCGGTTCGAGGGCGGCGATGTGGTGCCCCACCTGGCGCATAGCGTCCACCGTGGGCTGTACCGGCCCCGCCATGGCGCCGCCTACCTCCGGCAGCAGCACGGGCGGGTGGGGCAGCAGACAGCCGAACACCAGGCCGCCGGGCATGCCGAGCCTACTTCCCGATGATCTTCGCCAAGACGATGGCCAGCAGGTAGAGCGCGCTGAGGATGACGCCCAACACCACCGGCGAGACCAGGTCTGCACCCGGCGTGATGATCGTGGACACGATGAAGATGATGATGATGGCGAACTTCAGCTTCTTGACGAGCCAGTCCGAGCTGATGACGTTGATGGAGCAGAGGAAAAGCAACACCATGGGCAGCTCGAAAGACACACCGAAGATGAGCGCCACGATGGCCACAAAGCCCACGTACTGATCTGCCACGAGCATGGGCCGCAGGTTGGCGTCCGTGAAGCTGAGGAGGAAGTTCACCGCGAGCGGCACGACGCGGTATCCCGTGTAGACACCCGCCACGAACAGCACCGTACCCAGGACGATGAAGGGCAGGCTGCGCCGGCGCTCCCGGCGGGTGAGGCCAGGCGCAACAAAGGCCCAGATTTGAGAAAACAGCACCGGGAAGGCAAAGCACACTGCCAGCGCCGCCCCAACCTTGAGCCGCAGCGTGAACATCCCGGCCACACCCAGCACGTTCAACGGGCCAAGGTCGGCAATCGGCTGCCGGAGGAGGCTGATAACCCCATCTGAAAGGAACCAACCGGGAATCATGCCCAGCAGAATGACGATGACCGAAATGGTGAGGCGGAAGCGCAACTCCTCGAGATGCTCGAGGATGGTCATCGTCTTCTCCGGCTCATCCTCCCCGGCAGAGGATGATCGGCCCGTCAAGGCATCGACAACGCTCACATGGCCCTCAGCAGCGGATTATAACGGGGCTTGCTACGCCTGCTCGCTTAGGGAAGCGACCGGGACGGATGGCACATCAGCCGCGGCGGGGGGATTATCCATGGATTCCAGGCGCGGCGGCGGCCCCTCAGTCGGGGGCTGAGCGAGGCCCAGCCTGGCGCGAATCTCGGCGGCATCCACCGACTCGTGCTCCAGGAGCAGCTCGGCCAACTGGTGCAGCAGCACCACATGCTCCTTGAGAAGCGCCCGGGTGAAAGCCAGTCGCTCCTTGATAATTTCCTGCATGGCCGAATCCACCTGCTTGGCCAGGTATTCACTGGTGTCCTTGGGGCTCAGCAGGCCCAGCTCGTCGCCCTGAGGATCCGCCTGCACCAGCAGGCCCACGCGTTCGCTCATGCCCCAGCGGGTGACCATCTGCTTGACGATGCGCGACACCATGTCGAGGTCGTTCTCGGCTCCGGTAGTGACCTGATTGAAGATGGTCTCCTCCGCCACGCGGCCACCCAGCGCCACGGAGATGCGCGTCATCAGGTAATCCTTGCTGTAGTTGTAGCGGTCATCCAAGGGCAGCTGCAGCGTCACGCCCAGGGCGTGCCCGCGCGGCAGGATGGTGACGCGGTTGAGCGGATCGGCGTTGGGCGAGAGCAGCGCCACCAGCGCATGCCCGCTTTCGTGGTAGGCCACGATGCGCCGGTCCTCCTGGCTGAGCACCAGCGGCCGCTCGGCGCCCAGCTGAATCTTTTCCAAGGCCTCCCAGAAGCATCGCTGCGACACCTTATCCGCGTTGTTGCGCGCCGCCAGCAGCGCGGCTTCGTTCACCAGGTTGGCCAGATCCGCCCCCACCATGCCGGGTGTGCCGCGCGCGATGGCCTGCAGATCCACGTCCGTATCCAGCGGCACGCGCTTCGCGTGCACGCGGAGGATAGCTTCGCGGCCCGCTTTGTCGGGCCGGTCAACCGTCACCTGCCGGTCGAACCGGCCGGGGCGCAACAGCGCTGGATCCAGCACGTCGGCCCGGTTGCTCGCGGCGAGCACTATCACCGTGTGGGTCGCATCGAAGCCATCCATCTCTACCAGTATCTGGTTGAGGGTCTGCTCGCGCTCCTCGTTGCTGCCCAGGCCGTGGCCCGCGCCACGCCGCCGGCCAATGGCATCGATTTCGTCGATGAAGATAATCGCTGGCCCTTCCTTCTTGGCCGTCTCGAACAGGTCGCGGACGCGGGAAGCACCTACGCCTACCAGCACCTCCACGAACTCTGGCCCGCTGATGCTGAAGAAGGGCACGTTGGCCTCGCCCGCGGTAGCTCGCGCCAGCAGCGTTTTGCCGGTGCCGGGCTGACCTACCAGCAGCACGCCGTGAGGGACGCGGCCCCCCAGGCGAGTGTATTTCTTGGGGAAGCGCAGGTAGTCGATGATGTCCTGCAGGTCGGCCTTAGACTCGGCTACGCCGGCCACATCGTCGAAGGTAATGCGCTGCTCGCCCTGCTGATAGCGCCGGGCCTTGCTCTTGCCAAAGCTGAAAATGCCCTGCTGCGCCGCCCCCGCCTTGCGCGTCATCAAGAAGAAGAGGCCGATGAGCAGCAGCCAGGGGAGCACGTTCTCCAGCACCAGGAGCCAGACGGACTGGTTTGACGGCGGGTTGACCTTGATCTGCACGTTCTGCGCCTCCAGCTTGGGCAGCAGGGTGGGGTCGCCAAAACTGGGCAGCAACGTCTGGAAGCGATCGGACTCCTGGTTCCGCGGCTGGCTGCTCGAGCTGGCCACGGCAGAAGCGGCCGGGCTGGCGCTGGCAGAGGCCGATGGCTGAGCCGAGGCTGGCGGGCTCTTTGCGGCGCCGGGACCCGCCACCACGGCGCCGCTGGAAGGACTGTAGGTGATGGCCTGCTTCAGCCGCCCGCTCACGTCGTTGCTCTGAAAGGCCACGGAAGACACGTTGCCGCCGTTAACCTGCTGCAGAAAAACGCTGTAGGGCAAATCGAGCACGGGGTTCGTGGTGGGTTTGTTGTTGACGAGTGTGGTGAAGTTCCAGATGAGGATGCCCAATGCCACGACCCACCAGAGGTTGAACCACCAGCCACGGCGTGGTGGCGGCTGAGGCGCATTGGGCCGCTGGCCAGCGGGCTGGTCCGGTGCCCTCATCCAGGGACGCATGTCGGGCGGACGTGTTGGGGCTTGGCCACGGCTCAGCTTAGCGAGCCATCGCGTTGCCTGTCGAATGAGGTCCTTGGGGCGCACCCCGCCGGATGCGGGCGCGGGATCGACCTCCATCACTAGAGTATGGCAATCTCCGTGCCAATCGGAAATGGCGGTTCCGGCATGTGCAGAGCGCCCGCGAGCATACCGCGCCCAGCGTGCTCACTCGGGACCCGTGCAGTGGGATGCGTTCCGTGAATGGCCCGCCGCGGCTCCCACCTGGCGGGTGAGGTCAGCGTGAGCGGGCAAGCGCTTGATCTCTTCCCGGGCGACGGTGCAGGAGGATCCGCTTAGGGCGATATGCCCTGCTAGTCCGTGTGCTCCTGGACATACTCAAGGGCATCGCCCACAGTATGGATCTTCTCGGCGTCTTCATCCGAGATCTCCAGGTTGAACTCTTCTTCGAGCGACATGATCAGCTCCACCAGGTCCAGCGAATCCGCATTGAGATCCTCGACGAACGACGCCTGCGGCGTCACGTCGGCCTCCTCCGCTCCCAGCTGATCCACGATGATCTTCTTCATCCGGTCGTACACGTCCGCGGCCATCAGTTCACCTCCTCGGCGGCCAATTCCGCCGCCTTCGACGATGTTTCCATTTGAGCCATGACAGCACCCAGCACGCCGTTCACGAACTTGGGAGAGCTTCCACCGCCGAACAGGCGGGCGAGTTCAATCGCTTCAGTGATTGCTACCTTGGCCGGAGCCGAATTATCAAACATCAGCTCGTAGATTGCAAGCCTTAAGACGTTCTTGTCAATATGGGCCAGCTGGTCCACGGGCCACTGTGGCGCCGCCGCGGCGATGCAGACATCGATGGCACCACGATGATCCTTTACACCATGCACCAGCCGCTGCGCAAAGGCCCGATTTTCTTCGCTCAGGCGGGTGACCCGCAGCCGCTCCTCCATGAGAGCGTCTTCTTCGCGCTCGTGGAAATCCATCTCGAACAGCGCCTCCAGGGCAGCCATCCGCGCCCTGCGTCGGGGGGTCACGTGGATGCCACGGCGCTACACCAGGCCGCCGTCAACCGCCAACACCTGGCCAGTGACGTAGGCCGCCTCGGGTGAAGCGAAAAAGCCGATGGCGGCGGCGACCTCCATCGGCGTGCCGGGCCGGCCCAGCGGGATCTGCTGGAGCACGGCCTCTTTGGCGGCGTCCGGCACGCTATCCCAGAGAGCGCTGGGGATGTAACCAGGCGCCACGGCGTTCACGGTGATACCCCGCGCAGCCACTTCGCGCGCCAGTGCCCGAGTGAGGCCGATGAGCCCTGCCTTGGCCGCGGAGTAGTTGGCCTGGCCAGCATTGCCCGCCAGTCCGGCCACGGAACTGATATTGATGATGCGCCCCCAGCGCTGCCGCAGCATGGGCCGCAGCGCAGCTTTGCAGCACAGGAACGCCCCTTTGAGATTCGTGTCCAGTACGGCGTCCCAATCTGCCTCGGACATGCGCAGGGCCAGGCCATCACGCGTGATTCCGGCGTTGTTCACCAAGATATCGAGCCGGCCCCAGGTATCGGTGGCTTTCCGCAGCACAGCTTCCACGCCGTCGGCCGTGCTGACATCGCCCTGCACTGCCTCCGCCGTGCCGCCGTTGGCAGCGATCATCTCGACACACGCGAGCGCGCCCTCCGTCTGATGATGGTAGTTCACCACCACGGCCGCGCCCATCGCCGCCAGGCGCATCGCGGCCGCGGCGCCCAACGCGCCCGAGGCCCCGGTCACGACGGCCACCCGCTCAGCCAGCAAGGACACGTAGGCCCTGAACATCCTCCAACTGGCTGATGCTCTCCGCGTGGGCCGCGGGATCGATGCGCTTCATGAGGCCCGTGAGCACCGAACCCGGCCCAATCTCCACAAAGCGCGTTATGCCGCTCTCCAGCGCCCACTGTATCGAGCGGTGCCAGCGAACAGGCGCCGCGATCTGCTCCGCCAGCTCTTCACGCAGATCGTCCGGGTCAGTCAGGCCTTGGGCGCTCACGTTGCCGATCACTGGCCACCGCGCCGCCACCAGCTGCACCTGGTCCAGGGCCTGGCGCAGTTGCCCCGCCGCCGGCCGCATGAGGGGTGAATGGAAAGCCGCGCCGACGTTCAATGGCAGCACTCGCCGAGCGCCCTGCGCCTTCAATAGAGGCGTCACTGCCTCTAAGGCCGCCCGCTCGCCGGAGACAATGATCTGGCCAGGGGCGTTGTAATTAGCGGCGCACACCACCAGTGGTGCCACGCGGGCGCACGCCTCCTCGATGGCCTCATCCTCCAGCCCCAGCACGGCCAACATGCCGCCGGGCGTTACCGAGTCGGCCCCTTGCATCAACTCGCCCCGGCGCCGCACAAGCCGGAGACCGTCCTCAAACTCCAGCGCGCCCGCGGCGACCAAGGCACTGAACTCGCCCACGCTGTGCCCCGCGACGACGCTCACCTCCGGCAGGTCAGCCTGTATGCAGCGCAGCAGCGCCACGCTGGCCACAAAAATCGCCGGCTGTGCATTGTCAGTACGGGTGAGGGACGCTTCGGGCCCCTCAAACATGAGGCGCGAAAGGTCGAAGCCCAGCACAGCATCGGCTCGATCCACTACGGCCCGTGCCTCCGGCAGGGCATCGTAGACGTTGCGCACCATGCCAACGAACTGGCTGCCTTGCCCGGGAAACAACAGGGCCGTGTGGGGCAAAGGGCTAATTCCCCGCGGATCTGCCCTTGATCACCTGCCGGCCTTTGTAGGTGCCACATTCTGGGCAGGCGTGGTGCGGCAGCTTCAATGCCCGGCAGCGCGGACAGTTCACCAGATGAACCGGTGCCAGGTGCAAGTGGCTGCGACGCTTGCCCTGCTTGGCCTTGGGAATGCGTTCTTTGGGGAGTGCGCCCATCTCTTCGTGTTCCTTTCCTGCTGCGCCACGCGCGGGCGCACAAGCCTAGAGTGTACTACGCACCGCACGGCCTGTCGGAGGCGCACGGCCCCTGAAACACCTACCTGAGGGTGAGGTTCAACTCCCGCGCAAATGCGTCGTAATGCGTATCCCACAGCGTGTTGAAGTCACCTTCGGGCGAGTTGACAGCCATGGGGATGGTGCGGAAGCGGTCCGGAAAGGTGAGCATCGCCGGCCGCTGGCCCGCTTCGAGCTCGCGCGCCAGCCGCATGAGGTAGCGCCGCATGAGGATGATGGCGGTGTCGCTGGTACCCAGGTGCTCCTTGCGGCGGTCGTAGACGGGGCCCATTGATTCCGTGACGGCCTGGTCCTGCGGGCGGTTGCCGGGCAGGCCAGTGTAATTGAAGGTCCGCTGCATCTGGCGGTCGATCAAGTAATCGTTGCTTTTATTGCGCACGCGCTTGAAGGTGCCGGGGATGAGGCCCAGGGTGGCCGGATCGGCGATCGAGGTGCCCGAGAGCAGCGCACCAAAGTCGGCGTCGCGCGCACCGGGGGCGCCAGCCGGCGGCCGTGGTGGGTTGATGGTGAACCACCAGCTGTTCTCATCATCTTGTGGCAGCACGAACAGGCCACCCCCCGCGCGGGATTGGCTCGCGATCTGGGTGAACGTGGGCATGGTGAAGGTGGTCACACGCCAGTAGTAGCTGTCGTCGGGCTGGGGGCGCCGGGCGCCGTACACGAAGCCGAATTCCGTTTCCTTGGCCACGGTCACATCCTGTGCACTCTGGAGATTGCCGGTGGTGAAGACGGGGTGAGCCAGTGTCCGGTGCAGAATGCCCACGTGCGCTGAGTCGATGTTGCCCTCAAGACCCTGTGAGTAGTTGGACTCCTGCAGCCATTTGCTGGCGACGTAGGAGCTGGCATCGGGCTGGTTGAGCCACTGGTAGTTAGGGAAGGCTGGCTGCTCCGCGCTGGGACCCATGTATATCCAGATAAAGCCGCCCCGCTCTACCGCCGGGTAGGCCGTGGCCTTGATCTTCTGCTTGAAACTGCTTTCCGCCGGCTCGTTGGGCATGTCTACGCACGCGCCAGTCACGTCGAACTTCCAGCCGTGGTATACGCAACGCAGTCCACACTCCTCATTGCGTCCAAAGAACAGCGATGCTCCGCGGTGCGGGCAGGCGTTAGCCAGAAAGCCCACCTGGCCGGTGGTATCCCGAAAGGCGATGAGATCCTCCCCCAGCATGCGAAAGCGGATGGGATCGCTGTCCGGCACCGGCAGTTCCGATGGCAGCAGCGCTGGCAGCCAGAATCGCCGGAACAGCTCGCCCATCGGCGTGCCCGCGTTGGTCCGCGTCAGCAACTCATTCTCTTCAGCGGTCAGCATGTTCGCGTCTCCTCGCCCGTGTCCCAAGTTCAGCTGCCCGGGACACCCCCAGCCAGCCAGCGCAAGCGTACCGCGCGCACTATCAAGCTGGCCAGGCAGGTAGAATTGCGGCGGCTTGATGCGTGCAGCACGTCCCTTCCGATTTGGCATTCAGGCCGGGGCGGGCTTTGGGCTCCAGGATGCCAAAGCATGGACGGAGCATGCACGCATGGCGGAGGACCTCGGCTACGCGGTGCTGCTGGCCCCGGACCACTTTGCACCTTTTTTGAGCCCCATGCCGGCGCTGGCCGCGGCGGCTCAGGTCACCTCTCGCATCCGGCTCGGGACGCTGGTGATCAACCAGGCGTGGCGGCACCCAGCCGTACTGGCCAAGGAGGCAGCCACCGTGGACTTGCTCAGCGGCGGCCGGCTGGAGCTG
>DATKQD010000028.1:0-2137 GCA_035532895.1 Chloroflexota bacterium
GTCGCCCACCAGCACCGGCAGGTTGTGTCCGTGATGGCAGGACCACCCCAGCTGACGCCCGCGCGAGAGGGCCGCGGGCAGCGGCAGGTAGCGGCGCGCTGACGTACGTTCCAGCAGCGGCACGCCGGCGCCATCACTGGGCGGGTGCCACAGCCCGGCCAGCTCGCGGACGTTCAGCACCGGCAGCTTCCGCGCCGTGACCATCGGAGCGGTGGAGGACAGGCGCGCGCCGCTGGCATCCACGTCCCGCGGCGCCAGGCCGTTGCCGCTGGCCAGGTTGAAGTGGCCGTAGGCCGCGGCGATGCGCTTGAGCTGGGAGTTGAGTTGGGCGGAGCCAGCGCTGGCTGGCGCGAAGACGCTGAGCCGCGGCTCGGCCACATAGGCGCTGTGCTCGATCTTCTGCTGGACCAGGCGCATGTCGTACAGCTCGCGCCGGCCGAGCTTGCGCTTGAGCGTGAGCAAGCCGCCACCCGCACCAGCGCCACCTACGCTCAGGCCCACCAGCGGCAGCCAGGCCCCCGCCTGCACCAGCGAGTAGCCGAAGCCACCAACCACGCCCACCGCGCACAGGGCCGCGAAGAGGTGGACGATATCCGGCGATGAGCTCGAGACATGCTCCAGGCGCTGCTCGGGCGCCAGCGCGTGCTCAATGGCCAGGCGCTGATAGCCCTTGCACCAGTCGAAGGGCGCCGGCCGCAGCACCAGCTGCGACAGGGCCCGCCAGCCGGAGGGCACGCTGCCCAGCGCCGCCAGCAGGCTGGCCATGGGGTCCGGCCAGGCCGCGCCCGAGGCGTCGGCGTCGGCGAACGTCCGCAGCGGCAGGTAGCCCGGAGCGCGCAGCAGCATCACGCAGGTCCCGGTCTGCTCGTCCGGCCGCACCAGCGCCGGGTCGAGGCTCGGGAACGTGTCCACATCGATTGGGCGCAGGTCCGACTGCGCGTAGGCGGCGGCCAGCTGGTCGTGGGTGTGGCGTTCCATGGCCTCGCTCTCGGTGCGCACCAACAGCCAGCGCGCTTCGTGCGTGGCCGCCAGCTCAAGCGAGAACGGCTCGGCCAGCGCCAGCGCCGACAGGAAGTGCTCGGCCGCGGCGATAGGCAGAGGGTTGGTCCTCGGGGTGACGATTTCGAGCAGGCGTGGCCGGCTCACAGCCGGAGCACGCCGTTCAATGGCTAATCGCATGGTCGTGGTTCCTTTCCGCGGTCCACACCCGTTCGCGGTGCGCCCGCCGGTTCTGTTCGAGCAGTTGGAAGAAGAAAGCGTGGCCGCCGGGCCGGCAGCCCAGATCGTTCAGGTCGCAGCCGTCCGGCAGGGGCAGGGGGCGCAGCCGGTCGCCCAGCTCGACGGCGAAGCGGGATGCCGCCTCGTTGCCGGCGACGTCGCCGTCGAACACGACGTGCACCAGCTCGGCTTTGGCCAGGAAACCGAAGCGGTCAGCAGGCAAGCTGGTGCCGGATACGCAGCAGGCCGCCAGGCCCCAGCTGAGCGCGGTCAGGTAATCGAACACCCCCTCGCACAGCACCACTTCGGACGCCCCGACGGCTCGCTCCAGGCCGAGGATGGGCCGCTGGCCCGGCAGGGCCAGGTACTTCGGCGGGGGCCTCCGACCCGCTGGCTCGCTGCCGTACGCGAGATCTGCCGTCCGCGAGGACCTCGCCGTCCGCAGGGACCGCCCAATCAGCCACACCGGCAGACCCCAGCGCAGCTCGGGCACGACGATCCGCCCCGTCAGCCGCTCGCGCGGTTGAGCATGCTCCTTGTCTTTTTCTCTGGGCCAGATCAAGCCCAGCTCCTCAGCCAGCTGCCGGTCCTCGTCTGAGCGCAGCGACTCGGCGAAGGAGTGGCCGTCGCAGTAGCCGAGAGCACACTCCCGAATGACGTGCTCCGGAATGCCGCGCCTCTGCACGTAGGCCAGCGCGTCCCGATGGCGCCACAGCGCGTGCACGTAGACCAGCGCGGCCCGGTTCAGCAGCGTCTGCAGCGGCAGCGTGAGCCGCTCCCAGGTTGGTGAACTGCGGACCGGCTGTGATGCGACCTTCCATTCGCTCGGCGGGGATGCCGACCGGCCCTCCAGCCATTCGCAGGCGTACTTGAAGTCCAGTCGTTCCTTGAGCTGGACCAGCTTGATGACGTCGCCGCC
>DATKQD010000029.1:0-4781 GCA_035532895.1 Chloroflexota bacterium
GCATCGCGCGGCCCGTGCAACTCCAGGCCAGGCACGGCGCTCAGCGCACCCAGCGCATACCTGGTGAGCGCCTGCTCGTGCGACTGGATATTCTCCATACCTAGCGCGCCCAAGTAGTCCACCGCGGCGCCCAGGCCAATGGCATCGGCCACGTCGGGCGTGCCCGCCTCGAACTTCCAGGGCAGCTCGTTGTAGGTGGCCCGATCCAGCCAGACGTTGCTGATCATGTCGCCGCCGCCCATGAAGGGGGGCATAGCTTCGAGCAGCTCCAGCCGGCCGTACAGGAAACCGCTGCCGGTGGGCCCGAGCATCTTGTGCCCCGAGGCCGCCAGAAAATCACACTCCAGCGCCTGCACGTCCACCGGCAGGTGCGGCACACTCTGCGCCCCATCCAGCAGTATGATGGCCCCCGCCGCGTGCGCCAGGCCAGCCAGCGCCCGCACCGGGTTAATGGTCCCCAGCACGTTGGACATGTGGCTCACAGCCACCAGTTTCGTGCGTGCACCGATCAGCTCGCCCGCGGCCACGAGATCGAGCGTGCCATCGCCCAGCACAGGGATGTGCCTCAGCACCGCGCCCCGCTCCGCCGCCAGAATCTGCCACGGCACCAGGTTGGAATGGTGCTCCATCTCGCTGAGCACAATCTCGTCGCCCTGCTGGATGTTGGCGCGCCCCCAGCTGTAGGCCACCAGGTTGATGGCCTCCGTCGTATTACGAACGAAGATGATGCTCTCGCGCTGGGCGGCGTTGATGAAGCGCTGCAGCTTGTCCCGCGCACCCTCATAGGCCGCGGTCGCTTCTTCCGAAATGGCGTACACGCCCCGATGCACGTTGGCGTTATAGCTCCGGTAGAAGTGATCCAGGGCGGCAATCACGGCTTCCGGCTTCTGCGAGGTGGACGCGCTGTCCAGGTACACCAGCGGCTTGCCATTCACTCGTCGCGCCAGGATCGGGAAGTCGCGCCGAACGCGCTCGCTATCCAACTCCCGTACCTCCACTGGCGCCGGCCCCGGCCGGCAGCTTGATGAGGATGTCATCGCCTTCCAGTCGCGTCTCGTAGGCCGCTACCGACTTCACCGCGGGCAGCGTGAGCACTTGGCCGGTGGCTAGTTCAAACATGGCGCCGTGCTTGGGGCACTCCACCTGCGGCTCATCCTCATCCGTGTACAGCGTGCCCTCGGCCAGCGACGCATCCTCATGCGTACAGGTATCGTCGATGGCGTACACCGCCTCGCCCACGCGAAAAAGTGCGATGCGGCGCCCGCTGACCAACACACAGGTGCCGCCGTCGGCCGGCAGGTCGCTCAATCGCGCCACAACCTGAAACTCAGCCACGCTGCATCTCCAGCCGCCGGGCCAGGGTGGACCGCACCCGCTCGCGCACCCGCTCGACCGGGATGCGCACCAGCGCCGGCTCGAAGAAGCCGGCCACGATGAGCTGCTCCGCCTCCGCCTCCGGGATGCCCCGCGACGACAGGTAGAACTTCTGCTCAGCATCGATCTCGCCAATGGCCCCGGCGTGGGTACAGCGAACGTCGTTGGCCACGATCTCCAGCTTGGGCACGGCATCGGCCTTGGCTTGCTCGCTCAGCAGCAGGGCCCGCGCCTCCTGGAAGGCGTCGCTCTGCTGGGCTTCCTGGGGCATCCGCACCAGCCCCAGGAAAATAGACCGCGACCGCCCCTTCACCGCCGACTTCAGCAGCAGGTTGCTGGTGGTGTGCGGCGCCAGGTGCGCCTGCGTGGTTTGGTAGTCGCTGTGCTGGTCGCCATCAGTGAGCACCACCCCTACCAGGTTCGCTTCGGCTCCCGGCGCCAGCAGCGACGTCTCCACAAAGCTCTTGGAAAGCCGGCTGCCCAACCCCGCGACCACGACATCCACCCGGGCATCCCGTCCCACGGAAAAGCGCTGGGTCACGAAGTGCCAGGTGCGCAGGCCCCGCTCTTGCAGGCCCACGTACTGCACCTGCGCGCCCTCGCCCACGATAACGCGCGTGCTGGCCGCGCTCAGCAGCTCGCCCTCCCCAAGCGATCCACCCGCCCCAAAGCAGTCCACATACACCAGCGAGCCACCACGGTCCACTATCACCAGGCTCCGTGGCGCGAACGCCGTGCCGCCTGCCTCGCCATAGGTGGCCTGCAGCGGCACCTCCAGGTGGACGTTCTCCGGCACGTAGACGAATGTTCCCCCGGCCCACAGCGCCGCCGTCAGCGCGCTGAACTTCTCGTCGGGCGGCTCGCTGGGCGCCAGATATGGCCGCACCAGCTCCGGGTGCGCGCGCACCGCCTCATCCAATCCGCAAAAGATCACGCCCGCGGGCAGCACCGCCGCTGGATCCGCCGCCTCGCCCTGCGCCACGGTACTCAGGCTGGGCGCCGAGTGCCCGTTAGCGGAAAGCTCGAACGCATCGAAATTCAGCTTGCTCACGTCCGTTCGGCGCCAGTCCTCATCGCGGCCGGAGTCCGGCAGGGGCAGCCGCTCGAACGCTGCCCAGGCCTGCAACCGCGCCTCACGCAGCCACTCCGGCTCGGACTGCTGCGTGCTCAGCGCCGCGACGGTGGCTCGAGTCAGCTCCACCGGGCACCCGGGCTCCCGCTAGCCGCGACCACGCGCCCGCGATTCGCGCGCCGATGCAGCCGCGGTGCTTGCCTCGCGTTGAGCTGCCCTGGGCGCTGACGCTGCGCGCTACCGATGGCCACGTTTTTCGGCCTCAGCCGACCGACCCCGACATCTCCAGCTGGACCAGGCGGTTCAGCTCAACGGCGTACTCCATAGGCAACTCTTTGGCGATGGGCTCGATGAAGCCGTTGACGATCATGTTCGTCGCCTCAACCTCGCTCATGCCGCGGCTCATGAGGTAGAACAGCTGCTCTTCACCCACCTTGGACACGGTGGCCTCGTGGCCCACATCTACCCGCTCCTCTTCGATATCCATGTAGGGATACGTGTCGGATTGCGAGGCATCGTCCATGAGCAGCGCGTCGCAGCGCACCTTGGACTTGGCCCCGTAGGCCCCGGGGTACGCCTTCACCAGGCCGCGATACGTGGTCCGGCCGCCACCCTTGGCGATGGACTTGGAGGTGATGATGGAGCTGGTGTTGGGCGCGACGTGCACCATTTTGGCGCCCGCATCCTGGTGCTGGCCCGCGCCGGCCATAGCCACGGACAGCACCTCGCCATGCGCGCCCGGCTCCATCAGGTACACCGCCGGGTACTTCATGGTGAGCTTGGAGCCGAGGTTGCAGTCCACCCACTCCACCGTGGCATCGCGGTAGGCCAGGGCGCGCTTGGTGACCAGGTTGTAGACGTTGTTGGACCAGTTCTGGATGGTGGTGTAACGAATGCGTGAGCCGGGCAGCGCGATCAGCTCCACCACGGCGCTGTGCAGCGAATCCGTGGAGTAGATCGGCGCGGTGCAGCCCTCGACGTAGTGCACGAAGCTGCCCGGCGCGGCGATGATGAGCGTGCGCTCGAACTGCCCCATGTTCTCCGCGTTGATGCGGAAGTACGCCTGCAGCGGGATGTCCACCTTTACGCCCGCGGGGACGTGCACGAACGACCCGCCGGACCACACCGCGCTGTTGAGTGAGGCGAACTTGTTGTCATTGGGCGGGATCACTGTGCCGAAGTACTTCCGGACAATGTCTCCGTACTCCCGCAGGCCGGTGTCCATATCGGTGAAGACCACACCCATCTTCTTCAGGTCCTCGCGGATGGAGTGGTACACCACCTCGGACTCATACTGGGCGGACACGCCAGCCAGGAACTTGCGCTCCGCCTGGGGGATGCCCAGCTTATCGAAGGTCTCCTTGATGTACTCCGGCACGTCGCCCCAGGTCTTGCCCTGCTCGGCCGCCGGCTTGATGTAGTAGTAGATGTTGTCGAAGTCGATGCCGGCCACGTCGCCGCCCCAGTTGGGCATGGGCCGCTTGAGGAAGTGGTTGTAGGCCCGCACCCGAAACTTCGTCATCCACTCCGGCTCGTTCTTGTGGGTCGAGATGTTCCGCACCACCTGCTCGCTGATGCCTCGCTGGGACTTGAAGACATAGTCTTCCTGGTCGTGGAAGCCGAACTTGTAGTCTTCGCTGTTTTGCAGCGTCTTCGCCGTAACTGCCATGGGTCCTTCTCCTATGCCGCCGCTTCCTCGGGCGGGCCGAATTCCTTGATGATGGGGTCGTACCCCTCGGACTCCAGCCGGCCCACCAGCTCCGGCCCGCCGGAGACGATGACGCGGCCCTGGTAGAGCACGTGCACCCGCTTCGGCGCGATGTAATTCAGGATGCGCTGGTAGTGGGTGATGATGAGCACCCCCAACTCCGGACCAGCCAGTGAATTCACGCCTTCGGACACGATGCGCAGCGCATCAATGTCCAACCCGGAATCCGTCTCATCGAGTATCGCCATCTGCGGGCGCAGCATGGCCAGCTGCAGCATCTCCGCGCGCTTTTTCTCGCCACCAGAGAAGCCGTCGTTGATATAGCGTGTGATGAACTGGTTGTCCATCTTCAGCGTAGCCATATGCGTACTCAGCTCTTTCCGGAAATCGCGCACTGCCTGCTCCTTGCCCCGCACCGCGCGCAGTGACTGGCGCAAGAAGTTCACCAGCGTCACGCCGGGGATGGTTACCGGATACTGAAACGCGAGGAACAATCCCGTGCGGGCACGCTCGTCCGGCTTGAGGCCCAGGACATCCTGCCCCTTCCAGCGCACGCTGCCCCCGGTTACCTGATACTTGGGATGGCCCATCAGGGTATACGCCAGTGTGCTCTTGCCAGAGCCGTTC
>DATKQD010000030.1:0-17347 GCA_035532895.1 Chloroflexota bacterium
CGGCCAGCGCCGGCTGCGCCAGCACGTCGCCGTTGATCACCAGAAAGGTCCCGCTAGCGTCGAGCAGGCCCATGGCGTGGCGCAGCCCGCCACCACGGCCCAGGGGCTCATCCTCCGGGGCATAGCGCACGCGCAGACCCAGCCCCGCGCCGTCGCCCAGCCGGTCGCGAATGGCCTGCCAGCGGTAGCCGCAGGAGAAGATCGCCTCGTCCACACCCTGGGTGGCGAGCCAGCTGAGTTGCCGCAGCGCCACCGGCTGGCCCGCTACCTCCACCAGGCACTTGGGATGCTCAGCCGTGAAAGGCAGCAGGCGCTCTCCACGCCCGCCCGCGAGAATGATCGCCTGCACGCCGGCTACTGTAGCAGCCGGCACGCTGGCGATAGCCAGTGCGTTGGAGCAGGCGCGGCGACGTCATCCGCGCGGCGGTACGTCCAGCCCGTCCTCGCCGAGGAAGCGGTACATGAGGCGCGTAGCGGCCGCGTCGGACACCCAGCCCCGGTCGCGCGCGGCGCCCAGGGCCGTCACCGCCTGGCCGAATGCCGCGGCAACCTGCACGCTGTCGTCGCTGTCGATGGCGGGGAACACCAGCTCAAAGGTCCGATCCACTCCTGCCGGCAGCGTGTGCGCGGCCACGGCCTCGGCGATCACGCGCTCCAGGATGCTGCGCAGCAGGTAGCCGAAGTAATCCTGCCGGCGCTGGAAGCGCTTGAGCGTAGGCAGGCCCATTTCCGCTGCCGTGGCCCGGTTCACCTCGCCCCCTTCGGACAGGTAATGCTCCGGCAGTCCGGCGCCCACCGCGATCATCAGCTTGATGGCGCGGCCGTCGGCTGCCACGTCGTCCGCGGCGATCTTCGGCTCCACGGCGGCCCACTGCTCGGATTCGTTGTGCACCACGATGCTTCCCGGCTCCGGTGGATAGGCGTACTCCGACCGTTTCCGGTCGATGGTCTTGCGGTCGGCACCGGTCAGCGTCACGTCCCACAGGAAGGCGCCTTTGTACTTGTTGAGCCGCACGCGATCGGTGAGCCAGTCCTTGTAGCGGCGCAGCCAGGGCAGCAGCGTGGCCAGGTCCGAGTGGCCGCGCTTGGCGTTGCTCACCTTGTTGATGGCAAATTGCACCACTTCGCGGCCGGCCTCGAACCATCGACCATCGGGCTGCTCCGTCGCCACGGATGGCACGAAGCCAGGCGGCGGCGCCATGCCGGCGCTCGGACCCCACACGTCCGTTCCCGGCCCAACCGCGCGCTGGTGGAAGCGCAGCACCTGCTCGATGTTCTCGGGATTGGAGTAGATCTCGTCGATAGTGGAGGGATCGATCTGGCCGATCTTGACCGAGCCGTCGAACGGGTTCACGAAGAAGCGGATGAACTGCTCGCCGTACAGCGCCAGCTCGGTGCACAGGCTGTAGATGCGCGAGTGCATGTGGTTGTCCGGGTCGTTCCAGAAGCGGTCCAGCAGGGCCTGCACCCGTCGGTTGGTAGCCATTACCCGCACGCCGGAGCCGAGAACCATGGAGGTGGTGATCTCGATGATCTGGAAGGCCAGCGGGTTGGCATTGTAGGCTTCAAAGCAGGCGTTGTGCAGCTCCAGGTAGGTGGAGGGCAGCACGTCCTTTTGGTACCAGTTGTCGCTGAGCCGGCGCCACAGATAGTCTTCCTCCGTGCCGGCCGAGAGTGGACCCCAGTAGAAGTCCTCCTCGGTGCCCGGCCCGGAGAGCTCCTCTTGAACGCGCGCTTCGCGGCCCTGCCAGAACCATCTCATGGCGGTCACCGTAGCGCCGCCCGGCACCAGAGCAGGCGTATGCTACGCTGGCGCCATGTTCCATTCTGTACGCATCGACAAGTCGAAGGCTGTCCGAGCGGATTCCCCGCTCTTCGAGGGCGTGGTGTACCGCCAAACGCTGATCGAAGGCAGCGATGCCGAATCCGCCGCGGTGTTCTTTGAGAACGGCGCACGCACGCGTCCACACACTCACAGCACGGACCAGGTGCTCACCGTGGTGGAGGGCACCTGTGTGGTGGCCGACGCTACCGAGCGCAAACTGCTGGGCGTGGGCGAGGTGGCCCTGGTGAAGAAGGGTGAGTGGCACTGGCACGGCGCGAACAAGCACACCGACGCCTGCCACATCACCACTCGGACACCGGGCCCCACCAGCCAGGATGTCGAAGAGCGCGACTGGGCCAACTGGTAGCTCGGCCATGCCCATCGTGAAGCTGGAGATGCTGAAGGGCCGCACGCTCGATCAGAAGCGTGCGCTCGCCAAAGCGCTCACGGACGCGGTGGCCACGAATGCCAACGTCCCGCCGGAACAGGTCTGGGTAGTGATCGATGAGGTTGATCGCGAAAACTGGGCCAGCGGGGGCACCCTCATGTCCGAACGACAGCATTAACCAGCAGCCACGAAGCCGGGTCCGGCCAGCGCTTCTCCGAAGTTCGCTCCTCGTTCTCTGCTGCCAAGCACAGCCGGCGGGCGGTTGTGGTGGGTTCGGGACCAAACGGGCTGGCGGCCGGTATTGCGCTGAGCCAGGCTGGCTTTCGCACCACCCTATTCGAGGGCAGCGACACCATTGGCGGCGGAGTACGCTCTGAGGCGCTGACGCTGCCTGGATTCGTGCACGATGTGTGCTCGGCCGTGCATCCATTGGCGTTGGCATCGCCCTTCTTCCGCGGCTTACCGCTGGTGGAGCATGGTCTGGAATGGGTGCATGCGCCGGCCGTGTTGTGCCACCCGCTCGATGGTGGGCGAGCCGTGGTGCTGGAGCGCTCCTTGGCGCGCACCGCCGCCGGGCTGGGGGCTGATGGGGCCGCGTATGGCGAGCTGCTGGCGCCACTGCTGGAGCGCTGGCAAGTGCTGATGCAGGATGTGCTTGCTCCGCCGCGGCTGCCCCGCGCGCCTCGTGCGCTTGCCCGCTTTGCCCTGCACGGCCTGCTGCCCGCCACGTGGCTGGCACGGGCCCGGTTTCGTACCGAGCCGGCTCGGGGGCTCCTCGCCGGCCTAGCCGCGCATGCCCCACTGCCGCTGAACCGGTCCCCCAGCGCTGCCTTTGGCTTAGTGCTCGCCCTAGCAGGCCATGCCGTGGGCTGGCCTATTCCTCGCGGCGGGGCAGGCAGCATTGGCCGCGCCCTGGCAGGCTGCTTCACCTCGCTCGGCGGCGACGTCGTGACGCGGTGCGAGATTCACCGCCTCGACGAGCTGCCGCACTCCGGCGCAACCCTGCTGGATATCACTCCGCGCCAGTTCCTGCGCCTGGCGGGAAGCCAGCTGCCGGCCCTCTACCGTGGCCAACTGCGCCACTTCGCCTATGGCCTGGGCACCTGTAAGGTCGACTGGGCGCTGGACGCTCCCATTCCCTGGGCCGCGCCGGAATGCGCGCGCGCGGCCACAGTTCACCTGGGTGGAAGCCTGGCGGAGATTGCCGCGGCGCACGCTGCTGCCTGGGCAGGCAGCAATCCCAGCGAGCCCTTCGTGATCCTGGCGCAGCCTACGCTGTTTGATCCGTCAAGGGCGCCCGAGGCCAGGCACACCGCCTGGGCCTACTGCCACGTGCCACCCGGCAGCAACGCGGATCTCACGGAGCGCATCGAGCAGCAGGTGGAACGCTTTGCGCCGGGGTTCCGGCGGCGCATCCTGGCACGCCACACCTTTACCTCCGCGGGGCTGGAGCGCCACAATCCCAACCTGGTGGGTGGGGATATCGCAGGCGGCATTTCCAACCTCGCTCAGCTGCTTACGCGTCCCGCGCTGCAGCCCAACCCCTACCGCACGCCCCTCCGCGGTGTGTACCTCTGCTCGGCCTCCACACCACCTGGTGGGGGCGTGCACGGTATGTGCGGTTATCACGCGGCTCAATCGGTGATCAGGGGCTCAGCCGCGTAGCAGCCCAGTAGGCAGCGGCGTCCACCTGGCGGATGAGAGGTGGGTCGGGGCGAGGGCCGCCACGTTGTCGCTGCTATCGAGTTCGAACTAGCCGGTTAGCCCGGGCCGCCGGGCAGCGATTCCTGTGTGAGGCCAAAGTGCAATTGGGCCAGCCGCGGGCCCAGAGCCAGCGGGCGCGAGGAGGCGTGCAGCCGGTACATCGACACGTCACGGTAGTAGCGCTGCAGGCGGCTGTCGCGCTTGGCGGAGTCCGCCGGAACGGCCGTCCATATCTGCTCCATGGCGCGCCAGGCCAACCGGCCGGCCTGCTGCAGGGCGCCGTGCAAGCGAGCATCCTCCTCTACCGCGTACACCTGGCCCGTATCGGCCCAGCGCTGCGTATACTCCACGAACATTTCGCCGGCGCGGATAAGGATCATCTCGGCCGCGTCGCACAGGGCCTCGGCCAGCCCGTAGGAAGTTTGGAAGCCCCGGTCCTCCATTTGCAGCACGGGCGGCCCCATGCGCATCCGGGTGTTGCGCAAAATGCCGTCGTACTCGTCCAGCGCGGCGCGCACTGCGCCAATCTGCGGGGCAACCAGCCCGGCATGATAGAAGCTCTGGTTCACACCCAGGTACATGGGGTTGCCGTGCAGGCGGGTGCCTGGCGTGCCGTGGCTCATCTCGACGTCGCGGAAGTTATCCGGGACCAGGTAATGCTTGGGGATGTAGGCATCCTTCATCACCACCGTGTTGGACCCGCTCGCCTGCAGGCCCAGGTCGTTGAAGTTGCCCCAGTCCCACAGAATCTCGTATTGATCGCGAGGGACGCAGGCCCAGCAGATGCTTCCCACTGGAGGACCGTCCGGGTGCGCCTCTTCGATCTTAAGGTGGATGATGTGGTGCGTGGAATACGGCACGCCGGAGGAATAGCGCCAGCGCCCGTTGATGATGTAGCCGCCCTCCACGGCCTTGGCAGTGCCGGCCGCGCCAGCCCGCGCACCCGATACAAAGTGGCCGGTCGGCCCGAAAATGTCCCGCTGAGCTTCCTCGGGCCAGAAGGCGGCCACGATCACCGAGTGATGATGCGCGAGATCGAGGCACCAGGCCATGCCTGCCGACCCGCCGCGACCCACCTCCACGGCAATACGGTAGTAGGTGGGGAAGTCGAATTCATAGCCACCGAACATGCGCGGCTGCAGCATGCGGTAGAAGCCGGCGTTGGTGAACGCCTGGTGTATCTCCTCGGAGTAGTACCCTCGCTTCTCGGACTCCTCCTGGTCCGCGCGCAGCAGGTCGCGCATGTTAGCGGCCCGTGCAATCATCTCGGCCGGCGTGAGATCCGGTTCTGGAACGGGCACTACGGAGACTCTGGACGCCGCTTGTCGCGCTTGTTCAACTGCCATCGCCTTCCATTACACCGCCAAATGCGAGAAATGGAAAGGGCCGACGGTCCACGTGGCCGCGTTGGCTTGACGGCCACGCTGGTTCGGTCTATACCGGGCACAACCAGCCGCGGTACGGCTGAAGCGCAATAAGGAGGCTGACCTTGGATAGCAAACAGGCGATAGCTTCACCGGAGTTCGCAAAGCCTCGGGCCGGAGCCGAGGACGAGCGCGGCGTCATGGGGCGTCGCGCATTTCTGCGGTTCGCCGGGCTGGCCAGCGCGGTGGGCGTGCCGGCGCTGCTGGCCGCCTGCGGCGGCGGTACCACGGCGGCCAGCACTGGCGCGGCCCCAGCCGGCTCTTCCGCGGCGGCTCCAGCGTCGTCGCCCGCGACCTCGGCCGCGCCGGCTGTTTCGGCGGCAGCCAGTTCAACCGGGGCGTCCGCGGCCGCCAACCCCGGTGGGAAGCTGGCCCTGCCCACCTACATTCCCTCCACTCTGGTAAAACCGGATCTTGCCGGTGGTGAGAATGGGCTGATCGATCCTGGGTTCCTGAATTATCCCAAGAACCCGCCAAGGTCTGTTACGGCGACCCCCGCGAAAGGGGGCCAGGTGACGGTGACTACCTGGACCAATGCCAACGGCGGCGCCGTTGTTCCAGTCGACCAGAATCCGGCGTGGCAGGCCATCAACAAAGAACTGGGTACCAACGTCAAGATCAACGCGGTGCCATTGAATGATTATTTTGTCAAGCTGCCGACGATTGTCGCCGGCGGGGACCTGCCAGATCTGTTGTACATTCCCAGCGCCAGCGCGCTCGCGGAGCTGCCCAAGTTCCTGAATTCAGCCATGACGGACTTGACGCCGTATCTCAGTGGAGATGCCATCAAGGACTACCCGAACCTGGCCAACTTCCCTCCCAACGCCTGGCGCAACGTGGTCTTCAACAACGCCATCTACGGCGTAGTGGTGCCCTACCCGCCGTTCCTGTGGATTCACTGGGCGCACCAGGAACTGTTGGACCAAGACCACTTGTCTATGCCCACCAGCGCAGCCGACTACACGAACCTGCTCAAGCACTTCACCAATCCACAGCAGAATCTCTGGGGCGTAGGGATCGAGAACAGCCCCGGCACGGGTTTCTCGCTGGACGTTGGCTTTTTCTCGTCATTCTTCGGCGCGCCAAATCAGTGGGGCTATGAGAATGGCAAGCTGGTGCGGATGATCGAGACGGATCAATTCAAGCAGGCGATGAGCTACGCAAACGAGCTGTGGAAGGCGGGCTACATCACGCCCAACGCGGTATCGAACGGTATTACCCAGCAGCGCTCCGATATGGCGGCGCGTCATACCGTTTTTGACTGGGACGGCTTCCAGCAGGCATCACAGCTGTTCTGGCAAACCCAGGACAATCTCAAGCCGCCGGGCAAATACCGAATCGTTCCGCCCTTCGCGGCCGACGGCAAGAGTAAGCCGGCGTACTGGGCTAACAACGGCAGCTTCGGCTTCGTGGGCATCAAAAAGACGACGCCCGACCGTGTCAAGCAGCTGCTGGGGGTGCTGAACTACATCGCAGCGCCTTTCGGGACGCAGGAGTATCTGCTGATCCACTACGGAGTCGAAGGCGTCGATTACAAGATGGACGCCGGCAACAACCCCATCTTGACCTCCAAGGGCAAAATCGACACTGGCCTACCGTGGGTGTACATCGCGCAGCCGCCCGGCTTCCTCTATTACGCTGGCGCGACCGATTATCCGAAGGTGCTGCAAGACGGCGAAAAGGCGATGTTCCCGGCGCTCGTCGAGGACCCCACCGTCGGCCACTACTCGGCTACTTTTTCGAGCAAAGACCGGCCGCTTATGCAGGCTGTTTCAGACGGCATCACGGCCATCGTACGCGGACAGCAGCCGATGAGCTCCTGGACGGGCATCCTCGATAAATGGCGAACCGGGGGTGGCGACCAGATGCGCGCCGAGTTCCAGGAGGCGATTGGAGCCAGCAAGTAGGCAGGGTGAGGGCGACGAGCGGCTGATGTCGGCGCGTCGCCCTCGAATGTCCCAGGTTAGTAACCTATCGGTGAAAGAAGCGCTTGCTCGAGTCAAATGGTGTTTGAGGGGTGCGGGTAGCGAGTGGCCGTTGAGCCGCGTGCTACAATGCCAACCAGCTTTTTGAAAACTGCATAGCCCGGCGCTCTTATCGAGAGAGGTGGAGGGAAACGGCCCTGTGAAGCCCAGCAACCGCCCTGGCCAAATCGCCAGGGGTTAGGTGCTAATTCCGGCGGCGATGAGCCGCGAGATGAGAGGCAGGTGCAACGCACAAATCCCGTTGTCAAGCCTCTCCTCACGAGAGGCTTTTTTGATGGCTGACGACGTGGCCCGGTGCACGCCGGAGCCGAACCACCACCTTCTCCTGCCGGGCAGTTGCCCAGGATCGGATATTGGCAGCGGCGCCCCAGCTCAGCAGCTGGCGCCGCGGGAGAAATGAGGTGATGGGTTTGACAGCGCGCAGGAATCACATCATGGGGCTTCAATGCAAGGAGTGCGGCCGGCGCTATCCGGAGCAGGCCCTGCACGTGTGCGAGTTTTGCTTTGGCCCCCTGGAGGTGGAGTACGACTACGCCGTCATTCAGGATCGAGTGAGCCGCGCCTCCATCGAAGCTGGCCCCAAGACCATGTGGCGCTACCGGGACTTTTTGCCCGTGCAGCCGGAGGACGAGCCGGTGGACATTGGCGCCGGGCTCACGCCGTTGATCAAGGCCAAGAACCTGGCCAACGCGCTGGGACTGTCCAACCTGTACATCAAAAACGATTGCGTCAACCCCACCTACTCATTCAAGGATCGCGTGGTATCCGTGGCTTCCACCAAGGCGCTGGAGTTCGGCTACGAAGTGCTGAGTTGCGCCTCCACGGGCAACCTGGCCTGCGCTGTGGCGGCCCACGCGGCGCGCGCCGGCATGCAATCCTACGTGTTCATTCCGGCCGACCTTGAGGCGGGCAAGATCCTGGGCGCAGCCATCTATGACCCCGTGCTGGTGTCTGTGGATGGCAGTTACGACCAGGTGAACCGGCTGTGCAGCGAAATTGCCGACCGCTACCACTGGGCCTTCGTGAACATCAACGTGCGCCCCTATTACTCCGAGGGCAGTAAGACGCTGGCCTTCGAGGTGGCCGAGCAGCTTGGCTGGCGCGCACCGGACCACGTGGTGGCGCCAGTGGCCAGCGGCTCCCTGTTCACTAAGATATGGAAAGGCTTTCACGAACTGGCCAAAGTGGGGCTCATCGAGGAGCACCCGCCTCGCATGTCCGCCGCCCAGGCGCTGGGCTGCTCGCCTGTGGCGACCGCGTTCTTCAACAACACACTCAACGTGCGGCCGGTCATAGCCGATACCATTGCCAAGTCGTTGGCGATCGGCAACCCGGCCGACGGCTATTACTCGCTCAAGATCATCGCTGAATCGGCCGGCGCGGCGGCTGTGGCTACCGACGAGGAGATTGTGGAAGGCATCAAACTGCTCGCGCAGACAGAGGGCATTTTCGCTGAAACCGCTGGCGGCGTCACCATTGCCTGCCTCAAGAAGCTGGCGGCGGCGGGAACCATTCGGCCGGACGAGCTGACTGTGGCTTACATCACCGGCAATGGCCTCAAGACGCAGGAGGCGGTGGCGGACCACGTCTCCCCCGCCATGAACATCCGCCCGGCCCTGAGTGCCTTTGAGGCCGCCTTCGCCAGCCGGCGGGACGCGGCGGCATAGGGAGTTTGGCTGGCATGGCGAAGGAGCGGGTGAAATTCACCTTTCCCGCCACCTTGATCAAGGAGCCGGTGATCCATAACATGAGCGTGAAATACGACGTGATCACCAACATTCGCCGCGCCAACGTCACCAGAGACAAGGGCTGGGTGGTATTGGAGCTGGAAGGTCGCCGCGAGGCGATCGACAAGGCCATCAGCTCGGTAACCGCGCTGGGCGTGCGCGTGGACCCCGTGGAAGGAGATGTCATAGAAGGTTGAACACATGGCTGTGAACGTACTCATCCCCAGCAACCTGCGAACACTCACCGGCGATAAAAGCCAGGTTGAGCTCGATGCCCCCACCGTGCGCGACTGTCTGGCCGCTCTGGAGCGCCAGTTTCCCGGCATTGGCGAGCGCCTGTGCGATGAGGCGGGCGAGATCCGCCGCTTTGTGAACGTTTACCTCAATGGCGACGACGTGCGCTTTCTGGATGGTGTGGCCACCGCCACCAAGGCTGGCGACGAGTTGTCGATTGTGCCGGCCATGGCCGGCGGCGCCTAGGAGTTCAAAGCGCGCTACGCGTGAGGGGCAACGGGGGCCGGAACGGCAGCCGGTTGGGCCAGGGGAAGGCGCACCCAGAACTCTGAGCCGTGCACCGGTTGGCTGCGCACGCCGATGCTGCCGTGCATGGCCTGCACCAGCTCTTTGGCGATAGTGAGGCCTAGCCCCGCGCCGCCAGTGGCCCGCGCCCGAGCCGGGTCTACCCGGTAGAAGCGCTCGAAGATCAGCTCCTGATCCCGCTGGCCAATGCCGCTGCCGTTGTCGGCTACGGTCAGCTCCAACTGGCCGTTCTCAACCGCGGCCGTCAGCCATACCCGCCCGCCGGGCTGGGTGTATTTCAGCGCGTTGCTCACCAGGTTGGAGATCACTTGCCGCAGCCGTCGCGCATCCGCCTGCACGGGTGCCAGCTCCAGCGGCAGGTCGTTGCTCAGGGCAACGCGGCGTTCGTCCGCGCGAGGCTGCATGGAGCTCACCACCGCCCGCACCTGCTCCTCTACCCGCACCGGCTCCAGCTCAATGGCCATGGCGCCACTCTCCGCCAGCGAGAGGTCCTGCAGGTCATCCACCAACTGGCGCAGCACGTTGGATTCGGACCTGAGGATGTTCAGCGTGTGCTCGTCGGCGGCGGCCACGCCATCCTTCAGCGCTTCGAGATAGCCGTTGATGTTCTGCAGCGGGTTGCGCAGCTCGTGCGCCACGTCGGCCACCATCTGCTGCCGCAGGCGCAGGCTGCGCTGCAGGTCCGCCGCCATGCCGTTGATGGCCACCGCCAGCTCGCCCAGTTCGCCACTTACTGTTCTGGCCCGCGGAGACAGGTCGCCCTTGCCAATCTGCCGGGCGACGTCGATGAGTGATGCCATCTGCCGGCCTATGGTTCGGGCCGCCACGAAGCTGACCAGCAGGCTCACCGCGGCGGCTACCAGCAGCCCCAGCAGCAGACTCCTGTTCACGTTGGCCAGCACGCGGCCCTCCTGCTGTGACTCCGTGCGGCTGGGCAGGGTGGGGTTCACGTACAACGTGCCCACCTGCTGGCTGCCCACCCAGATCGGCTCCGGCCGGTGCCAGTTGGCCGCGGCTCGCCGGCCGATGTCGGTGGCACTGCCGGAATCCGCCAGCACGGTGCCTTTGGCATCCACCAACACTAGGCGCTCCCCAGTCAGCAGAGCGAAGCGCTGCACCGCGTCGGGGGCGTTGGCCCAGCTGTGCTCGAACAAATATTCGTGGCTGAAGGCCCCCACCAGCCGCGCATCGCGCTGCTGGATGTCACTCTGAAAGAATGCGTTGAACCGGGCGACCGCTACGTAGTTCGCCAGCACCCCCACGCTGATGAAGGCCACCCCCACCGGCACCAGCGTGGCCAGCAGCAGGCGCACCCACAGCCGGCGGAAAGGATCAAACGTCAAGCCGATAGCCAACGCCGAACACGGTGCCGATCACCTCCGCCTGACCTTCCTGCCGCAGTTTGCGCCGCATGTTGTTCACGTGCACGTCCACGGTTCGGGGCAGCACGTCCGGGTCATCCTGCAGCGCCAATTGAATGAGCTGCTCCCGCGTGAAGACGCGCCGGGGATGGCGAACGAAGGCGCCCAGCAGGTCGAACTCCGTGCGGGTGAGCGCCACGGGTCGTCCGGCGGCGAACACCTGCCGCTCCAAGAAGTCGATGCGGATGGGCCCCGCCTCAATGCTGCCTGCCTCCGGCACGCTCCCCGCGCCGCGCAGGCGTCGCAGAATGACGCCCACACGCACCGTGAGCTCCCGCGGGCTGAAGGGTTTGGTTAGGTAATCGTCCGCGCCGCTGGTGAGCCCCACCAGCTTGTCCGATTCAGTCACCCTCGCGGTGAGCATGATAATGCCCACGGTGGAGGATGCGCGCAGGTTTTCGCAGATGGTCAGGCCATCCACGCCCGGCAGCATCCAGTCCAGGATTACCAGGTCAGGATGGAGCTCGCCGGCCATCTTCAGCGCCGTGGGGCCGTCGTAGGCCACGTGCACCGCGTAGCGGTCCCGCTCCAGGTACATCCGCACCAGCTCCACCGTGGTCCGGTCGTCGTCGACCACCAGCACATTGCCCCGGCTCTCCGCCTCGGGCCTGACCATTGGCTGATCGTACCCGAAGCCCTCACCTGGCTGCTCGTTGGACGCATCCCCCTGCACTGCCATGCTCCGCACAGTAGCCAGGCAGCGTGGAGAAGCGGACAACTTGGTGAGAAGAAGCGGCGAAAGCGCCGCTACAATTCGGCCATGGTGCGCGAGATCCCGCTGTCCCTGCTCGCTGTGTGAGGCCGCAAGGCCACATCGTTGTTTCCGTGGGCCTGGGCACGCTCTTCTGGGCCCGTTCGCGAGACATCTGGACCCTGGTCATCTCGCTGCTGTTTGGCGTGCTGGTCGATCTGGACCACCTGTTCGATTACTTCTACGCCGAACGCCGGCTAACCTTCGACCTGCACGAATTCCTGGGAACACGCTACTGGAAGAAGAGCGGTCGGTTGTTCGTGCTGTTTCATGGCTTCGAGTACCTGCCGCTGGTCTACCTGCTGTGGCAGGGGCTCAGGGGGCGCCGCTGGGCTGTCGCCGCGACCAGCGCCATGTCCGTGCACCTCCTGGCGGACCACTTGCTCAACGAGCTGCGCCCGTTGGGTTATTTCGTGCTCTACCGGCTGGTCCACGGCTTCCGCGCGGCGGATCTTCTGGACCTGCCTAAGTCCCGCCGGCTGGAGGCCGCTCGGGCCGAACGCGAGGCCCAGGGCCGAGCCGGACACCTGCCTCTGCGCGGCCGCCTCATCAACTTCTTCGTGTAGCGCTTCCCAGCCGGAACCAGTTGACCGGCCGGGGACCGTGAGCAACAGTTCCTCGCCCGCCCATGGAGGGCCGGGGGTGAGGCCGCCCGGCCGTCCATCGGCAAGGTTGTCGGCTCATGCACCGCGCTCTTTTCGGAGGCCACGCCCTGACCTTGCCTCTCCCAGACAGGAGCTCCAGCTCGGGTAGGCGGACGGGATAGCTGTCGCCGGCGGGGCTATCGGAGTGTGGCCAAGGGCCGAACGAGCCCCAGAGTCGAAGGAATCAGCAGCCGGTGGCGTTCGATAACACCTGGCAAGCTTCTGCCATCCGCGGTTCAGAGAGCTTGGTCACGAACCGGCGGAAGCTGTCTCGGGAAACGGTGTGCAGGTTATCGAAGTTGACCACGCATTCGCTGGGCACGCCGTCTCTCGGCGGCTGCAGCTCCAACTCTGACACGAGCCCGCGTTTCGTACGTGTGAGCGCGGCCACGACGACCGACTGGATCCTGTCGGCGACTGGATCGCGAGTCAACACCAGCACGGGGCGGTCTCCGCCCGGTGTAGCGGCAAACCAGATGTCACCTCGTTCCATCAAGCCAGTCCGACCAATCTTCGGCCGGTCCCCAGTCGGCGATCTCGGCCAGCGTCCGCTCACCATCGGTGAGTGGGGTCCGCTCCCAAGCCTGGATGTCGTGCTCCGCACGAAGGCGAATGAGGTACTGGTGCAGCGCTTGCCGGAGCAACGCGGAGCGATCACGGTGATACAGCTCCGCCCAGGCATCCAGCGCCGCGGACTCTTGGGCATCCACCCGAAAGCTCAACATTGTCATACAGTGAGGCTAATACGTATGACAAGACCGACAACCGTGGGCTTCCTGTTCGTCCCGGATGAATTGCCTCCCGCGAGAAGGCACCGGCCCTTGGATCAACCGTGGCATCCGTGCTTTGGCCGTAAAATGCACGGCACATGAGCACTGCCGTTGAGGAAGGCGCCTTGCTGTGGGAGCCTTCAGAGGAATTCAAGCAGCAGAGCGTGGTGGCCGAATACATGCGCTGGCTGGCCACGCACAAGAGCCTGCAGTTTGGCAGCTACGACGAGCTGTGGCAGTGGTCCGTCACCGAGCTGGAGGGTTTTTGGGCGAGCCTCGTGGAGTTTTTGGGCATTGTGTTCGATAGGCCCTGGCAGCGAGTGCTGGCCGAGCGGACCATGCCGGGCGCACGCTGGTTTGAGGGCGCCGAGATCAACTATACGGAAAACGTCTTTCGGCACGCCAGCGGCACCCGCCCGGCCTTGATCTCGCGGTCCGAGACACGCCCGCTGGAAGAGCTTTCCTGGGCGGAGCTGGAGCGCCAGGTGGCCTCCGTGGCCGCCTGGCTGCGATCCAACGGCGTGGGCAAAGGCGACCGTGTCGTGGCGTATATGCCCAACATTCCCGAAACGGTCGTGGCGTTTCTCGCGGCGGCCAGCCTGGGAGCGGTGTGGTCCAGTTGCTCGCCTGACTTCGGCACCGAGGCCGTGCTGGATCGCTTCGGGCAGATCGAACCCAAGGTGCTCTTCGCCGTGGATGGCTACTCCTACGGCGGCAAGCTCTTCGACAAAATGCCGGTGGTGCGCGAGCTCCAGCAGGGACTGCCATCGGTCACCTGCACCGTGCTGCTGCCCTACGCCGCCACCGGCACGGCAGCCGATCTCCCGAACGCGGTGGAGTGGCAGGCTGCCGTGAGCGCTCGCGGTGAGCCGCTGCGCTTCGAGCCGCTGCCGTTCGAACATCCGCTCTGGGTGCTGTACTCCTCGGGCACCACAGGGCTGCCCAAGGCCCTGGTGCACCCGGTAGGTGGGACCATCGTCGAGCTCTCCAAGCAGCTGGCCATGCACTGCGATCTGCGCGCCGGTGACCGGCTCTTCTGGTACAGCTCGACTGGTTGGATGATGTGGAACTTCATCGTCAGCGGGCTCCTGCTGGGCACCACCACCGTGCTCTACGACGGCAACCCCGGCTACCCGGATATGGAGGTCCTGTGGCGCTTTGCCGAGCAGGCGCGCGTCAAACTCTTCGGCACCAGCGCGGCCTACGTCACCAGCTGCCTTAAGGCCGGCCTCAACCCGAGCCAGCGCTTCGATCTCAGTGCGCTGCGCTGCCTGGCATCCACCGGCTCGCCCCTGCCGCCGGAAGGCTTCGCCTGGGCCTACGACTGCGTGAAGCGCGACCTGTGGCTGGTGTCGGTCAGTGGTGGTACGGACGTCGTGAGCGCCTTTGTGGGTGGCTGTCCGCTGCTGCCCGTGCACGCGGGCGAACTGCAAGCCCGGGCGCTGGGCGTGAAGATGGACGCGTTCGACGAGCAGGGCAACTCCGTGCGCGATCAGCTGGGCGAGCTCGTGGTTACCGAGCCCATGCCCTCCATGCCTGTGTTCCTGTGGAACGACCCGGATGGCAGCCGCTACCGCGAGAGCTACTTCGAGATGTACCCCGGCGTGTGGCGCCACGGGGATTGGGTGAAGATCACCCGGCGCGGCACCTGCGTCATCCAGGGCCGGTCCGATTCCACGCTGAACCGCCTGGGCGTGCGCATCGGCACGAGCGAGGTATACAGCGCCGTCGAAGCCTTGCCGGAGGTTGCGGACAGCCTGATTATCGGCCTGGAATTGCCCAACGGCGGCTATTACATGCCCTTGTTCGTGATGCTGCAGCCCGGTGCCCGGCTGGACGATGCGCTGCGGGAGCGGATTAAGCTGACCATCCGCGGCCACTTCTCACCCCGCCACGTGCCGGATGAGATCATCGCCGTGGCAGCCATTCCACGCACACTGAGCAACAAGAAAATGGAAGTGCCGGTCAAGCGCCTCTTCATGGGCGTGCCCTTGGACAAGGCCGCCAAGATAGGGGCCACCAGCAATCCGCGGGCGCTGGAGGATTTTCAGGCCCTGGCTCGCCGCGCCAGTCCGCTGCTGGTGTAAGCCAAAACTTCCAGGTCCACCGGCCTGCGTGCAATGCTTGGGGCACAGCATGTACGTGCGTGCCCTCATGGTCCTCTTGCGCCTGGCGGCGCGCTTCGCCCCGGTGCTGGCGCTGGTTGGCGCGCGGCTGTTCCGCCGCTATCGCTGGCGGGTGCGCGACAACGTCATCGCCTACGTACCGAGCAGGTTGCCCTGGTCGCGCTGGCCGCTGTTCGTCCTGGCCGGGCTGTTCGTGATTCTTGGTCTGGCCGTGGGCCTGTATGTGCTGGCTGGCCGGCTGGCCCCCGGCTGAAAGCCGCCGGACAGTACCCTTATAGGCAATGGCTGAGCTGTCGCACCTGGATCAGCAGGGCCGCGCGCGTATGGTCGACGTTTCCGACAAAGCCGATACCGAGCGCGAGGCTATCGCCGCCGGCGAGGTCCGGATGCAGCCAGAAACGCTCCAGCTGATCGCTGGCCAGGCGGCTGACGGTAACGCCCAATCGAGCGGCTTCGCCCCTTCGGGCACGGCCGACCTGAAAAAGGGTGACGTCCTCACCGTGGCCAAAGTTGCCGGCATCCTGGCCGCCAAGCGCACCGCCGAGCTGATCCCCATGTGTCACAGCCTGCCCCTGACAGGGGTAGCGGTGGACTTTGAGATCGATGTGCCGGCGAGCCGCGTCCGCATCGTCGCCACCGCGAAAACGCGGGGCAAGACGGGAGTGGAGATGGAGGCGCTTACGGCGGTGTCGCTGGCTGCGCTCACCATTTACGATATGGCCAAGGCGGTGGATCGAACCATGGAGATTGGCGCCGTGCGCCTGCTGCGCAAAAGCGGTGGCAAGTCGGACCTGGGACTGCCAGCGTGATCACCGTGGGCATCCTTACCGTGAGCGATGGCGTGGCCGCCGGCCATCGCGAGGACCTTTCGCGAGTTGCCATTGAGGACGCACTGCGCGAGTTGCCGTGCGAGGTTCTGTACCGGGCCGTGGTGCCCGATGAGCGCGAGAAGATCGCCGCCAAAATGCGCGAGTGGTGCGATGTGAACCGTGTGGACCTGGTGCTGAGCACCGGCGGCACCGGTCTGGCTCCGCGGGACGTGACGCCCGAGGGCACGCGCCTGGTGATCGAGCGCGAAGTGCCCGGCCTGGGCGAGGCTATGCGCGCGGCGACTCTCCGGGAGGTGCCGGCAGCCATGATCTCCAGGTCGATAGCGGGGACGCGGAACCGAACGCTGATCGTGAACCTGCCGGGCAGCCCAAAGGCGTGTACCGAGTGCCTGGCGGTGATCCTGCCCGTACTGGAGCACGGCATCTCGCTGCTCAAGAGCGAGCCAACGCATCACTGATAGGCGAAATAGGGATTGATCCCAGTCGTGCACTTGATGCTTGCGCGGCGTTGCTGATGCGCATCTGATGGGCAGTGACGCACGCCCTATCGGCGTGTTCGACTCAGGCGTCGGCGGCCTCACCGTGCTGCACGAAATTCAGCGCCAGCTGCCGAACGAAAGCACCGTCTACCTGGGCGACTACGCCCGCTGCCCTTATGGGCCCCGGCCGCCGCGGCAGGTGCGGCAGTTCGCCTTCGAGGTGCTGCGCTTCTTTATCGAGCGCAACGTCAAGCTGGTAGTCATAGCGTGCAACACGTCCACCGCCGCCGCGCTGGATGACCTGCGTCGCGCGTTTCCGCTGCCCATTGTGGGCGTCATCCGGCCTGGTGCCGAGGCCGGAACGCTGGCCAGCCGCAACCGACGCATCGGCGTTATGGCGACAGCCGGGACGGTGAAGAGCCGGGGCTACTTTCGCCATATCAAGGATCTGAACCCGGCGGCCGAGGTGTGGGAGCAGGCCTGCCCCACGCTGGTGGAGCTGGTGGAGGCCGGCCAGGCCGCCGCGCCCGAAACCCGCCAGGCGGTTGCCGGCTACCTGCAACCGCTGCTGAAGCATGGCATCGACACGCTCATCCTCGGCTGCACGCACTACCCCCTGCTGCGCGAGTGCATCGAAGAGCTGGCCGGCCCGGCCGTCATGGTGGTGGACTCTGCCATCACCACGGCAGCCGCCACGCGCCTCATCGTGGAGGTGAACCGCCTGGAGAACGGC
>DATKQD010000031.1:0-6177 GCA_035532895.1 Chloroflexota bacterium
AGCCGGAAGAATGCCGCGAGCAGGAGCAGAGCCACACCGAGCGCTGTGTCTTGGAGACGCGCCTTGGTCATCGGATAGTGACGGTGACGCGAGCTACTTCGCCAATAGGCCCTCCAACGAGCTGGCTTCGGTCGCGCGCCAGTCGATGAGCCACGCCGATCTCCGCCACGTAAGTGCCGGGTGGAGCGGAAAGCTCGTGCTGCGTGAGCAGGAGATCGTCCGAGCTTGGGACCTGGTCGAAGTCGAGCGAGCCGTGAATGCGCTTTACTGGCCACACCAAGCGATCTGCCTGTGCGATCGGCTTGCCCCGACGGTCGATGAGGTGGACGAACATGTCATAGGGTCCGTCCGCTCTGAGCTGCTGCCAGATGAGATTCATCACCAGCCTGCCGGGGAGCCTGACCGGCTCGTAGCTCACCAGACGAAAATCGGGTTTCATATTCGCTGGCAGCGGCCGCTGAGCAGACAAGAATCTACGAGCAGAAGCGGCAGGCCAGCGAAACGCCCAAAAATCTGGAGCTCCGTCCGGTCCCGGTGAGGAGGGCAATGCTTCTAATCCCGGCAGCCACAAACGCGCGGTGTCTTTAAGAGCGGCGTTGGGCGCGGCCACGTAGAGGATGTCGCCGGACACGTGAGGCGGAAGAGGAACGGCCGTGCTTTCCTCTTGAAACCAGCCTTGATTCTGCGTATTGGGATCAAGGAAGCGGACGGCAGTGCCTTCGCCATCCGAAAAATACATAGTGGATTCCGGCTGCGTGGCCACAAATTGCGCCAGCTTCGTCTGGTTGCCCTGGAGCATTCGGTAGTTGGCGGAGCTGGTCTGAAATTGCCCGAAGTACAGGCCAAATGTGCTGACCCCGTTACCAGCCACAATCGCCGTCGCAACAGCGACTGATGCGATGTTCAACGCGCGCTGCCCTCCGCTACCAACCCCACCTGGGGCGAGGCGTCCGCTCTCACGGTCTTCTGTTGAGTGGTGGCCACGCGTGTCCCACAGCGGCGCGAAAGCCAACGCTGGAAACAGAAAGGTGACCGGGGCCATGCCGTACAGCCGGACGCTGTGGGGGCTTTCCAGTGACAGCGCGCTCGGCAAGCTCATCACTACCAGCCAGAGCAGCGGCCAGCGGTATCTTGCATTTCTCCGTGACTCGAAGATCGCGATTGCCAAGCCAGCGGCAAAAAAGGCGGCCGTCAAGGGATCAAAGACCGGCCGGCCTGGGATATTGGCGAAACCGTTCATATCGCCTTTGATGAAGAACATACCGGCCACGTTGAGGAATCCTTGAACGGGCGTGGTGCCGGCTCCCTTGAGAAGGCGGCCGCGCGTATTCAACGCCACCATGTCGACTCGCTCCAGGGCAATCGTTGGGTGGAGTACGAGGTAGATCGCTTCTGGGGCTACGATCAGCAGTGCAATCACGGTGAAGATCAGCAGGGGCCGCCAGCGCCTCAGCGCCAAGCGCCATTCAGCCAGACAGATCAGGACGATCAGCAGCGGAAGCGCTCGTGATGCCAGATAGGTATACAGCGTAAGTCCTAGAGCCAAGCCGCCCAGAACGGCGTATTTCCGTTTGCCTGTCCGAAGTGTTCTCCACAGCAAATAGATCGTTGCTAACAGGAAGACGGGCAGGGAGTTGGCTGTGTAAACAAGCCGGCCGACGTTGACCATCCAGAACGAAACTGCGAAGAGCATGCTGGCAACAATCGAGATCCGCCACCCGAACAGGGCTTTGAAACATCGGAAGGCCGCGGCAACGCCAAGCAGGTTCATCGAGACTGTCGCGAACTCCAGGGCGAAGGGATTTGCGCCACCAAGCCAGATAATGAGAGCCCCCCAGTAGATGAAGAGGGCTTCGTGACCGGTGGCGTTCGGGAAGAAAATGTGCCAATGGCCGGCCAGCACGTCGCGCATATCCAGCCCGATGAAGCCGGCATCGACGATCACGCCAGGTACGGGGGAGTTCAGCCGGTACAAGCGGAAAAACGCGGCAACAAGCAGCAACGCCACCACCAGGACTGTCTCCGGTGTCCGGCTATGTGTGCCAGTGGAGGTGATTGGGCGAGGTGCGTAAGTAAGGTCCCCGTCCATTTCAGGTGTTGACCACCAGTGTGCAGAGGGTGATGGGTCGGGCCAGCTGGCCCAGAGAGCGGCTTGGCTGGGAGCCCTGGGATCGCTGATCCATGCCGGCCAGCACGCGATAGCGGCCAGGCGGAAGCCGCTTGGGCAGGGCGATGAGGTGCAGTGACAGGAATTGCTGGCCGGCTCTCCAACCGAAGGAAGCCATGCCCTGGCGATCATCCTGCGCGACCAGCTTGCCGGACGAGTTGATGATGTGGATGAACGCGGCGTAGTTCAAGTGGCTATCTTTCAGCATCTTCCAGGTGAGGCCGAGGCGGATTTGCATGCCGGGGCGGGCCGGGATGTCACCACCGGGGAGGCTGGCCTGCTCAAGACGCACTTCATGCCGGAAGTCCACATTGACCGGCCGCGCCGTTCCTTGAAAGGCGCGGACCTGCGCGGCATCGACTCGATAGATCCTCGCCGCCTGATCGCCGTTTTGAAAGGCGGCCTGGTCAATAACGCGCGCGCCCGGGAAATACAACTGCAGAATGGATGGCGCCGCGGCGGCCTGGGGCAGCGAAGGCGACGCGAACACATAGGTAGCCGGAAGAACGGGTGGCAAAGGAACAAGCTGGGTGAAATCTTCCATCCACACAGCGCTGTCGTAGCGTGGGGCAAGGAAGCGGATCGCGGTGCCTGAGTCATAGCCCAGGAACAGCACGGTGTTCCGGGGGGGAACCCTGGCCGTGCTCAGAAATCGCGCATCCACTACCTGTCCAAACTCAAAGTCGTGCAGCGTACCGTCCGTATGCGCCCAGTAACCGAAATACTCATCGAATGTGGTGGCGGCCAGCAGGCCGATCAGCGCCAGAGCTCCGGCAGAGGCAAGCAGCTTGAAGGCGTGCCCCCGAGTAGACAGCCAGCTGACAATAACCGTCAAGCCGAGCGCTAGCAGCATGTACGCGAAGGGGCCCGCCCCGACCGTACGGCTGAAGTGGGGCGCCGGCCGAGAGAAGAATCCAGGGATCAACGTGGTGATAAGGGCAGCCAGCAGCCAGAGGCAAGGACGCAGCCGGGCCGCGGATCGCATGCCTTCGGCAGTTGGCCAGGGCGACCGCCTGTCTGCATCCGGCCAAAAAGCCGAACGGATGCTTTGCCCCGTCCGGCCCCAGTGCCAGCTGGCCCACAGAACGCCAACGCAGAAGGGAGCCGCCAGCCACCAGTCGAACACTGGTCGGTAGGGGATATTTTTCTGCCAGCTGGCATCGCCCGAGATGAAGAACATGCCCAGCGTACGCAGAATGGTTTGGACGGGTGTAAGCGGCGCGATGCCCGGCAGCGGTGGTCCAAACACGCTGACCTGAGCGGCGCGGGCCGTGAATGAGCTCGGATCCGTGATGAACTTCAGCGCCAGCGGCACCACAAGCGCCCCACAGACCGCGGCCCCCGCGAGCAGTCCGCGCCAGATGCCCCTCACGGAATCGCGATCCAGCAGCCACTGCAGGGCGAGAACAGCCACAATCGTGAACGGCAGCAGCCGGGCCGCGACAAAGGCATAGGGGCCTACGGCCAAGCACACTCCGGACAGCACAAACAGCCAGGTTGACTTGCGGCTGAGCGCTTCCCAGAAGACAGACAGGAAGAGGAGAATGACGACCGGAAAGGTGATGCTGTGGATGGACCAGCGTGATTCCACCACCTGCCAGAATGAAGTGGCCATGCCCAGCGCCGAGAGCGCGGCCACCCAGCGCCCGAACCACTGCCGCGCTACGGCGTACGTCAGGCCAACCGCGGCGACGCCCCACACCGCCGGCGCCGCGTGCAGCGCCAATCCCGTATGGCCCAGAAGGGCGATGCTGGCCGCCAGTGTATAGAAGAAGGCGGGCTCACGAGGATCGAAGGTGGTGAACATGATGGGATGCTGTCCGGCCAGGATCCGCGCCGCCTCCAGCCCGTCGCGTGCCTCATCCAGGTCCAGTCCCGGTGGAATCTCGGCTAGGCGGTAGGCCCGGAAGAATGTCGCTACGCCCAGCACAGCCAGCACCAGCAGCAGTTCGACCCAGGGGCGGCTGAATATCCCAGCGGGCCCCGGCCACCAACTCCTCCGTTTTCCCGGTGCTGTCACGCCATCGGGCTGGGCACGATCAGTCTGGGTCAAACGTCGGCCACCCGCGCTCTCCAGCACCGGCTCACCGCATTTTCCTCAAGCATCCAGCTTTCGGCTGGTCCAGCCCCGGCGGTTCGCGATGTGCACAAGCCACCCAGCAGTGTAGTGCACCTCGCCTGAAGGGCCCGCAACGCTGCCCCGATGGTCCCTGACGCCGGTTGACTTATCACGTTCGATGGCCCAGGGCAGCGAGGTTGGGGCATAAGCGGCTACAGTAGGCCGACAGGATGGTGGTGTTGAAAGGCGGTTGGCGCAGCGCCTGGGTTGCGGCGCCGGCCGGGGCTTGCCTCAGCTGACCTCCCGCGTACTGCCCGCGGTGGTGCTGGCGGGCTTCTTTCTGCTGGGGCTGGCATTCAGTGTGATCAACCCGCTATGGGAGGCGCTGGATGAGCCGGAGCACTTTCAATACGTCAAATTTCTGGCCGAGCGACACGTGCTTCCCAGCAGCCAGGTGCTCCTGCCGTCGCTGGTAGATCGCCCGCCCAATGAGCTGTTTCAGCCGCCCCTTTACTACGCGCTTGAAGCGCCTTTCGTGGAGGGCATCGATCTCAACCGTTATGTGTCCTGGGTGCGCAACCCCTACTTCACCTGGCCGAATCACCCCAACCGGAACGCCGTGGCTGTGCACACCCTTACTGAGGCCTGGCCCTACCACGGCATGGTGCTGGGGGCGCACATCATGCGAGCCGTGTCGGTGGCCATGGGCACGCTCACACTCGCGCTCATCTGGCTTACGGCGCGACGCCTGCTGGGGGCCAGGCTGGGGCTGTTCGCGGCGCTTCTCGCGGCGCTGACGCCGGTCTTTCTCCTCTCCAGTGCCAGCATCGATAACGATAACGCTGCCGCCCTCACGTCCGCTCTGGCCCTGGCGCTGCTGGTGCGTGTCCTGGATGCCCAGCGCCGAGTGGCCGCGTGGTTTGTGGCCATCGGCGCCAGCTTGGGGCTGGCGTTGCTGGCCAAAACGAACACCGTGGTGTTGCTGCCGCTGCCGGTGGTCGCGGCGCTGATCCTGGCGCTGCGCGAGCGGGCGGTGAAGCGGCCTGGCCGGGCCTGGCGCTGCGTTGGGCGGCTGGCGGGCTGCGCCATTGGGTTGGCTGCCGTTGCCGGTTGGTACTTCCTCCGGCCAGGCCCGGCCAGGGGCTTCCTGACGCATTACGCGGCCAATGTGCCCGTGGTCCTGCACGAGCTGACACCCGGCTACGCCTGGGGTGTGTGGCAAGAGGTGTTCCAAACCTACTGGGGCTCCTTCGGCTGGGAGCTTGTTCAGCTGCCCGATGCGTTCTACCTTGCCCTCAAAGTCATGGCGGCGCTGGCGCTGCTCGGTCTGCTGCTGAAGCTGGCGAGGCGGCCACGCCTCAATGCGAGCAAGCTCATTGCGGCACCACGAGCTGGCGGGCTGCTCCTGCTGGGGCTCGCCCTGGCCGGCAGCCTGGCAGCGGTGGTGCTGTGGCATGGCGTGCAGCTGGACGACGGCGCTACGGCGCACGCGCGCTTCATTCTGCCGGCGCTCACGTCCTGCGCGGTGTTCCTGGCACTTGGCCTGGCCAGCCTTCCGCGGCGGCTGAATGTGCTGGCGAGCGCTTGCACCAGCGGGCTGGCCGCGGTGACCGTTGGGGCAGGGCTGCTGACTGTGGCGCACAGCTTTGGTGCGACGGCACCGGTGTATGGCGACGCCGTGTCTGCCGGCGTGCAGTACCGCCAACCGATACTCTTCGCGCACGCCATGGAGCTGGCGGGCTGGAATCGTGTCAGCTTGGCACAGGTGCCCGCGGGCGGCACGCTGCGGCTGCGACTCTTCTGGGCGTCATCCTACCAGGTGCCATCGTATCCACTAGTCCTGCAGGATGCTCGGCCGAACGCCCTGCGCACGCTGCGCATCCTTCCGCCGCCGGGTGTGCTTACGCAGCCGGATTTCGACTACTCAGCCTTCGTGCGCCTGGCGAACTCT
>DATKQD010000032.1:0-2938 GCA_035532895.1 Chloroflexota bacterium
CGCCAGCCCGATGCCATCTCGAGCGATTCTACGGCCCACCCGCGCCGCGCCCCAGCGCAGGCAGTCTCCCGTTCCCTCGTCCCGGTTCCCTCTCCCTGAGCTGCCGTAGCTGCTTTGAATTTCCGGTCAATGGCCACCGACTTCCAAAGCCGGCGGAGGGTGCATTGAGTCGGCGGTTCGCGGACGATAATACCCCCAGCATGTCCACCATTGAACGCGCTGTTGCGCTGCTGGACCTCTTCATCACCGAGCAGGAGATAGGCGTGCGAGAGATGGGCCGCCGCCTGAACATCAGCAAAAGCGCGGCGCAGCGCATGGCCAGCCAGCTGGCGCGGGCTGGGCTGCTGGCCAATGATGGACCCAGCGGCCGGTACAACCTCGGCCTTCGGCTCATCGAGCTGGGGTTCCTGGTGCAGGCACGCAGCGAGCTGCTGGACGTCGCCGGGTCCATGCTGAAGAAGGTGGCGCGCCTCAGCGGCGAAAGCGTGCACCTGGGCATGCTGAAGGACCTGGAGATCGTGTTCATTGGCCGGGTAGAAGGCGCGCGCAGCCCCAATCCCGCCAGCAAGATGGCGCGCCGCAGCGAGACCTACACTACCAGCCTCGGTAAGGCCGTGCTGGCGTTCCAGGGCGAAGCGACCATCAACCGCGTCATCGAGCGGGGGCTCCATCCACGCAGCACCTACACCATTACCGACCCCGCGGCGCTGCGTCAGGAGTTGGCGCGCGTTCGGCGGCTGGGCTACGCCACCAACGTCGATGAGTTCATGGTGGGCCTGCACTCTATCGCGGCGCCCATCCGGTCCGCCCGGGGTGACGTGTTTGCCGGCGTCAGCGTATCCGGCCCGGCCGACCGCATGAACGCGGCCAAGCTGCACGCTCTGGCCGGTCCCGTCATCTCCGCCGCCGCGGACATCTCCCGAGCGTTGCAGCCGGCCCCCGGACCAAAGGCGGTTGCAACCTCCTCGCCGCACACCACCGAGGCCGACCAGCAGCGTGCGGCCGCGACCCAGCCCCTTGGGACGGCTACCCGGTCAGCGGGCCGCTGACCGCGGGATCCAGATCCGGGTGCTCCACGAAGGCCGCCCGCAAATTCTGAGTGGCTTGCACCCAGTCCACACCTTTGGGTAGGAACGTGCCGCCCGCGCGCACCTGGTACACGGCGGGCGTGTCCACGCCGGGCGGGATCGCGCCACCGTCGCCCAGCGCTCTCGCCGCGTCCAACAAGCGCCGCCGCACGCGGATGATCATGCTGTCGCTGGTGCCCAGGTGCTCGTGGCTGCGATCGTACACGGGCCCCATGCTCTCGGTCACCGCCTGGTCCTGCAGGCCAATGCCGTTGATGCCGGTGTAGCCATTGGTGCCTTCGTTGCGGCGCTGCACCTCGCGGTCAATTTCGTAATCGTTGGCAGCGTTGGCCTGCAAGCGAAATCGCCCGAACCAATCCGTGCTGTTGGGCAGCAACCGCGAGCCGAAGCCCTGGCCCTGGCCTCCCGGCGGCCGCGGCATGCCCCGACGCGGCGACATGGTCACGAAGAAGATGTGCTGATCGTCCATTGGCACCCAGCAGCGGGCGATGACTTTGCGTCCCAGCACGCCCTGCGGCGGCATGGTGTAGAAGGGCAGGATGAACTGCGCTACGCGCCAGTAGTCCTCACCGGGGCGGCCATCGCGGTAGGCGCCGTACATCACCCCGCCGTCCGTATCCACCACCTCGTATTTGGGGGCGCGGTCAGCCAGCGCATAGTGCGAGAACGTGCCCTCCTGCTGAGCCTCCGGCTTCTGTGCCCCCATATGCAGGAAGCCGAAGTGGCTGGTGTCTATGTCGCCTTCCAGCGCCTGCAGCCAGTTGCATTCGCGCTGGGTAGCGTTCACGCTCCATTCGCCCTCCGGCAGCATGTTGGCCTCCAGGTCCGGCAGCGGGGGCGGGCTGCTGCGCGGCCCCATGTACACCCACACGATCCCTCCGCGCTCCAGGCACGGGTAGGCTAGCGCCCTGACTTTGTGCTTGAAATTGCTCTCCGCCGGCTCGTTCGGCATATCCACGCAGGTGCCCGCCGCATCGAACTTCCAGCCGTGGTACACACACCGCAGCCCGCACTCCTCGTTGCGGCCGAAGAACAGGCTCGCGCCACGGTGCGGGCAGGAGTTTTGCAGCAAACCGACGGTCCCGTTGCTGTCCCGAAAGGCGATGAGCTGCTCGCCCAGCAGCATCACCCGCAACGGGTCGCCATCCGGCTGCGGCAGCTCGGATGACAGCAGCCCCGGCAGCCAGTATTCGCGCATCAGGCTGCCCATCGGCGTGCCGGGGCCAACCCGCGTGATCAGTGTATTGTCTTCGACGCTCAGCATGACACCACCCTGCTCTTCGCCGTTGGAGATGTCAAGGCCGTCGTCCCTCCAGGCGGGACGTTTACGCGAGGCGCCCAGGCGCGGCAGGTGAACTCGGCGTCCGAGTTTGGGCACGGACCGGAAGCTGGTCGCCTACCTCCGGACAGCCGGGAGCGCCTCACGTCTTCGAGGCGGTCCGGACAGCACCCGGCCAGGCACGGTCCCCAGAACGATCGGCCACCTTTGTTGGCGTCACCCCGCCCAGAGCTGCTGCGTAGCCAGCTCGGCGCTCTCGGCCAGCGAACGCAGCTTGTGCCAGGCGATCGACGGCGCCACGGTTTCACGCCCGACAAGGGTACCGAAGCCGCAGCCTGTGCCGGCTGTCACGCGCTCGCGCTCCCACCAGCCTGGCCAGGCGGACGATGCGCTCCGCCACCAGCTCGGGGTGTTCCACATAGTTGGTGCAGGAGTCAATGACGCCCAGGGATGAGATGCCATCCGGCAGCTTCACATCCTCGAATACATGCCATTTCGGCGATCCCACGGGGAAGACCCAACAAGTCATTTCAGCGACAGACATTAGCGAGATGGCGGCAGCGCGCCGACA
>DATKQD010000033.1:0-4033 GCA_035532895.1 Chloroflexota bacterium
TGGCATATCAGGTATAGGAGGCGCGGATGGTCCTGGTGGTGTGTTTGGTCCTCTTTTTCGCCATGGTGCTGGTGTGGGCGTTCATGCCCGCCTCCGCCGAGGTTGCCACCGACTGATCGGCTCGCGCTACCAGCCCGACAACCGGCTCAGGGTGCTGCGTGCCGAGCAGGACTGGTCGCAGGCGCACCCGGCGGGATGCGCTGGGCGTATCGCGCCAAACGATCAATGCCATCGAGACCGGCAAGTACGACCCGAGCCTGCCGTTGGCCTTCGGCCTGGCCAGCGTCTTCAGCCTGACGATTGAGAGCATCTTCACGCCGGATTCCGGCGGTTGACGCGCCGCGCATGGTGTTGGAGGCATCCGCATCGCGGACGGTGAGCGAGATGAAGGTGGCGACGAGCGACAGGGCGGCATCCACGAAAAACACCTTCTGAAACGCGGCCAGCTGGGCCGTGGGCGGTGCCGACAGCAGCCCACCTGAGCCGGCCAGCAGGCTGGTGAGCACGGTGGCCACGACGGCGACGCCAATGGCCGCGGCCGCCTGCCGCTGCGCTGAGAAGATGGCCGAAGCACGCCCCGTATCCGCCGACGAGATGCGGGCGTAGGTGGCCGTTTGCAGCGGGATGAACATGTTGGCCATGCAGCAGCCGGCCAGGAACATGAGCAACCGAAGCGCCCACAAGCTGGTGCTGAGGTTGCTGAGGCCCATGACGACCATCACGAGCGCCATGGCCGCGGTGCCGCCGGCCATGAGGCGCCGCGGCCCCAGGCGCAGGTACACCCGCCCCACAATCTGCGACGACACAGCGACCCCGATGGCCTCAAGGAAGGTGATCAATCCCGTGGACAGCGCGGATTCGCCCCGCGCTTGCTGCAGAAAGAGTGACATGACGAACAGCAGTGCCACAAAAGAGCCGAAGCCGAAGAGCGATACCAGATTGCAAGCACGAAAGAGCCGCTCGGTGAGCAGATCCAGCTTGAGCATCGGTTCCGGCTTGCGCAACTCCACGTGCACCATCAGCGCCAGGGCCGCCAGCCCGACCAGGCCGCTGATCAGGACTGTGCCGGAAGTCCAGCCATCCGTAGGGCCTTCATTGAAGCTGAACAGCACCAGCGCCAGGCCCACGCCGGCAAGGACGAAGCCCTGCACGTCGAAACGCCCCGCGTTGGGCTCGCGCTGCTCATCCAGGAACAGCAGGCCGAAGATGAGGACCGCCAGGCCGACCGGCACGTTGACGAAGAAGATCCAATGCCAGGAGAAGCGGTCCACCAGAAAACCGCCGAGGATCGGCCCGGAGGCTGGCCCGATAACTGTGGGAATCACCAGTATGCGCGCCGCCTTGGCCCGCTGCGCCGGCGGAAAGGCTCGCATGAGCATCGTGACGCCAACGGGTATGAGCATGCCGCCGCCCACGCCCTGCAACACCCGGAAGAGCACGAGTTCACCCAGGCTGGTCGATAACCCGCAGAAAGCGGACGCGACCGTGAAGGCAGCCAGGGCAATCAAAATCGTGCGCTTGGTACCCAGGCGATCACCAATCCAGCCAGACGCGGGTATCCACAGCGCCAGGCTGAGCATGTAGCCGATCACCAGCCAGTCGATCTGCGAGGTGCCCACGCGAAACTGCCTGGCCAGCGCGGGCAGCGCCACGTTCACGATGGTGCTGTCCAGCGCGCTCATGAAGTTGCTGGCCACGAACACCACGGCTACCACCACCTGCGCGCGGCGCGTGGCGAGTTGGGCGGGCGCGGGACTCAGCATGACGCGGCCCTGCGCCAGGGCAAACGAAGGAGCATGCCTTCCATTGTGCCCCCTGCCGGCTGCCGGCAGGGGGCACAATGGCTACTTGAGGTTGAGCATCGTCCGGACGGCGCCGAAGATGGCGCCATCCGCCTCGGCCAGCTTGTGGCCCACGAAGTAGTGATCGGTGTCGGGCACGGCGCTGATGAACTCGTGCGAGGCGCCGCGGGCCCGCAAGGCCGCCACCAGCGCCTCAGCATCGGGCTGGCAGAAGGGCAAGTCATTCTGCGCGGTAACGACGATGGTGCGCTCCGGCGTGCGCTCGATGGACTCGGTGAGGTTGGAAACGAAGTAGGGCGAGGCGGTGTTCACATCGTCTCCCGCGCGCCGGTTCACGTAGCCCCCACTGATGAGTACGAGGCCCTTGACCATGTCCTCCGGCACGCCCATTTGATGCGTCCAGCCAGGGCGAAAGCCAGCCAGCGCCGCCAGCGACGCTCCCGCGGAGTGCCCCGAGAGCACCACCCGGTCCTCGTTGCCGCCGTGGCCGCGGATGTTCTGGTACACCCAGCGCAGCGCCAGCGCCGCGTCCTCGGCCATATCGGGAAATTTCACTTCGGGCACGAGCCGGTAGCTGCTGGCTACAAAGGTGACCCCCTGCTCCAGAAGGGCCGCCGCCATGTAGCTCACGCCGGCAGGAGATCCGCCGCGGAAACCTCCGCCGTGCAGAAAGACGAACACCGGCGACAGGCCGGCGGTGCGGCTGGGGTAGTACACGTCGAGCACCTGACGCGGGTGCGGGCCAAAGGCGATGCCTCGGTCGTGCTGAAATTTCTTGCGCACTGCTTCGGACCGAGCCAGCGACTCATCCCGAAAGCGCTCCAATTCGGGGGTGATGGCAGCGATCTGCGCCGTTTCCGGCGGTTTGTTGGCGTCAACAGCCATGGCCGTGCCTCCTCAGGACAGACGAGTTCGTGCGCACAGTGTAGTACGCGCACCAAAAGCGCCCTGGGATAGGGCCTCCGAAGCTTGCTTGCGGTCGAGCGCTTCGCAATTCGGGCTCGACCGCTAGCTCCGGACCTGGGAGGCGGTGCCCAGGAACATGTGCCGCTGCATCAGCTCCACCCAGGGCACGGCCCGGGGGGCGTTGAGGGCCAGCGAGCGCAGGTGAAAGGCGCTGGGATTGCGCGGCTCGGCGGGCTCCTGGCCGGCCTGCAACGCGCGGGCCTGCTTGAGCAGCCGCTGCCGCGTAGCGATGACACCCAGGTCGCTGGTACCGAGGTGCTCGGTGGAGCGGTCCGAAATCGGACCGCGCTGATCCTCCTGCACAGCCATGTCCTGCACGCGCACGCCCTTGATGCCGGTGAAGCTCTTCGTCTTCTGCTCCTGCCGGTCGATGAGGTAGTCGTTGGCCTTGTTGCGCAGGGACTGGTGCTGCGCGTCCACCTCGACCGCCGGGAAGGATGGTACGTCGTGATCCGGACTCCAGACCACGGTCAGTCCGATCATCTGCTCGTCGTCGACCGGCACGGCGGCGGTGAAGATGTAGTTGGCCTCGCGCGCACGGGGAACAATGGTGAAGCTGGGCAGCATGAAGGGCGTGACGCGCCAGTAGTACGCGTCCGGTCCCGCATCACGCCGCGCGCTGATGGCCAGGCCGAAGTTCGTTTCCAGAATGGAGAAGATGGGGTGCCGATCGTCGTTGCCGTTGTAGGGCAGCATGCCGTTAGGCCCGACCGAGCCGTGCAGGAAAGCCGCGTGCGCCGAATCGACCTCGCCCTCCAGGTTCTGCAGCCAGTTGCAGGCCTGCAGGCGCTTGGAGACGCTGCGCTGCGCGGCGGGCACGTCAATCCACTCTAGCCCCGGAATCTGCGCGCCCAGCTCGGGCGGACCCATGTGCACCCAGATCACGCCGCCGCGATCCTCGGCGCGGTAGGCGCGCAGGTGGATCTTTTCGGCGAAGCGGCTGTTGGGCGGCTCGTTGGGCATGTCCACGCACTGGCCCGTTCGGTCGAACTTCCAGCCGTGATAGATGCAGCGCAGCCCCTCCTCTTCGTTGCGGCCCCAGTAGAGGTTGGCGTTGCGGTGCGGGCACCAGGTTTCGACCACACCCACCTGCCCGCTGGTAGTGCGAAACGCCACCAGGTCCTCGCCCAGCAGGCGCAGCTTCACCGGAGCGCAGTCTGGCTCCGGCAGCTCCTCGGAGAGCATGGCCGGCAGCCAGTAGCGCCGGAATAGCTCGCCCATGGGTGTGCCCGGTCCTACCTGGGTGACGAGCTCGTTCTCTTCTG
>DATKQD010000034.1:0-15698 GCA_035532895.1 Chloroflexota bacterium
CGGCAGCAAGGGGGCCATCACCGAGCTGCCGGCCCAGGCGATGCCGGCAACGGCGCTGAGGATAACCACGGGATTACGCCAGCCGGCCTGCCGCCGGACGAATTCAGCCCATCGACCGGATCTGCCCGTACTCACCTTCCCCTCAGCTCAGCCCGCTGCTCATGGTAATACATTCATAACTGTATGATTCCATCAGTAGGATGTCTCGGCAGCTGATGGGCAAGTGATTCGCGCTGGCCGAACCAAGTGGGACCACAAGCGCGACGCGAGCTACAACGCCCTCGTACGCTCAGCCATGCACAGTTTTCAGGCCAAGGGGTATGCCGCGACCACGGTCGCCGATATCGTAGCCGGCACAGGCTACACGCCCGGAGCCTTCTACCACCTGTTCGCCAACAAGGCAGACTGCTTCTGGCACGTGTCGCCTCGCGCGAGCGTCTGCGCGGCGATTGGTCCAAGCTGGCGCAGGAGTACAACCCGTCCATCACGCCACCTGAGCAGCTCCTGGAGCACGTCTTCGCGCATTTCGCCACGTCACTGGATGGCCTGACCGAGTGGGTGCTCGTCATGGTTGACTTCCGACAGCAGCATCGCGACGACACGGAAGCCATGGCGAAGCTCGCGGGCATCTACGCACGCTGGCGAGATGAGGTCACGCGTTTCGTCGACGCGCTGCAGGCGAACGGCTGGATCGCGGCGGAGGAGGATTCAACCCTCCTGGCCCAGGAGGTGTTTGGCTACGTCGAAGGCAACATCGTGCATGCAACCCTGTACGGCCGCGCCGATGACGCTACCAAAGCGCGGCGAGCCTTACTCGATGGCCTGGCTAAGCTGCTGCGCAACCGGGCGTGAGGCAGCCAATCTGGCTCAAGGCCGCTGAAAGTTGGCTGAATGCTAGCATTGCCTGCACAAGGTGGTAGCACTCTGGCGGCACTGAACATCCGCGGACTGGATGAGGGGGTGAAGCAGCGGCTGAAGGTGCGCGCGGCGCGCCAGGGCCGCTCGATGGAGGCAGAGGCGCGCGCGATCCTGGCGGATGCACTGCGCAACGATGTGGACTCTGCTGGGCTGTTCACCGCGCTGCTCGACCGGTTCGGCGCGCTCGGTGGCATTGCTGTCGAACTTCCCGAACGTCACGACTCGGCACGCGCCGCGGACTTCTCTTCGCCTTGATCGTCCTCGACACAAACGTGGTTTCCGAGCTCATGCGCCCGGAGCCGGACCCCCAGGTGGCGACTTGGGTCCGCGATCGAGGCAGGCGCGAGTTGGGCACAACCGCCATCACGCTCGCCGAGGTTCGGTACGGCATAGCTCGGCTGACGGACGGGCGCAGAAAGCAGATTCTCCTCGCCACGGCCGACGAGATCTTCTCGACCTACCACGACCAGGTCCTGCCGTTCGACGCGGTGGCCGCGGAACAGTACGCGATCATCGCCAGCACTCGCGAGCGGGCCGGGAGACCCATCAGCGGCTTCGATGCGCAGATCGCGGCCGTTTGTCGGGCCCGAGGCGCCGCCCTGGCAACCCGCAACGTGGCCGACTTCGAAGGGACCGGCGTGGAGATCATCGATCCCTGGCTCAGGCAACCACTTGAACGGTGAGCGTCAGCGTCGAGTCGCGTCCTCAACAGCAATGCCGCGCGTCAGGTGCGAAGTTTGGCCGAAAGGCCAGTGATTCCTCCATCCGGCAGCCGGCTCGCCCGCCGAGCGCGCACTGCACACGTTCGGCTGCGCTGCTTCAATTGAGCCGAACATCAAAACTCGGAAACGAGTCTTCCAGACCTCGAAGACGCCATCCGCCCAGCGCGATGACCTCAGTATCGGAAGCACCCTGCTCAGCTACGAAAGGGCTGGAAGGCAGCGGACAGCTCCTGAATAACGTCGCGCATCTCTTCGACGCCGCGGCAGCCGGCGGTCCCGAACCGGAACACGTTGACGCCGGCCTCGATCATGTCGGGCACGCACTCCAGGGTGCTTTTCAGGTCTGGTGCGCGCTGCACCGGCATGGCCGCCACTTCGAGCAGGGCGGGGTCACGGCCGGCCCGCTCCATCGCCTCACGGAGCTGCCTGATCTTGGGCCGGAGGGTGGCCACGGTCTCGCCCAGCGCGGGCGTGAGTATCCAGCCGTGGCCCAGGCTGCTCACCCGGCGCAGCAGCCGAGGCCCGAACACGCCGCCGAACCACACGGGAATCTCTTCGCCCGGTCGCGGCCGCGGCTGGCAGGCGACGTTGTTGAAGGTCACCGTGTCCGAAGCGAAGCTGACCGGCGCGCCGCTCCACAGCACCTTGCACGCTGCCAGCTGATCGTCCAGGATGCGCCCGCGACGCTCGAATGGCACGCCCAGCGCCGCGTATTCGTTGGCGTCCCAACTGACTGACACGCCCAGCACGAAGCGGCCATGAGAGAGCGCGTGGAGCGTGGCCACCTGCTTGGCCAGCAGCGCGGCGGGGCGCAGCGGCGAGATCAGGATGCCGGTGACGAGGCGGACTCGCTCCGTGGCGGCAGCCAGTGCGCCGAAGATCACCAGCGGCTCGGGGAAGGCTTCCAGGTAGTTGTGCGCCTGGGTAGGGTTGGTGGCCTGGTCCACGCTCATCAGCACGTGCTCGCTCAGGCTGATATCGTCGATATCGTGACGCTCGGCGAAGCGCGCCACCTCAAGCATGCGGTGGATCTCATCAGGCGCGAAGCTTTGCAGGTTCAGGACGATGCGCGGGTGGCGGAGGGTGATGCCCATAGCACCGATTATCGCCGGATCGCGGGTGGCGGGCGCAGGCCCGTCAGCGGCCTCAGCGAGTGAGGATCGAAATCGACGATCTCTCGGGCGAGGAGATCGCCGCGTTCCTGCATGAGCACTTGAGCGAGGTCCACTCGGTTGGCCCGCCGGAGAGCCAGCACGCCTTGGATATTGAAGGCCTGCGCAGCCCTGAGGTCACGCTCTGGGCAGCGCGGGAGGGCGACCGCCTGGTCGGCTGCGGCGCCCTAAAGAGATTGGACGCAACTCACGCCGAGCTGAAGTCGATGCGAACGGCGCCAGCCCGCCGTCGGAGCGGCGTAGCCTCCGCGTTGCTGGAACACGTCATTGCCGAAGCCAAGCGGCGGGGCTACTCCCGGCTCAGCCTCGAAACGGGCTCATTCGACCTTTTCGAGCCAGCCCGCCGCCTGTATCTGAAGTACGGGTTCGACTACTGCAAGCCGTTCGCAGACTATGCGGAGGATCCAAACAGCGTGTTCATGACGAGGCTGGTCTAGCGGCAGAGGCTCCGCTCTCTGGGAGCGTCTGTGTCAGACCAGATCCGCAGCCGCCCGCGTGGTCGCCAGGTTGGCGGAAATTGTCATCAGACCTTGGCTATGCTCGTCAGTGAAGCTCACGCTGGTTGGGCGGAAGCCATAGGCCAGGTAGCCGCCTGGCAGCTACCTGGCCAGGCGCGAGTCTGGTTTTTCGATCCGATCAAGGGCTCAGGACGCCGCGCACCAGGTCGACCAGCTCGGCGTCGGGGATGGCGGCCGCGTCTTCGGGCCTCAGCCGTATGGTGGCCTTACCGGACGTGAGCTCCGGGTGGCGGGCCGTGAAACCAGCGTCGCGATCGGGCTGGCTGCCGTAGATCGAGATGCCATGCTTCCAGACGGCGAGATGCAGGCGTCGCTTGCCTACTTTGTATGTCGGCATCTGGTAGGAGAGCACCACTGACACGTCCCCGCGGGCCGACACAACCAACCCGTGGAGCCTCTCGAACAGCGGGCGGAACTCCGGCGCGATGCCCTCAATGTAGGCTTGCACAGCGGCATCCACGCGGTTCAGTGTACTCTCGCGCGAGCCGGCTCTCGCGCCGAGCCGGCTCTCGCGCCCGATGCTATGTTGTCCTGCATGACAGCAGCCACCTGCACTTTCACCATCCAGGGCTGGGACGAGCAGACCTTCAGCGAAGCCGATGGGGCGTTGAAAATGACCCACACCAGTGTGTCCAAAACGTTTCACGGCGACCTGGAGGGCCAGGGAACCCTCCGCTACCTCATGTTCTACGGTCCCAACGAGCAAACTCGCGTGCTCGGGCTTGAGCGCGTAAGCGGTAGGCTCGGGGGCAAGTCGGGCAGCTTTGTGCTGGAGCATCTCGGCGGTGACGATGGCAGCGAGGCACGCGGAGCGATCGCCATTCTCCCCGGATCCGGCACCGGCGAGCTGGCGGGAATTCGCGGCAGCGGCGAAGCCGTGGCGAACCGAAAGGGCGAAATCAGCATGACGCTGGAGTACGAACTGAGCTGACCTTCCCACCCATTCCCCGGCAGGAATCAGGTTGCGACGTGCGCTTCCAGCTACACGCCCACGTCTTTTCGCGCGAAGCGGACCGTCGCCAGGCCGAGCGCCAGCCCGGCCAAGGCCAGCAGGCTCAACGACGACGCGACCGAAAGGCCCTGCGTCAGCGGCTGGCCATAGTCGTACAGCGGCGAGAGCCGCAGCAGTGCACCAGGCCAGCCCAGATCCGGGCCGACGAAGGCGACGAATAACCAGGCCAGCAGCAAAAAACTCAGCAGACCGGTGTCGGCCGCCGTCCGCAGCCAGCCCGAGCCGAAATAGCCGAGGGAAGCAGTCAACAGGGCCAGGGGAATCATGCCCACGCACGCGCCAGCCAACATGCCGGGCGCCAGAGGCAGATCGCTGGCCGCGGCCGCCAATGCGGCCGCCAGCAAGATAACCAGAGCCATGGCCGCGATGGCGCACGACAGCGCGGCGAAGCGCCCCAGCAGCACGCCTGCGCGAGACAGCGGAGTCGCGAGCAGCAGCTCGAGGCGACCATCGTCCTCATCGGCTGCCCAGCGGTTCACCTGGGTCACGGCAAACGCCATCAGGAAGATCGGTAACAGCAGGAAGATGGTGCCCAGCAGCGCGGCATCCAGACCGGCGCCCTGGCCACCCAGTTGCCGGAAGGCCCGGGCGATGCTCGACGATTCGGCCAGCAGGTTGTTCAGTGTCGCGGCAGTTTGGTGGACCACCACCACCATCCACCCGGCGAAGCCGGCCATCACCAGGGTCCACCACGCCGTCGGGACCGCGAGCATGCGCAGACTGCGCGCGAAGACGGAATTGAGCGACCAATCCGCCACCGGCAAGGCCGGCGAAGGTGGCCCAGCCGTTTCAACGCGCCGAACGACGCGCGGCAAGCTCACCACCCCACCGATGTCCCGCTGAACAAACGCGCTCACCGACGCGGCGTGCAGGACCAGCGCCAGCAGCAGCAGGACGAGCATTCCGCCCGCACTGGCACCATAGCCCGGCACCAGCGGCTTGCTGAGGTTGTAGTAGTACACCGGTGAAAGGCGCGACAGCCACCCGGTGCCTGGAATCACGCGGTGAACCATGTCCACCACCACGAACAGCACCAGCAAGCCGCCGGCCCCGCTGGCGGCGCTGGCGCGCTGCACGGTGAACTGCGAAATGAGCAGCGCCAGGCCAGCCATCGCGGCGCAGATCAACACCAGGTTGAGGGCGAACAACGCGGCGTCGCCGGTCGTGAACTGTGCCCCAAAGCGCCGGCCACCCAGTGCGACCAGGATCGCGATCAACAGGCCGGCGCCTGCCAGCGCAACCCACAGCGCGCCGGCCTTCTCCAGGGCTACGCGAACCCGCCCGCGCGGCAACGCCAGCAGCGCATCCAACGAGCCGCGTTCCTCCTCGCCGCGCAGCATGCGGCTCGCGGCCAGCACCGGCCATATGGCGATGAGCAGCATAAAGATGCCGATCTTCCACGTCGCGTAGCCGCCCACCGTATCCACCGCCACGACGTCGGCATTCCAGGCAAAGGTCCCCGCCAGCTGCACCAACTCCTGCCGCTGCGCCGCTGTGCCGATCAAGCTGCCGGCGCTGGCCATCACCGACAGCACCACCAGCCCCATCCCCAGGCCCCAACCCAGCATGCCCGTGCGATAGGCCCGCACGCTGCGCAGGAAGATGCTGCTACGCCACACGGCTGCCCTCGCTGGGGGTAGGGCTGTCCGTGTAGTAGCGCAGAAAGGTGTCTTCCAGGCTCGGCTCGTGCGTCGCCATAGACAACACGGAATAGGCCGCCGCCGCCTTGATCACGGCATCCGGCCCGCCTTGCATGCCCAGCTTGAGTACGTGGCCGTCTCCCACGTGCTCCACGCGAGCGACGCCGGGCAGCCGTTCAAAGACGGCTTCCGGAACCGGGGAGCCGAAGGTGAAGGTGATGTCGTAGTGCTTGATGTCTCGCACGGCGTCCACGCTCGCGCTGCGCAACAAGCGACCCTCGCGAATAATGCCCACGCGGGTACACAGCTGCTCCACTTCGCTCAACACGTGAGATGACAGGAAAATGGTGCTGCCACCCGTGCGGGCTTCGCGAACCAGCTGCGCGAAGGTCTGCTGGTTGAGTGGGTCCAAGCCGCTGGTTGGCTCATCCAGGATCAACAGCCGCGGGCGGTGCATGAAGGCCTGAATCAGCACCAGTTTGCGCTTGTTCCCGGTGGAGTAGTGGCGAAATCGCCGGCTGGTGTCCAGCTCAAAGCGCTGGACCAGTTCGCGCACATAGGCCTGGTCCACGCCGCCGCGCAGGTGGCCGAAATACTCCAGGACCTGGCCGCCGGTCAGGTCGCCATCGAGCGCCGGCTCGCCCGGCGCATAGCCCACCAGGCGCTTGAGCTTGACCGACTCCTTCCAGCAGTCCAGCCCGGCGATGCGCGCCGAACCCGAGCCGGCACGCAGCAGGCCCATCAACAGGCGGATGGTGGTTGTTTTGCCCGCGCCATTCGGCCCCAGGAACCCGAACACCTCACCCTCGGGCACCTCGAAGGACACCTCGCTGACACCGCGCTTGGCACCATAGCTCTTGGTCAGGTTGCATAGCTCCACCATTGGGTTCACCTGTGCGCTCACCAGCAATGTCTCCTTTCAGCCGTACCAGAACCGCAATGTCGGCTCGTCCATCAGCGTCAGCGAACCCAGCTCCGCACCAAGCACCCGCTCCAGGGACTCCGTCAGCGAGGCGGCGATGCGCCGCACCTCCTCGAAGCTGCTGAGCCCCTGCTGCCGCTCCACGAAGGCGCTCAGCGCCCAATCCTGCATGCCTTGCAGGAGCGCGTTGATGGCCATGGCTGTGCCCTCCGCCGAGGAGGCGGTGAAGACACCTTCGTCAATCCCCTGGCGAATGATGCCGGCCAGCAGGGGCACGAAGCGGCTGACGGCCAGCCGCCGCACTTTTTCACGCACAATGGCGTTGGCATCGGACTGCCAAATGGGGATGAGCGCCAGCACCAGGTCCTTCTGCCCAGCCTTCCAGCGCGCAAGCCCTGAGAAAGCCAGCTCCAGCTTGCGCGGTGCAGGCAGGCAGGCATCATGCAGCACCGGCGCGAGTGAGCCCAGTGCGTCATCCACGAAGCGCTCGACCACGCCTTCCAACAACCCCTGCTTGGAGTCAAAGTAGTGGTACAGGGCTCCGCGCGAGGTCTGCAGCGCATCCAACACGTCCTGAATGCTCATGGCCTCGTAGCCTTTAGTCTGGATAAGCCGCTGCGCCACGTCGAGGAAGGCCTCGCGCCGCAAGCCGTACGCCCGCGGGTTCACCGTCCGTGGCATACGATCAATATAACAGACCAACAGTCGGTCTAACAATTTGCCGGCAGGGGGGGACAAGCTCCACACAGGGACGGTGGTCACGGCCGCGACCCGTTCGTGCCGTAGGCATCTTGAAGAGCCTGGCCTCGCTGTCGAATGCACCACTTCTCGGGCGCGCTCCTCACGGCACGATTCTGCGATGCTGGGCTGCATCCCAGGGCTCCTCCCCCTCGCCGGTCCGATGCGCGGGCGAAGCGGGGCGCGTCGTTAGCGAAGAGACAGCACGAAGGGTGATGCCTGCGTCGCCAGCGCGAGGGCCAGGGCAACGCCGAGAACCAGACTCGCGATCACCAGCGATTGGCGGGCCAGGCCCCCGGGCAGGCGGGTGCTGGGCGCAAGCTCTTGCAGCGTCAGCCGCGGCGCCCGAATGCTGTATCCCAGCACGTGAACAGTCATGGCGAAGAACCAGGTCACGAACAGCAGCTGATGGGCGTGCACCCACACGCGCGTGTTCCCCTGGAACCACAGCTCCACGCCTGTCGCCAAAACCCCTACGCTGGTGGCGACCACGATTGGGGCGATGAGACGCAGCAGCGGCCGCGGTGGACCGGCGGCGCGATAGCGGGGGTCGCCGGCGTAGTAACGCACAGCGCGGTGCCCCGTGCTGGCCAATTTCAGCACCACCGGTGGGATGAGCGCAAACCCCAGCAGTACGTGCCACGGCAGCAGCGGCCGAATGCGCACGATGGTCAGCCCCTCCAGTGCCAGCAATACCAGCAGCAGCACGCCGGCCATGGCCGTGAGCCTGGCGTTGCCGGCCACGAGGGCATCCGTTTCGCCCGAATGCTGCGTGCTCGGCGTGTCGAAAGCGGTACGCGCTGTCCTGCTCATGCGCTCAGGATGTCACCGTAAGCGTGGAACATTGATTTCAGCTAAGAAAAACGGGCGAGGCACCCGTGCGACCTCTGGCGATCAGCCTGTTCGCGCCGATAGTAACAGCGAGGGGCGACCGATCAGCTCCTCATTTGACACGGAAAGGAGGTACACCAGCATGGTTTTGAGCGCACTTGCGGCTACCACGGCATTGTCGCAACACATGCCCGTGCAGAGCAGCAAACCGGCGGCGGCGTCCACGCTGCCCACGCAGACGCAGAGCGGAACCAAGATCGACCGCGACGGCGACTACGACAACAGCACCCCTGCATCCGACGCTGCTGAAGGCAAGGGCACCAACGTGAACCTTTACGCCTGACAGGCTGACGTAAGCCAGCCCTCCGCATTGCCCACCTGAGCTGACTCGACCCAGAGCTCTCCGCTCAAGTGGCGTGCCGAGGCCGCATTTCGGGCCCTCCCGTGGGCCTACCAGCTCGCCTCCAGCGGCTCGTACCTCGCCGCCGCCGGCGGAAGCACGCGCGCCTACCTCAACCCATGCTGCGCAGCCGCACGCAGGCTGCTCTCAGTCAAATCCAATATCCGCTCGTTAGCATCCCCACGTGCGTTGGCCGCCCGGATGGAGAGCTCGTGGGTCGAGTCAGTCCGGGCGGCCCGCGCACGTATCACGCCGATCAATTGTGTGCTGTTGGGCCTTCAGATTTGGACAGGCGCGCCAGGAGGCTCCTCGGCGCTGGCGGAGGGTGCGTCCAAGCGCCAGCGCGGACCGCGTTAGGAGGAGTCACTCATGAGACGGCCAGCGCCTCTCGCTCCTGGCGAGAGAGTGCGGCTCTCGCCCGAAGCCTACCGGGCGCAACTCTTCTCATCCACAGCAACCAAACCCCGCACAGCGACAACTGGCCGTGATCCCTCGTCCCCGCCAGATAATCCCCTCATCCGCTTTGGGACGCTTCCGCTGCGGCTGTTCCTGGGCTTGACGTTCATCTATGCCGGATTTCAGAAGCTGACTGATCCCGGTTACCTCACTCCTGGCGCCAGCAGCTACATCGGCGGCCAGCTGCAGGGGTTCGCTGCGACTTCGCCACTCGGTTTCCTGCTCACCGGGCTGGCCCTGCCCAACGCGAACGCTATTGGTTCGCTGGTGATGTACCTGGAACTGGGGCTAGGCATCAGCGCCCTCCTCGGCGTCTTCGTACGCTTCGCGGCCATTGTGGGAGCTCTGCTCAGCGTCCTGCTTTTCCTGACCGCCTCGTGGGATGTACAGCCGTATTTTCTGGGTTCGGACAGCATCTACGCCGTCGCCTGGGCAACCATCGCGTTGGTGGGCGACGGTGGCGTGTTCAGCCTGCAGAAGAGCCTGGGCTCAAGCCTTGGACGTCGCTCAGCCACACCGACAGTGGCGGCCGCCGAACATCTGGCGAGCCGCCGGCTGCTGCTGACCAAGCTCATGGGCGCCCTGGTCGGGTTCGTGTGGGTGCTGGCCATCGCACCCAAAGGTCAGCCGAGCTTCGCATCACCTGGCGGCACGGACCCGGGCGGAGCAGCCGGCCCAGCGGGAGCACCACCACCCGACTTCGCGATCACCTCGGCCACGGCGCCGGCGTTACCAACTGTCGCCCCGGCGGCTACAGCCGAGGCTGCGCCAACGGCCACGGCTCCGCCGGCAGCGCGGGCCGCGCCAGCGGTAATCGCCGCCAGCCCCACGCCCACCCACCCAGCATTGCCCCCAGCCAGCGCCAGCCCGCCCGCTGCCGCACAGCCCAACACTGCCCGCGCGCGGGTAGCGCCAACAAGCCCGCCGGGAAAAAGCATCGGCTCGCTCGCCGGGCTCCGGCAGAACGGTGGCATTCTGGGATTTCAGGAACCGCGCACAGGCGGCCCGGCCGTACTGGTATGGCTCGGGGGAAGCAACGTCGCCGCCTACAGCGCCATTTGTACGCACGCGGGCTGCACCGTGCAGTATTCCCCCAGCCAGCGCCTGCTCGTGTGCCCCTGCCACGGTGCCGTTTTCGACCCTGCCCAGGGCAGCCAAGTGCTGCGCGGCCCCGCGCGCCGCCCCCTCCCGAGCGTACCCGTCACTGTTGGGACAAACGGGATGATCTACGCGTAGTCGCTGGTCGCGTGCGTGGAGTTCACACGCCTGGGGTGAGCTGATCCGCGAGTTGCTCAGATCCTTGTGGACCGCGCCTCGGCTTCTGGCCAGCAGTTTGCTGTAGTTGTCCAACACGAAGCTGAGCTGAAACAGGAGGAGCAGCATGTCATGAACGATAGAGAGATATTCATCGCCATCAGCGCGTTAGTGCAGGAGGAGCACCAGTTGGCAGCCCAGGGGGTTGGCCACGGCCCGGATAGCGAGGAGCAGGCCCGGTTGCGATCTCTGGAGGTTACCCTGGACCAATGTTGGGATCTGCTGCGCCAGCGTCGGGCCAGGCGACATGCCGGCAAGAACCCGGATGATGCCGGAGTTCGAGAAGCCACCACCGTCGAGCGCTATCTGCAATAGGTGAACCGCGTGGGCTCGCCACCAGGCGCCACGCAAGTATGGAACTGGAGGATGCTATGAACCTTGACTTGAGCTCCGAAGAGCAGACCCTGCTTACCAGCGTGCTGACTGACTACCTGGGCAACCTGCGTATGGAAATCGTAGACACCGAAAGCCGCGATTGGCGCGAGGACTTAAAGGCCAGGGAAACCCTGCTCAGGGCGGTGTTAGCGCGCCTCGGCGCAACGATCCCAGCACCCACCCCGCCGCCGTCGCGTTAGTGGGTACGACGGTACACCAGCGCACGTCCCACGCTCGGAGAGGCTCCTGCCAGTTGGCTGATACTTACGGGAGGCCTTGCGCGTGTTTCCCACTGCCGTGAAACCCGCCGTACCGCTCGTCTGTGCAGACTGGATGCCGGCTACATCAGCTCCCGGATCAATCGGGTGGCCATATCCGACCCAATCCCGAGTGAACGCCGGGAAACGGGGCCATCGCCCAGCACCGGCTCCAGCTCGTGCAGGGCTGGCAGGTCTGTGCGCTCCCAGAACAGCCCAATCGGAATGCTCTCACCCCACTGGTAGCCCCTCTCCATGGCGGCGTTGAAATTCGCCGGATCGTGCCCCATGTCCTCCAACTTCTCGACCCGCTGCTTGAAAAACTCATGCGTGTTGTCGTCATTGAAGGTCACGCAGGGACTGAAGCAATCGATAAGCGAAAAGCCCTTGTGCCGGATGGCGCCTTTGATCAGCTCTACCAGGTGCTTGACCTGGCCAGTGTAGCCACGAGCGACGTAGGTGGCGCCGGCCGCGATGGCCAGCGGTATGGGGTTGATGGGATTATCGTTGTTGCCGTCGGGCGTGCTTTTGGTGCGCATGCCTTTGAGGCTCGTTGGCGAGACTTGTCCCGTGGTCAACCCGTAGATCTGGTTGTCCATCACCAGGTAGGTGAGGTCGATGTTGCGCCGCGCAGTGTGAACGAAGTGGTTGCCGCCGATGCCGAACCCATCACCATCACCACCGGTGACGATGATCTTGAGGTCGGGGTTGGCCAGCTGGGCGCCGGACGCGACGGCCAGCGCACGCCCGTGCAGCGTGTGCATGCCATAGGTGTTGACGTAGCCCGGCAGGTTAGACGAGCAGCCGATGCCACTGATGGTCAGCACCTCATGCGGCTGCAAGCCGAGCTCCACGAGCGCCGTCTTCAGCGCCGCCAGCAAACCGAAGTCGCCACAGCCCGGGCACCAATCAGGTTCGACTTTGCCCTTGAAGTCCTTCACCGTCAGCGTGGGCGGCTCTGCCAAAGTGATGCTCATCGCGTTTTCTCCGTCAGACCATGATTTCGTGGACTGGAACGTACTGCTTGCACTTCCCAGCCAGAATCTCTTTGACGCCGTTCACCAGGTGGTGCGGCATAAAGGGTTCGCCATCGTACTTTCTGATGTGGGCGTCGGCGCTGTAGCCAGTCTCGGAACGCAGGTACCGAGCAAACTGGCCACTGTAATTGTTTTCCACGATGATGACCTTGTTGCTCTTGCCCAGGGTGGCCGTTATCTCATCGCCGTGCAACGGCACCAGCCATTTCACTTGCAGGTTGTTGGCCTTCACGCCTTGCGCGGCCAGCTGCTGCATGGCTTCGCGAATAACTCCCTGCGTGGACCCCCAGCCCACCAGTGTCACCTCGGCGTCCACCGGACCAAAGAGCTCGGGAACCGGCACCTGGTCGGGAATGGACTCCATCTTGCGCATGCGCTTTTCGTGCATCGCGCGGCGCTTGATGGGATTGGTGTACTCATCACTGATCAGCACCCCATCATCCTGGTGTTCGTCAGTCGCGACCACGTGGACGTAGCCCTGGGTTCCCGGCAGCGCCCTCGGCGAAATGCCGCTGTCGGTAAACGCATAGCGCCGGTACTCATCCGTTGGCGGAGCATCGTGGCCATTGGCGCCGATGATCTCGCCGCGGTTGATGGGAACGTCAAAGTTGAGCTCTGCCGGGTCCACGCTGGAGGTTCCCTCGGACAGCAGCAGGTCGGTCATCACAATGCCGGGGCACTGGAACGTGTCGGCCAGGTTGAAGACCTGGGGAATTGTCTGGAAGCAATCGGCTATGGTGGTTGGCGCGACAATGACGCGAGGATAGTCGCCCTGGCCCGCCCCCAGGACTTGCCACAAATCGCCTTGCTCGGTTTTGGTAGGCACCCCAGTGGCCGGCCCGGCGCGCTGCACATCGATGCACACCACCGGAATCTCCATCATCGAGGCCGCGCCCAGCGCCTCGGTCATCAAGGCGAAGCCACCGCCCGAGGTGGCGCACATGGCGCGGGCCCCAGTGTGTGCCGCACCGATAGCCATGTTGATGACGCCGATCTCATCTTCCACTTGCCGCACCACAATGCCCAGCTGATGTCCATGCCGCGCCATCCAGTGCAGCACGCCCGTGGAGGGGCTCATGGGATAAGCGCAGTAGAAGCGCACGCCGGCCGCGGCCCCGCCCATGGCCAGGGCGGTATTCCCCGGCAGGAAGGCCAGTGGATGGCCAGTATCGGGCAGCGTCGTGGCGAAAGGCTGGAAGTGGCTGGCGGCGTATTCAAAGCCGGCCCGCGCCACTCCGACGTTCTCCGCTACCACGTCGTCGCCCTTTCGGCGAAACTGGAGGGTAAGAATATCCTCCAGGCTCTTGAAATCCGCGCCCACAAGTTGGAGCGCCGCCCCCACGGCAATGGTGTTCTGCACCAGGTCTCCGCGGACCATCGGCGCCAGCTCCTTCACCGAGAACGGGCACATCTGGACGCCAGCGGCGGGCACACCGGGCTTGATCTTGTCGCTGTTGTAGAGAACCACCGAGCCGTTCCCCATGAGGGACAGGTGTCGGTCCATGGTGTCCTGGTTCAGCGGGATGAGCATGTCCAGCTTGTCGCCATGGCTGAGCACCGGCTCATCGCTGGTCCTCAAAGTCAATAAGATGTGTCCGCCGCGAACGATGGACTGGTAGGCGTTATAGGAGTTGGTGTGCAGCCCTCGCCGTACAAAAATGCGCGCCAGGATATCCCCGGGGGTCGCGATGCCCTGCCCGGCCGCCCCACCAATCGCCAGTGCGAGATCGATCTTTGCCAACCCTGTGTTCCTTCATCCGATGACTGGTGAGGAAGCGCCAGCTCCCTCGCTGGTTGTACTGCTTTTGAATTGCCGAAGGCTCCCCTGCCGTAGCTCCGGCCACCCTGCCCGACTCAATGGTGCCATTTAGTGCGCTGAATGTAAGGCTATCAGCTTCGATGCCCCAAAAGCCACTCTTTGAGCTGAAAGGGGGACGATCTCGCTGCTGATATCGACCTGAAGCTCCGCGTCGAAGCCGGCGCGTAGTACCATGCGCGTAATCGCAGCTCAAAGGAGTGTCGCAGCCATGCTGAGTAGAGAAGACAACGAGCTCATCACCGACACCAACCCCGGTACGCCCATGGGCGACCTGTTCCGGCGTTTCTGGCTGCCGGTTGCCCTGACCGAGGAGCTGCCCGCGGCCGATTGCCCGCCTGTCCGCGTTACCGTGCTGGGCGAGAAGCTCCTCGGCTTCCGCGATTCCAACGGCAAACTGGGCCTGCTGGACCTGTACTGCCCCCACCGAGGGGCTTCGCTCTTATTCGCCCGCAACGAGGAGTGCGGCCTGCGCTGCGTCTACCATGGCTGGAAATTCGACGTGAACGGCGACTGTCTGGACCTGCCCAGCGCGCCGGAGGGCGAAACCTACCGGCAGAAGATCCACATCAAGTCCTATCCCGTTCATGAAGCCGGTGGGCTGATTTGGGCCTATCTGGGACCAGCTCACACACAGCCACCCTTCCCCGACTTTGAGTGGACCAGGGTGCCGGCGACCCACCGCTACGTGACCAAGTTCGAGCTTGAGTGCAACTACCTGCAGGCCATGGAAGGTGACTTCGATCCAGCCCATGCGCGTTTCCTGCACAGCGCCATTGAAGGTGGTGGCATCCGCCGCCAGCGCAATGATGGGCCAGGCAGCACCATTGGTATCTCCAGCTACGCCAGCAGCGATCCCGCCGAACGTTACCCACGGGTGGTTGGGGACCGGCGGGTCAACGCGGAATTCCCCATGACGCCGGACAAGATCCTCATTGAGGACCACGGCGCGGCCACCATGAACATCCAGGTGACGGAGCTGTCCAACGGCCGGTTCCGAGCCATGGCCAATCCCACCTGGTGGATGCCCGTTTTCTGCCCGCCAGGGCTGGTTGCTCCCGGCCACTTCTCGGGAAATTTCCGCGTGCCGATCGACAACACCCATCTCACCTTCTTCCGCCTGCGCTGGAGCCTGGACCCAATTTCGCCGGAAGACATGGAGGAGTACAGGCATGGCGGCTACACCCATCCTGAGCTCGTTCCGGGAACGTGGCGCACCAAGGCGAACGTTCATAACGACTATGAGCTGGATCGCCTCGCGCAGCGCTGGTTCAGCTACACCGGCATCAAGACGTTCCCCCTGCAGGACATCGCCATGATGGAAAACCAGTGGGGGCCCCTGGCCGACCGGACGCAGGAGCACCTGACCAGCATGGATGCCTACATCATTCATCTTCGCCGTCGTTTGCTGGGAGCGGCCAAGGCGCTGGCCCAGGGTGTAGAACCACCAGAAGCGCAGGCGGCGGATTCGTTCCACATCCATCGGGCCATGGCCGAAGGTGATACACGCGAGGAAGCTGTTGCCCGGGCGCGGTCCAAGGCGCTGACCAACCTGCTGGGCCCGGATGGT
>DATKQD010000035.1:0-14663 GCA_035532895.1 Chloroflexota bacterium
CAAGCCGCCGCGGTGGTCTCAGGGCTGCCGGGCTTCGAGGGCCAGTGTTATGCGCGGTGGGCTGCTGGGACCGTCACCTGTCCGAAGTCCACCTGACTGCCACGGTGACCCTGGATGGGCAGGTCCTGCTGCAGGTACACGCTCAGGCGGAGATCGTAGGTGCCGGGCGCGGCGCTGATGTAGTGATCGTCTCGCACGTAGCCGGTAAAGGGGAAGCTGCCGAAGCGCAGGCCGGCGTTCAAGGGCTCGCCATCTTGCTGGCCGGCCAGTTTGCCGCTGGCCGACCACAGCTTGAGCGAGAGGTGGTAGTTAGCGGCCAGCGGGCCGTTCCCCTTCCAGTACAGCCGGATGCCGCTGGGATTACCGCCTCGGAGCTGGTAGCCAGCCAGCTCAGGCCCACCCGCCCACTGGACCTGCAAAGGCCGCGCGGTTGCCGGCAGCGACGCCAGCTGAGCGTGCGGGTCGAACTCCATGAAGTGGATCCCCGTGATGTAACGCTCGTCCGCCAGCCGGTAGCGTGCGCGAAGCCAGCTGGCCACGTGGTTGTGCGGATCGACGAAGATGTCGTGTGCTTCCACCAGCCAGATGTGGTCGTACTTGCCGGCCAGCGGGGCAAGCACGGGACCAACGTTCGTTTCCGGCTCGACGTTCAGTGGCAGCATGGTGCCGGGGCCACGGAAGTAATACTCGAAGGGGTAGACGATGTAGTTGGCGACCAGCAGCACGACGTCATGCGTGTCAGTTCGGGCACCGATGTACGTCCCAGCCAGCCGGTAATCCTCCTTGGCGTAGGCCGGCACCGTGTTACCCCGTTCAACCGCCCAGATGGAGCCGGAGGAGAGCAGTGCCAGGCCCAGCAGCGCCACCTTGCCTGGCAAGGCCGCCACGGCCCCGGCGGCCAGCAGCAGCAGCGCTGGCAGGATCACGACGAAGTAGCGCGGCGAGAACAGCGGCTCCTTGAAGGAAAGCGCGTACACGGCGGCCACTGGCAGCAGCAGCCAGCTGGCAAGAAGCCAGCCAGACCGCGGCCGCGCCTTGACCAGCACCCCAAACCCGAGGACGACGGCCAGCCCCAGCAGCAGGCTAAAGCCACCGTCCACGCGGCCTGGCAAGTGGCCCTGGCTGGCGGCGTTGAGCAACAGCACGCGGACCATGTCCCACACACCGATGAACCCGCGCCAGGTGGAAGACTCGCCCGAATACGCCGAAACCGAAACGAACCAGGGCACAAACAGCACTATTGGCGCGCCAATGGCCAGCGCGGCTGGCCGCCAGACTCGCCGGCACAGAGCGACCAGCAGCAACGCTTCCGCGGCGACGACGAACACGGCATAAAGGTGGCTATAGACCGCCAGCAGGTTGCAACTGGAGAACAGCAGCCAGTAGGCGGAGCGCCCGGAGCGCAGGCCGCGAAGAAGAAACCAGGCCCCCAGGGTCAGCCACAGCGCCTCCCAGGTGTACATACGCGCTTCCTGCGCCAGCCACACCAAAAACGGGCTGACGGCGGCCAGCGCGGCAGCCACCAGCCCCAGCCGCTCGCACCACAGCTGACGGCCCAGCAGGAACATCGCCGGGACCGCGAGCACGGAGGGAATGAGCGAAAGGAAGCGGATGGCATATTCCGTGCTGCCGGCGGGCAGGCGCCAGAAGTGCAACAGCAGGAAGTACAGCGGCGGGTTGGGTTCCACAGTGAAGCTTTGCTGGAGGATGTAGCCCACGGAGGAGCCGCTGAGCGACACACTGAAGCCTTCGTCCTGCCAGAAGCTCTGAAAATCCAGCCGCCAGGCGCGGAGGATGAACGCCACCAGGCACAGGCCGGCGAGCACGATCGCTGGCTGCCAGGCGACCGAGCGCGGCCCTTTCGAAAAGCCGGTACGCAGTGTTCGCGGCCGCGGAGTCGACAGCGCAGCCGCTCCTGCCGGCGGCCTTCCAGCCATCAACAGCTGCCAGCTCACCCGCGGCCCGGCGCGGACTTCGGAGTGGCTTCAGCGTGGCGGCGGCCCAGCATGTCACCCAGAAAATACCCGATCCCAGGCCCACCCCAGGCGTGCGCGAGAGGAGAGGCAGGAACAACGCACAGCGACTTCTTCAGGCGGGGAAGCACCTGGCCGGCGCCACGGGCCTGCCGCCGGCCATAAGATTGATGCCGGAAGCTCTGTTCTCAGAAGCAAGCAGGAGATGCAACAGATGGACTATCGACCACTTGGGCGCACTGGAGTACAGGTGAGCCAGCTGTGCCTGGGTTGCATGATGTTTGGGCGTCGCAGCAGCGCGGAGGAGTCCTACGCCATGATTGACCGCGCCCTGGAGGCCGGCATCAACTTCCTTGATACGGCCAACGTATACGCGCGCGGCGACAGCGAAGAGATCACCGGCGAGGCGCTGCGACGGTCCGGCGCACGACAGCGCGTGGTCCTGGCGACCAAGGTGCACGGCCGCATGGAGGATGATGATCCCAATGCGCTGGGCAACAGCCGCCGGCACATCATTGCCCAGTGCGAAGCCAGCCTCAAGCGGCTGAAGACGGACTATATCGACCTGTACCAGATCCACCGGCCCGAGCCCGGCACGCCGATCGACGAGACGTTGCGCGCGCTGGACGACCTGGTGCGTTCCGGCAAGGTGCGCTACATCGGCACCAGCACTTTTGGCGCGTGGCAGGTGGTGGAGTCACTCTGGGTATCGAAGGAGCTGGGGTTGAACCGCTTCGTGACGGAGCAGCCGCCCTATAACATCCTGGACCGGCGAGTGGAGCGCGAACTGGCGCCCATGGCGCAGACCTTCGGCATTGGGCTCATCCCATGGAGCCCCATCGCCGGTGGTTTGCTGAGCGGCAAGTATCGCCGCGGGCAGGCAGCGCCGGCCGATAGCCGCTACGCCAGTAACAGCGGCCCGCAGCGCGGGCGCCTGGTGGACGAGGTGTACGACGTGGTGGAGGAATTGGACCGGCTGGCCCAGGCCAAGGACTGCACCATGGTGCAGCTGGCGATTGCCTGGTTGATGACGCGGCCGGCGGTGGCGGCGCCCATTATTGGGCCGCGCACGATGGAACAGTTGGACGAGTACCTGGGTGCGCCGTCCGTGACCGTTACCGCCGAGGATTGCGAGCGCATTGACCGACTTGTGCCGCCGGGCCGCATGGTGTCCGCCTTTTATGAAGCCGCGTTCGGCCCGCATCCGGAGCGCGTGTTGTAGGGGGCTGTCCGTGCTTCTGGGGCTGCGGACCATCATCTATCCCGCGCCGGACCTGGCGCGGACCAAAGCCTGGTTCAGCCGGTTGCTGGGGCAGGAGCCCTACTTCGATCAGCCGTTTTACGTGGGCTTCAATGTGGGCGGCTACGAGCTGGGCTTGGATCCCGGCGCTTCGCTGGACGCCGGTGCGCTCACGTACTGGGGAGTCGCCGATATCGAGCGTGCCCTGGCGGAGCTGGTCAGCCAGGGCGCCCGGGTCAGCGCCGCCATTCAGGACGTGGGCGACGGCATCCGCACGGCCGTGGCGGAGGGCCCACCGGGCGTGGTCATTGGGCTCATCGAGAACCCGCACTTTCAACTTCCCGTGTAAATCCATCGCACGGTGCGCCCGGGGCGCAAGCCGTTCGCCTATCATTGACATCCATGCCCAGCACAGTGGACCTGCACGCCCACAGTTCCGTGTCCGACGGGTCCGAGCGGCCGGCGGAAGTGGTGCGCAAGGCGGCGGCGAATGGGGTGCGCGTGCTGGCGTTGACCGACCATGATGGAACAGACGGGCTGGATGAGGCGAAGGCCGCGGCCGCCGCGCATCCCGGGTTCGAGCTCATCCCCGGCATCGAGCTCAGCGCCGAAGAGGGCATTCACGTCCTCGGCTACTTCATCCGCTACGACGACCCCGAGACCCAGCGCACGCTGGCGCAGTTGCAGGAGGGGCGTGAGGGGCGCGCCCGTGAGATTGTGGCCCGGCTGGAGAGCATGGGCCTACCACTGGACTTTACCCGCGTTCGCCGCATCGCGGACGGCGCGATCGCCCGGCCGCACATCGCACGGGCCATGGTGGAGCGCGGCTATGTGCAGAGCGTGCCGGAGGCATTCGACCGCTACCTGGCCATGGGCCAGCCGGCCTATATCGCCAGCGAGAAGTTGACGGCGCAGCAGGCCATCAGCATCATTCAGCGCGGTGACGGCGTGGCGTCATGGGCGCACCCGGAGTGGCCCGACGGCCCGCTGCGATTGCGCCCAACTGAGGAAACGCTGCGCACGCTCGTCGATGCCGGGCTGGGCGGCCTCGAGGTGTTTTATTCAGAGCACACGCCGGACATGCGCCAGCGCTTCCTGGCGCTGGCCGAGCGCTACGGCCTGGTGCCCACAGGTGGCAGCGACTATCACGGGCCCGAAGTGCGCGACATCGAGCTGGGCGCCGTAGACGTGCCGGAGCAAGTGGTGGATCAGCTGCGCGAGCGAGCCAGCCGCTGACCGCCCGTCTCCGCTGACGTTGGCCGTTTCCGGCACCACCCCGCACCACTCGCCGATGGCTGCCCACCGTTTCGCCTGGGCGGCAGCCATTGTCATGGCCGGCACAGTGCTCAGCCGGCTGCTGGGACTGGTCCGCCAGCAAGTGCTGGCCATCGAGTTTGGCACGACGCCGCGGATGGATGCGTTTTGGACCGCGTTCAAGATTCCGGACGCCATCTTCACGCTCGTCGCGGGTGGCGTACTCAGCTCATCGCTCATTCCGGTCTTCGCGGGCTACCTGTCCCACCACCAGCGAGCGCAGGCAGTGCACGTGGCCTCGGCCATCATCACCACGGTCCTGGCGGTGTTGGGCGGCGCGGCATTGCTGCTGGAACTGCTGGCGCCGGAGCTGGTGCCGCTGTTGACCTCCACCTACTCGCCCGACCGGCAGGCTCTGGTGGTGGCGCTCACGCGGGTGCTGCTCATCCAGCCCATCTTCCTGGCGGTAAGCGGCGTGATGATGGGTATTCTGCAGTCGTACCAGCACTTCCTGCTGCCGGCCCTCGCGCCCGTGGTGTACAACCTGTCGATCATCGCGGCCGCGCTGCTGCTGGGGCCCAACCTGGGCGTGGAGGGGCTGGCCATTGGCGTGGTGGCCGGAGCGGTGCTGCAGGTAGCGCTGCAGTACCCAGCCATGCGGCACTTCCAGTTTCGCTATCGGCCGCTCATTGACCTGAAGGATGAGGGCGTGCGTGAGGTGCTGCGCCTCATGTTCCCACGCGTGTTTGCTTCCGCCAGCCTGGCCACGAACTTCCTGGTGTCCGCGGCGCTCGCCTCGGCGCTGCAGAAGGGTGCCTACACCGGATTCAACATCGCCTTCTCGCTCATGCAGCTGCCATTGGGCATCTTTGCTATCGCCATCTCAGTGGTCGCCTTCCCCACCCTCTCGGCGCAAGTGGCGCAGAACGACCTCGGGTCCATGAGCCGCACACTGCTGCGATCGCTGCGCTTCATTCTCTTCCTGGTGATTCCTTCGACGGTGGGGCTAGTTTTGCTGCGAGAGCCGATCGTGCGCACCCTGTTCCAGTACGGGGCCTTCACCGCGCGATCGACCGCGCTCACCACTCAGCCGCTCATCTTCTTCGCTCTGGGCTTGTTTGGCCACGCGACGGTGGAGATCGTGCTGCGCGGCTTCTATGCCCTGCACGAAACGCTGCGGCCGGTGCTCATCAACGTCGTGACGCTGGCGTTGAACCTGGGGCTGAGCTTCGCCTTTGTGGGCTCCCTGGCCCAGGGAGGGCTGGCGCTGGCGATGTCCATCGCTGTGGGGCTGGAAGCACTGGCGCTGCTGGCGCTGCTCTCTACCCGGCTGCCGGGGTTCGATTGGATGGCCCTGATCGGCGGAGCGCTGCGCTGCCTGGTGGCCGCGCTGGCCATGGGGCTGGCACTGTACGCCTTCGTGCATGGTTCCACTGCCCGGCTGGACCTGCAGTCCGTGGGGCCGCGCGCGGCGCAGCTCGCGGGTGGGCTGGGCGTGGCCGGTGTGGTGTACCTGGGCGCCGCGTATCTTCTACGCGTGCCCGAGGTGGGCGACCTACGACGGCTGGTGAGGCGCTAATCCGTGGACCTGGCGCTGATCCGCAACTTCTGCATCATCGCCCACATCGACCACGGCAAGTCCACGCTGGCGGATCGCCTGCTGGAACGGACGGGAACGATCAGCAGCCGCGACATGGCCGAGCAGGTGCTGGACACCATGGACCTGGAGCGCGAGAAGGGCATCACCATCAAGGCGCAGGCCGTGCGCATGCCCTATACCGCGCGCGACGGCCGGCGCTGCGAGCTCAACCTGATCGATACACCGGGCCACGTGGACTTCACCTACGAGGTATCGCGCAGCCTGGCCGCCTGCGAGGGAGCGCTGGTCGTGGTGGACGCCGCGCAGGGCATTGAGGCGCAGACGCTGGCCAACGTGTACCTGGCTATGGAGCACGACCTGAAGCTGATTCCGGTGGTGAACAAGATCGACCTGCCCAGCGCCGAGCCGGAGCGTGTGGCGCAGGAGATCGTGCGCGTGCTGGGGCTGCCGGCGGATGAGATCATCTTCGCCTCGGCGAAGGATGGCACCGGCACCGACGAGATCCTCGAGGCAGTGGTGCAACGCATTCCGCCGCCCACCGGTGACGCCGAAAAACCGCTGCGCGCGCTGATCTTCGATTCGCACTACGATCTGCACAAGGGTGTAGTAGCTTACGTGCGGCTGATGGATGGGATGCTTACCCGCCGCACGGATATGCAGCTGATGTCCACCGGCCGCACGGCGGACCTGATGGAGATTGGCTACTTTGCGCCGCGATTGACGGCGGCAGAGAGCCTGCAGGCGGGCGAGGTCGGCTACATCGCTACCGGGCTCAAGAACGTGAAGGACTGCCGCGTGGGCGACACCGTGACGGATGCCCACCTGCCGGCCGCGGAGCCGCTGCCCGGCTACCAGCCCGCCAACCCCATGGTCTTCGCCGGCATTTACCCAACCGAAGGCGAGGATTACCCGCTCCTGCGGGACGCGCTCGAACGCCTGCAGCTGAACGACGCGGCGCTGTCGTTTGAGCCGGAGACGTCGCAAGCGCTGGGTTTTGGCTTCCGCTGCGGGTTTTTGGGCATGCTGCATATGCAGATCGTGCAGGAGCGGCTGGAGCGTGAGTACGAGCTGGACTTGCTGGCCACGGCGCCCAGCGTGGAGTATGAGATCGTGCGGCAGAACGGCCAGCTGCTGCACGTGGACAACCCAGCGGACTTTCCAAATTTCGGTGAGATCCAAGAGATTCGGGAGCCGTGGATGGATATCACCGTCATCGCGCCCAGCAAGTTCATCGGCGCCATCATGGAGCTGGTCACCAGCCGGCGCGGGGAGTTCGCGCACCTGGATTACCTGGACGAGGAGCGCGTGCTGCTGCGCTACCGGCTGCCGCTGGCGGACATGATTGTGGAGTTCTACGACCGGCTGAAAACAATCACGCAGGGCTACGCCTCATTGGACTACAGCGTGGCCGGCTACCGGGCGGCGCGGCTGGTGCGGGTGGACATCCTGGTGAATAACCAGGTAGTCGATGCCCTTTCGCTGATCGTGGCCCAGGACCGCGCCTTCAACACCGGCAAGGCGATTGTGGACAAGCTGCGTGAGCTTATTCCGCGCCAGCTGTTCGAGGTGCCCATTCAGGCCGCCATCGGGTCCAAGGTGGTGGCGCGAGAAACAGTCAAAGCGCTCCGCAAGAACGTGCTGGCCAAGTGCTACGGCGGCGACATCAGCCGCAAGCGCAAACTCCTCGAAAAGCAGAAAGAGGGCAAGGCGCGTATGAAGCGCTTCGGCAACGTGGAAATCCCGCAGGACGCTTTCATGGCCCTGCTCAAGCTGTAACCCTCGGCTCTGGTACAGTCGGCCCCATGAAGATTGGTTTCATTGGCCTGGGGACCATGGGGCACCACATGGCCAACAGCTTGCAGCGCGGTGGCTACGAGCTCGTAGTGAACGACGTTCGCCGCGAGGTTGCACAGCCGCACCTGGATGCAGGTGCAAAGTGGGCAGACACGCCGAAGCTGGTGGCGCAGGATGTGGATATTGTGTTCACGTCGCTGCCGGGGCCGCCGGAGGTGGAGGCGGTGGCGCTGGGCGAGCAGGGCCTTCTGGCGGGGCTGAGCGCAGGCAAGGTGTACTTCGACCTCAGCACGAATTCGCCAACGCTCATCCGCCGACTGCACGGCGTTTTCGCGGAAAAGGGTGTGCACGTGCTTGATGCGCCAGTGAGTGGTGGGCCGGAGGGTGCGCGAACTGGCAAGCTGGCGCTGTGGGTTGGTGGCGACGAGCAGCTCTTTCAGCAGTACAAACCGGTGCTGGATGCCATTGGCGATCAGGCCATGTACGTTGGGCCTATCGGTGCCGGCCTCGTGGCCAAGCTGGTGCACAACTGCGCCGGCTACGCCATTCAAACCGCGCTGGCGGAAGTGTTCACGCTGGGTGTCAAGGCAGGTGTAGAACCGCTGCGCCTCTGGGAAGCCGTTCGGCAAGGGGCCGTTGGCCGCGCGCGCACGTTCGATCGGCTGGCCGCGCATTTTCTGACTGATGTGTATGAGCCGCCGTCCTTCGCGCTGAAGCTCGCGCACAAGGACGTTACTCTGGCCACGCAGCTGGCGCGGGAGGTGAGCGTGCCCATGCGGATGGCCAACCTGGCGCTGGCCGAGCTGACGGAGGGCATGAATCGCGGCTGGGAAGGGCGCGACTCTCGCGCCCCGATGCTGTTGCAGTCGGAGCGCGCGGGCGTACACCTGCATGTGGATGCCGAGCGGGTGAAAGCGGTGCTGGCTTCGGACTGACCCGACTAGCAGTTCGGCCGGAAAACCTGCCGCGGCGGTCGGGGTGGGGTTCCTCCAGAGCGTCGATTGAGCTCGCCAACTGTGGCGACAGGGGATCGGCTGAGGGCCGCCAATGGCTTTCCGGCCGAACTTCTAAGGGCTCAGGAGCGGCGGCGGAAGTAGACGCGGAAGGCGACGATGGCACCGAAGGCGCCGATGGCCAGCAGGAGGAGCAGGGAGATGAACCGCATGAACTCCAGCATGCGGCCCAGCACCGAGAGCATGAGCACAAACAGCAGCACCACGATGAGCCCACTCACGACCAGCGGGTCGCGGCGCTTCACCACCTCAACCCCGCATCCGCCGCGTTAATAGGGCACAGCCGTGGGCGTGGCATTGGCCCCCACGCTGATGTACACGCGGCCGCAGAACTGCTGCCAGTTGGCCGAAGGCGGCACGCCGCTGGGCAAACTGGTGGCGCCACAGTACCAGCCGGCGCTGCCAAGCTGCTTGCCAACCTGATTGTTCTGCTCCTGAAAGGCCTGCACCTGCACCTCGGTAGCCTGTGGAAAGCTCTGCCGCGCCACGATGACGCCGTGGTGCAAGGTATCTGCGATCTGCTGCGCCGAGGGGTTCGCCGGCCGGAGAGCGATGCGCATCGTCACGGCTGCCGGCCCTGAGTTCACCTGGTTGATGGACTGGCCCACCACATCGAACTGGACCACGTTGCTCAGCGTTTGCGACGTGCCCACGCCCTGCACGAAATCGGGATGCGGCTGGCTGGCAAACGTCACCTCGTCCTGCATCTCACTCAGGACCGCGTTGATTTCGCCGGCGATGAGTACCGCCTGCACCTCGTTCTGTTGCGCCAGGGCGGCCTTCAGCTGCGCGGTGTCGGCCTGCAGGAGTGGCACGGCCTCTACCAGCGTGCGATGAGCTGCTTGCAGCGTGCTCGGCGGCGTGCTTTGCGGCAGCTTCTGCCGCAGCTCCTTCAGACCCGCGGTGAGGTTGTCCAGCGGCTGGGCGGCATCACTCCCGGCTCGCAGCGCGACGAGGATGGCGCGGTAGCTGGTGACCACGCGCAGCAGGGGCTGGCTGATGGCCTGGAAGTAGGCGCGCTCCAGCGCAACTTCAGCAGGCGAGTTGGAGCTGCTGGAAGGCGCGGGCGTAGCAGCGCCTGGGACCGGCGTGGCAAGACCAGCTGGCGCCGAAGTGGCCGCGGCGTTCGCGGGGGTTGGCGCGGACACATGGCTGGCCGGTGGCCGCGCGCCGAGCGTGGGCCGAGGGATGGAAGCCGGGGCTGCCGTGGGCACAAGGCCAGCCGCTTGCCAGGGCCACTGGCCCTCCCAGGCGCGATAGCCGGCGCTGCTGCCCGCGAGTAAGAGCACCAGCGCTGCCACCACGGGCCACAGCACACCAGTCCCGCGCGCCGGTTCGGTGCTGGCTGGCGGTAGCGGAGGTGCCGCCTGGGCGGCCGCGGCCTGGGCCTGCACCTCCGCTGCCGCGGCGGCGGCGCGGGCCGCGTCATCCGCGCGCGTGCGCCGCCTAGCTCTCACGGCGGCGTTGTACGCGCCGATCAGGAAAGCCGACCGCTCGGTCTCGTCGAGATCAAACCCGGCGATAGCCTCTTCGGGGCGAGTTCGCAGCAGCTCGAAATAGGCCTCATCGTCCATCGCTCGCTGGACGATGGCATCGACCTGGGCCGTGCTCACGGCCGCCAGCTCCGGTGGCGGCGTGACGGGGCCGGGAGGCATCGCGAGGGCCTGCTCAACAACATCGCATGCCGCTTGCTGTGGCTATAATCACTGACGTGCGATACAAGCTGGTGCGTTGGGACCTTTCCATCGTCGGCCTGTGCTACCTCTGCGCCTTCCTGCTGTGCTTCTCGCCACTCATTCCCTACGTCTTCCAGTCCATGACCCAGCTGTACGCTGGGACCATCATCCTGGGCACGCCGCTGGCCGCGCTGGGCCTGTGGCTCAACCACCGGGCAGCTGCCACGGACCAATCGCCCAAAGCCTAACCGTTTTCGCCAGCTCGCCAGAGCGCGTTTTTAGGCCGACTGCAGCAGTACACCCTCCCGCGCGGCGAGCCAATCGGCCGAGCCCTGCACCCAATCCGTGGCTTTCGGCAGGATCACGCCGGCGGCGCGCACGCGGTACGCGGCTGGGTCATCCACCCCCGCGGGGATGACGCCGCGCTCCCGGAGAGCCTGCGCCGCATCCAGCCACTGCTTGCGCACCTGGATGATGCCCGCGTCGCTGGCGCCCAGATGCTCCTGGACTCGGTTGTAGATGGCGCCCATGCTCTCCTGCGCGGCGGCATCTTGAATGGCCACGCCGGGCAGGCCGGAAAAGCTCTCGGTTCGCATGGCGGCACGGTCGCGCAGGTAATCGTTCTCCGGCCCGGCGGTGAGCTTCCAGGCGCCATCGGGCGCAGAGGTTGCCGGGCGCAGCTTGCGCAGGTCATAGTGGAGCCCCTTGCCGTTGCGCATGCCAGTCACTTCGGCCTGGGTGAGGGCGCGCGCGGGGTGCCAGGTGAAGGTCCAGGCCATCGTGGTCTGGTCGTCCAGAGGCACCCAGATGTGCCCGCCCACGGCTGATTCGCCATACGGCGGCACCAGCGTATACGAGGGCATGAGGAACTGGGTGATGCGCCAGTAGAAGTGGTCCGTGTCCGCATCGCGGCGGGCGGCCACGGCGGTGCCGTAGGTGGTTTGCAGCGTTTCGAAGTGGGCATGCTTCTCGCGCATCCGAATATCCATGCCACGCGTGGCATCGCCCAAAATCGGCGGTCCGCTGAGCGTGGCGTGCAGGAAGGCCGAGTGGCTCGAGTCGATGCCACCCTCCAGTGCCTGTGCCCAATTGCAGTTCTGAAAGCGTTTGGAGATGTACACCTGGCTCGGCGGCAGCAGGCTCCATTCAATGTCTGGCAAGGGGCCGGGCTCAGTGCGCGGTCCGAGGTACGCCCAGATCACTCCATTGCGCTCCCGACAGGGGTAGGCGAGTGCGCGAACCTTGTGCTTGAAGTTGCTCTCAGCCGGCTCATTCGGCATGTCCACGCAGGCGCCCGACGTGTCGAACTTCCAGCCGTGGTAGACGCAGCGCAAGCCGCGGTCCTCGTTTCGGCCAAAGAAGAGCGAAGCCCCGCGGTGCGGGCAGGCATTCGCCAGCAGCCCTATCGCGCTATCGGTCTGCCGAAAGGCGATGAGCTCCTCGCCCAGTACGCGCACTCGGAGGGGCGGACAGTCCGCCTCGGGCAGCTCGCTGGAGAGCAGGATGGGCAACCAGTACTGCCGGAACACGTCGCCCATCGCGCTGCCCGGGCCGACTCGGCACAGGGTTTCGTTCTCTTCCGCCGTCAACATGCGTTCTTCGCCATCTCGCTTCTCTTCTACCGTGCCCGGCGCGGCAGCGCAAGCCCGAACGCGATCCTACTTCAGTTTGGCAACGACAGGGGCGAACGCGTCGATGGCGGCGCCAATGATGGCCATGTAGGAAACATCGCTCTCCTCACGCTGGCGCAGCAGCTGGTCCACCACGGCCTCGCGGCTGCCCACGTATCCGCCAGCCGATGCCGGTGCCGCGCTGGGCAGCTCGGGCTGGCCATCAACCTGCACCCGCATGCCCAGTGTGTTGAGCTCGATGTGCTGCCAGCGGTCGCCAGCTGCCAGGCGGATGATGTCGCGCTTCTCGGCCATGCTGCTGGCGGGGCGGCCCGGCGGGCCGGGCATGATGCTGATGATGTCCGCCTCACGCGCGGCGAGGCGCAGCATGCGCGGCCCGCTGGCGCCCAGCAGCAGGGGTGGATGAGGGCGCTGCACTGGCCTTGGGTAGCCCTGCAAGCCGGCAATGTGATAGTGCTTGCCCTGCAGCTGCACGGTTTCGCCCTTGAAAAAGCTCTTGAGGATGCGCAGCGTCTCCTCCAGCCGCTCTACCTTCACGCCGGGCGGATCCAGCGGCAGTCCTGCCTGCTCGTTATCCGCGGGCAGCGAGCCGGTGCCCAGGCCAAGCTCGAAGCGTCCGCCGGTGAGCACATCCACCGTGGCGCACTCTTTGGCCAGCATGGCTGGATGGCGAAAGTCGTTGGCCAGGGTCAGCGTGCCGAAGCGCAAGCGCGTGGTCGCCTGGGCGGCCGCCACCAGCACGTGCAGCGGAGAGAGCTGCTGGTAGAGGTGGTCGGGCAGCATCAGTACGTCGTAGCCAAGGTCCTCGGCCTTGCGGGCAAAGGTCTTCAACTCCTCTACTGTGTCGCCCTGGCCACGGGCGCTGACGGCGAAACGAAACGGACGTGTGCTCACTCTGGCAGACTACCAGATCACCTGCCAGCGGCCAGCGTCAGCAGCACGCGAGTGCCGAGACGCTGGCCGCTGGTGGGGTTGTAGAGGCCGACTTCCAGCGTGAGTGCACCAGCTGACGGCAGCGTCGCGGGCAAGGCAATATCGTGCGTATCTCGAACGTATTCGGCGGGCAGCCAGCTCTGCGTGGGGCGGCGGCCGGCGGCGGGCACGCCATCGTGCTGGGCGATCACCTGGCCGTGGCGGTTCAGGACGTGCGCAAACACGTGCAGGTCTGGAGGCAGCGCCCGCAGCGCTTTCCAGTACAGGGTGAGGCTCAGGGTTGCCTGGCCGTGGCTGCGATCGATGGTTGAGTTGAAGCCCGCGAGCTCGGCGGCGCCGGCCAGGATATTGTTCGGCGGCACGACTGTCCCCGGGGGGAGGCTCGTGAGGCGTACTGGGGCGGCCAGGAGAACCGTCTCGGGGAGCCGCAGCGCCTCAGCCGTGGGCAGCTGACTGCTTCCGCCAGGCCCGGCCGGCGCTAAGCCAAGCTCAATGGACAGGCTGCCGGAGAGGCCGCTCGTGGGCAGGGCTGAGCGTGTTTCGAAGGTCGTACCGGCGGGCAGGTCGGCTTGGTCCGGCAGCGGGACGCGCAGCGTCTCGGAACCCAGGATCAGCGTGAGGACCACCGGGTCGAGGGGCCTGTGCGCGACCCGCCAGAACAGGTTGAGCGGCAGATCGGTTCCAGTGGTCACCTGGCGCGCCGCGAGATCGTAGCCAAGCAGCTCCAGGCCATCTGGGAAAGCGTGCGCAAAGCGGATGGGAACAGCGGGTGCCGCGGTGCTGGATGCTTGCGCGGGCGCCACGTGGAACGTCCCAATGGCCACGTTTTGCGGGCCAAATGGCTGCTGGCTGTTCTGCTCGTACCAGCCAGCCCGCACGGTGTAGATGCCGGGCGGAATCAGCGCGGGCAGGAGGAGCTCCTGCTGGTTGCGCACCGTGACGCCCGGCGTCCACGCCTCGGTGGGGTTATGGCCGTTGCGCGGGGGGACATCGCGCACGGCCCACAGCGTACCGGCAGCATCGACCACATGCAGCGAGCAGACGAGGTTCGCGGGCAGAGGCGAGCGAGCCTGCCACCACAGGTTCACCGGGACGAGTGCCCCCTGGCGCGCATCTGCAGGCGGCGCCCAGCGCTCCAGGGTGAGCGGGCCAAACGCCTCTGTCGCGGGTGGCTGGCCGGCAGGCCTGCCCGGCACTATGCCAGGGATGGTCACCGGGCCCAGGTCGACCGCCGCGATGAAGGGCAGTTTGTAGGTGAGCCGTGGCGCGGCGTGCCGCAGCCTGTGGCCCGCGGCGTCGCGCAACGTAAGCTCCAGTCCGTAGCTGCCGGCAGGCGTCCCAGGCGGTAGGGGCATGGTCACGGGCACCCGCGGCACGGTGCCCGCGGTAGCGGCCGACAAACGGAACACCGCGGAGGCCCAGTGTTGGCCCAGCGTGGTGAGACGCAGCTCGCCCGTGAGCGCGACAGGCGTGGCAGGCTCGCGGAAGTACAGCGTGGCATGCAGGTTTGCCCCCGTTACTTGAACGTCGCTGCCCCGAAGGATGAGGC
>DATKQD010000036.1:0-20995 GCA_035532895.1 Chloroflexota bacterium
TGGTGCTGGTCTACTACGCTCTGTTGCTGGCCGCCACGTGGCGCATCACCCGCGCGGAATCCGCTGATCGTCGCATTTCCAAGCATGTGCTTGCCTCGCGCTGGCGGCTCATGGCAGCGGCGGGCGCCGCCCTGTTCGGCCTGGTGCTGGCGCTGCTGGCGGCGCGCCGGCCGGCCCACACGGTGCGGGTGGCCTTTCTGGCGGTCTCCGGCGAAGCCAGCCTGGTTCAGACGGTTAACGGGCGCAATATCCTGATCGATGGCGGACTGAATGGCCTGGAAACGGAGCGGCAACTCGGCGCCTTCCTGGCGCCCTGGGACCACACCTTCGCGCTGGCCCTGGCGACCACGACACGGGCCGACCGCGTAGGCGGCCTGGCGGATATCGCCGCGCGTTACCATCTGCTGGGCTTGGTCGAGCCGGATGCAGCCAAGCCCAGCGCCACCTTCACGCGGCTGTGGCAGAGCGCGCCGCGGGTGCAGATATCCGCCGGTCAGGCGCTGGATGTGGGCGGCGGCGCGACGCTACAGCTGCTGTACCCACCCCTGGCCCACATTGCTGACAGCGCCCGAGCCGATGCACTCACCATGGTGTGGCGGCTGCGATTCGGTGCATCGTCCGTATTGTTTGCCGGGCGGCTGCCGCTGAGCGACTGGCCGGCCCTGGGCCCCGTGCACGATGATGTGGTCGAGTCAACGGTCGAGCCGCCACCGGGGCCGCTGTGGGTTCGGCCAGTCATGCCAACGCCAGCTCCAGCTGGCCGGGCCCTGGTGGACCTGGGCCAGAGTGGCACCTGGTCGCTCCGTCTCAACTCAGCTGGCATCACGCCGGATTAGCTGAGCTGTCGCTCGTTCCCGTGCGCACACTTGGCCGCTGGCTTGGAATTTCTTCGACCGGCGAGGTGATAAAATTGCGCCCGTTTTCCGGCTTCCCGGAAGAAGCGAGGGCCTCGCACCACACAAGGAGGGGATTCTGCCATGGCTTCGTCAGCGCCCACCCAGGAGATTCCCAAGCCGCTGGCCCAGCTGCCCGAACGGCTGCACCACACGGCCTACGTCACCAAGGATCAGGCGGCAACGCGCCACTTCTACGAAGACATCATCGGCTTGCCGCTCATCGCCACCTGGTGCGAGGCGGACGAGCTGTTCGGCGCCCTGCGCGTTTACTGCCACACGTTCTATGGCCTGGGTGATGGGGGTGCGCTGGCCTTCTTCCAGTTCGCGGACCCCAAGGATCAAGAACAATTTGGTCCCCAGATGCCGCAGACGCCCTTCAAGCACATTGCACTGCGCGTGAGCGCGGAAACCCAGGCCGCGATCCACGGGCGGCTCAAAACCGCTGGGCTGGCCAACGAGAACGTCTACGTGCTGGAGCATGGCTATTGCCGCTCGCTGTATTGCCAGGACCCCAACGGCATGCTGCTGGAATTTACCGTCGATCATCCGAAGGTGGAGTCCATCCTGGAGACGCGACGCGCCGATGCCCATGCTGAACTTGAGCGCTGGCTCAAAGGCGACCACACCAGCAACAACACCTATCGTTCGGAGGCGCACTGATGGCTGAAGCAACCGCTCCCGTTCGCACCGTCGCGGGCCGTAATGTGCCACTCGCCGGCACCTACGTGATCGATCCACCCCACTCGCAGGTGGTGTACGAGATCGGACATATGACCATCGCCAAATCGCACGGTGCCTTCCAGAAGCTCTCGGGCGAGATCCAGGTGGGCGATCGGGTTGAGGATTCGTCCGTAGACATCACCATTGATGTGGGCAGCATCAGCACCACGGCTGAAGCACGTGACAAGCATGTGCTCAGCGAGCAGATACTGCACGTAGACAAGAATCCCCAGGCCCACTTCCACTCCACCTCCGCGGCCCTCCAGGACGACGGCACCTGGCGCATTCCGGGTGAGCTGACGCTCGCTGGAAGCAGCAAGCCCATAACCCTCAACGCCAGCTTTGGTGGTGGTGTGGTGGATCCGTGGGGCAAGCCGCGCATCGCCTTCTCCGCCACGGCGGACATGGACCGTGAGAACTGGGGCATCACCTGGAACGCGCCTGTGCCCGGCTTCGGGCCCATGCTTGGCACCCTGGTGAAGATCACCATTGAGATTCAGGCGACACTCAAGCAGTAGTCGAGGGAATATGAAACGAAGCACGCAGCGCATCCTGGTTTCACATGCCGGTTCCCTGCCGGCACCGGACAACCTTCAACAGCTCATCAGCGCGGAAAAGCCCGACGCCGCGGCCATTGGGCAAGCCTTGCCGGCTGCCGTGGCGGAGGTGGTGCGACAGCAGGTTGAATGTGGTGTTGACGTTGTGAATGACGGCGAGCTGAGCAAGCGAACCGATGGCGGCGGCGGCTTCACTTACTATGCCATGCAGCGGCTGGGCGGCCTGGAGCAGCGCGAGTTCGCCGCCGGCGAATCGCCCGCCGCCACACGCAACATCACCGGCCGCGACGCGTTGGATTACCCTGGCTTTCATCGCCGCCGCTTCGGCCAGGCATCGTTGACTGGCCAGGTGAATCGGCGCAGGGCACCGGCCATCATGTGCACCTCCGCCCTCACCTACGTTGGCCGCGCGGCTGTGGAGGCGGATATTCGCAACCTCAAGGCTGCCGTGGCGGGCCAGGACGTCGAAGCCTATCTGCCCGCTGTCGCTCCGGGCACCATCGAGCACTGGCTGTTTAACGAGCATTATGCCAACGAACAGGACTTCTTGTTCGGCATCGCCGATGCCATGCACGAGGAGTACAAGGCCATCACCGATGCTGGCTTCATCCTGCAAATCGACGATCCAGATCTGCCGGATGGCTGGCAGATGTTCCCGCAGATGACCGTTGCACAGTACCGTGATTACGCCTTGCTGCGCGTGGAGGCACTCAATCGCGGCTTGCGCGACATTCCGCGCGAGCAGATTCGCCTGCACGTCTGCTGGGGCAGCGGCCACGGCCCCCATGCCAACGATCTGCCCCTGAGCGATCTGGTCGACGTGATCCTGAAGGTGCGGGCCGAGTGCCTCTCGATCGAGGCGGCCAATCCGCGACACGACCATGAGTGGCGCGTGTGGGAGACCACGAAGCTGCCGGACGGTATGTCTATCATGCCGGGGGTGGCCGGGCACAGCACGGATATCGTGGAGCATCCCCAGCTGGTGGCGGACCGCCTGATCCGCTACGCAAACCTGCTGGGCAAGGAGAACGTGATCGCCGGCACGGACTGCGGCCTGGGTACGCGGCTGGGACACGCGGAGATCACCTGGGGCAAGTTGCGCGCCATGTCCGAAGGCGCCCGCATAGCCACCAAGGCACTCTGGGGCCACTGATTCGCGGGTGGGCTTCGAACCCGCTATACGCCTCCGCACCCTGAGTGGCTGCCGTGGCTGAGATGGTCCTGGCGGCAGTGAAGACAGGTCCTCAGCAGACGGAGCGCCGCGAGTTGCCGCGGCCGGAGGTGGGCGCCGGTTCGGGTCTTCTGCTGGTGGAAGCCGCGGGCGTGTGCGGCAGCGACATCCCGGCCTACAAGCAGCCTGGTGCCGAGCCCCTGATTCTGGGCCATGAAAACGTGGGCATCGTCGCCGCGCTGGGGGCGGGCGCCGCCGCTCGCTGGGGTGTGCGAGAGGGCGATCGGGTGGCGGTGGAAGAGTACCTGCCCTGCGGGCACTGCGGCTGGTGCCGGCAGGGCGAGTACCGGCATTGTGAGACGACGGATGTGTACGCCAATCCGCTCGCCCGACGCTATGGGCAGCATCCACTGTCCGCGGCGCCTGGCTTGTGGGGTGGCTTTGCTCAGTATCTTTATCTGCCGCCAACCGCCGTGCTTCATCGCGTGCCAGCGGGCATATCGCCCGAGCTGCTGGCGCTGGCGTTGCCGCTGGGCAATGGCGTGCAGTGGGCCTGCATCGATGCTGGAGTGGGGCCAGGCAGTCGACTCCTTATCGCGGGGCCGGGGCAGCAGGGCCTTGCCTGCCTCGTCGCGGCGCGGGCGAGCGGTGCTGCGCAAGTGCTGGTGAGCGGCCTCAGCCGCGACGGCGCGCGGCTCGCGGTGGCAGCCCAGCTGGGCGCCGCGGCCACGATTGATGTGCAGCGCGAGGATCTCATCGAACGCGTCCGCCAGCTCACGGATGGACAGGGTGTGGATGCCGTGGTGGACTGCACCTCCGCGCACGATGGTGCGCTGGTGGGCAACGCGCTGGCGGTGTTGAAGCGCCGAGGCGGCACCCTGGTGCTGCAGGCAACTGGCATGCCCGCCAACTTTCCGCTGGGCCTGTTGGGGCGCAAGAACGTGACCCTCAAGCCCGCCCGAGGCCACAGCTGGGCCGCTGTGGAACTCGGGCTGCAGCACCTTGCCTCAGGCCGCTACCGGCTGGAGCAGCTGGCCACGCACCGCTTTGGGCTGGCCGATGTGGACCGCGCCCTGCGTGTGGCCGGTGGCGAGCTCGATGACGCCGCGATTCACGTTACCGTGGACCCCCGTCAGGTGAGCTGAAGAGCCGCCGACGACCTCAGGTGGTTCGGCCCCGAGTGCCGATTCGGGCGATGCGAGCGGAGGTTGGTTACCGTCAGGCCTCGACGCGGCGGATCTGCGAGGCGCCTAGCGCTTGGACGGTAGTGTTGCCGCTGAGTGCCAGCCCGATGCGCAACTCATCGCGCAACAAGCCCAGCAGGTGCGTCACAGCCTCGGCGCCGCCTACCGCGAGCGCGCAGGCAGCGATCTTGCCCAGGGCTACCATGGTGGCGCCGAGCGCCAGCCCTTTCATAACGTCAGTCCCGCGCACGAAGCCGCCATCCACCACAATGGGTACGCGCCCGGCGACCTCGTCGGCGATGCGTGGCAGGGTATCGACGGTGGCCTCACCGTCGTCCAGCTGCCGGCCGCCGTGGTTCGACACCCAGATGAAGTCGCAGCCGTGGTCCATGGCCAGGGCTGCGTCTTCCGGGCAATTGATGCCCTTGAGACCGAAGGGGAGGTGCACCTGCCGCTTGAGCCAGTCCACGTCATCCCAGGTGAGGCTGGCAGGGACATCGTGATCGGGCCCACTGGGCTCCGGCGTTTGACCTGCTGCCGCGCGGCTGCTCGCCCGGTAGCGGTTGAAGTGGTCGCGATCGCGCCGGCTGTAGACGGCTGAGTCCACCGTGAGGCAAACGGCGCGATATTGGGGACAGCTCTCCACGCGCCGCAGCCGCTCCGCCACCCATTCCCGGGGCCCGTGATAATACAGCTGAAAAACGAGCGGTCCGCCACCATCTGCCGCGATCTGCTCCATTGGCCAGCCGCACACGCCACTTACTGTGGACAGCACGCTGGCACGCCCGGCGCCGATGGCCATCTGCAGGTCGCCCTCGGGGCAGAAGCGGTAGAGGCTGCCCATGGGCGCGATCATCACCGGCAGCGGCAGTTCCATGCCAAGGAAGGTAGTGCTGAGGTTTACCCGGCGCACATCCACCAGTACGCGTTGCACGAGCGCTAGCCGTTCCAGCGCACGGCGGTTGCGTCGCAAGGTGGCCTCGGACGCAGACCCGCCGGCGCAGTAATCCCAGATCTCACGGGCCAGTTTCTGCTCGGCGAGCAGTGGCAGTTCACCGAGAGTGGCGAAATCTTCAGCGGTTTCCACGGGCGCTGGGCTGATGACGGTGCTCATGACAGCGCTAATCCTACTGCGCCTCAGCTCGCCGGCACGGTGGCGCGGGCCAGCTGGGCAATGTCGTCGACGCCCTCCAGCGCATGAACGGTGGCGATCAGCGCCTCAGACCGCGCCACGCCCAGGACGGGCACAGCGAGCTGGCGAACTTTCTCGGCGAGGTCGCCATCCGTGAGAGGGTTCCCTGGCGTGCCGCGCGCGGCGGCCACATGGGCACTGGCACTGCGCCCGTCCCGCAGACGCAGGTTGCCGGCCGCCTCGATGGGCGTGAGTGAGCTGTCTTGCACGGCGGAGATGCGTGCCATGAAGGTGCGAATGTCCGGCCGGTTGACGACCGCGTCTGTAAACTGCGCCTTGCCAGCTGCGCCTTCCATGAGCTGCGCGGCGCAGGCGAAGAACAGGCTGAACTTGGCTTCGATGCCGGTGGCCGGGTTCGGCCGGCCCGTCAATGTCAGCGCCAGAGGGTGAACCCGCAGGTCGATGCGCTCGATGTCCGCGGCGTCAGCTTGCAGTGATTGTGCCAGCGCCCGCGCCACATCAATGGCCGGATGTGCCACGATGCCGCAGGCGTATGGCTTGAGGCCGTTGCGAGGCAACTCCCAGCGCTGGCCCAGCTCCACGATCATTTCGTCCGGCCGCGGCTGCGCGCTCATGAGCGAAGCCAGGCCCCAGGTGCCCTCGAGGCTGGCCGGCGATGCGCCGAAGCCCTCGGCGGCCAGCAGAGCGGCGGCCACGCCATTGCTGGCGGCGCGGCCCGCGTGGAGCGACTTCGCCATCTCCCCAAACTGCTGGCGCTGCCCGGCCGCTTGGGTCGCGGCTAGTCCGATGGCGCGCTGCATCCCCGCCACATCCAGTCCCAGCAGCCGGCCGGCGGCAACCGCCGCGCCAATGGTGCCCGTGGTGCCGGTGAGATGCCAGCCCGCGTTGTAGCTCTCCGGCGAAATCGCGAGTGATACACGGGCCGATATCTCGTAAGCCAGCACGTGCGCCGCCAGCAGCGCTTGCCCGGTGCTATGTCGCCATTCGCCCACCGCCAGCGCCGCCCCCATGATGGGGCTGGTCGGGTGCAAAATAGTTGGCACGTGTGTATCGTCAAAATCCATAACGTTGGCCATCAGGCCGTTCACCAGCGCCGCGTTGGCTGTGGAGGTCCTCTCGCCCGTCACCAGTACGCTTGCCTGCTGGTGTCCACCCAGAGTAGACGCGAGCGAGCGAGCGAGGCGCGCCGGCTCACTGTCTGCACCGCCAATGGCTACGCCAAAGAAGTCCAGAATGGCGCGGCGGCTGTGCACCAGCACCGCTTCTGGGATGAGCTCCAGCGGCGTTTCGGCCGCGAAGCGTCCCAGGCGTTGAGTGACGGTTTCGGTCGCGAGTGTGGTCATGTTGTGCACTGCGATTGTAGGCGGGCTGGCTTTGCCCTACCCTTGCTGAGCTGAGCAGCGCCGGCGCCGCCAGGGTGCCGGCAGTAAATCAAGCGCGGAGGATTGGTGCGTATGGCGGGCAGGTTGCAGGGGAAGGTCGCGATCGTGACGGGCGCGGGATCTCAGGCTGAGGGCATCGGGAATGGGAAGGCCGCGGCCATTCTCTTTGCCCGCGAAGGCGCCAAGGTGCTGTGCGTGGACAACGTGATGGATCGGGCGCAGGCGACTGTGGACGCAATCCTGGCCGAAGGCGGAACCGCGTCACTCTTTCAGGCCGACGTATCGCGCCAGGAGGATTGCCGAGGGATGGCCGCCGCGGCCATAGACCGTTACGGACGACTGGACATCCTCCAGAACAACGTGGGCATCTCCTCGAATCAGAGGCTGGAAGAGATCACCGAAGACGCCTGGGATCGGGTGATGGCCATCAATGTGCGTGGCATGGTGTTTGCCGCTCAGGCGGCTGTGCCGCACATGGAAGCGGTGGGTGGTGGGGCGATCATCAATCTCTCGTCCATCGCCGGGATGCGCGCTTACCCGGCCCGCAGCACGGCCTACACTACCAGCAAGGCGGCCATCATTGGCCTCACGATGGCGCTGGCGGCGCAGCTGGGGAGCCGGCACATCCGCGTGAACGCCATCGCCCCCGGGCAGGTCTACACGCCGCTCATCGCTGTCCGCGCCTCAGTCGAAATGCGCCAGCGGCGGGCCACATCCGGCATGATCAAGGACGAGGGAAACGCCTGGGACATTGGCTGGGCCGCGGTGTACCTGGCCAGCGACGAGGCCCGCTGGGTGACCGGCCAGGTGTTCCCGATCGACGCCGGGATCACGGCGACCATTCCCGGTAACGATTATTCCTAACGCAGCCAGTTCTCACGCGGCCAGCGGGCTGACCGCGTCGGAGCTCCTGGCGGGCTGGTGCACGGACCTCGCCGCCGCGGGCTTGCCGTTTGATGTGGTGGAGCGCACCAAGGAACTGCTGCTGGATTATCTGGGTGTCGCCTATGGCGGAATGCGCGAGGCATCGAGCCAGGCGGCGCTGGCCGCGGCGCGCGACCTTGGGGGGCAGGGCGGAGCCACAGTGATCGGCAGCCGCGAACGGCTGCCGGCGGCCTGGGCGGCGATGGTCAACGGTGCCGCGGCCAGTGCCCTGGAGATGGACGACGTCACGTCGAAGTCGTCGCTGCACCCTGGCGGGGCCGTATTCTCAGCCGCCTTGGCAGTGGCCGAAGAGCTCCAGGCCGAGGCGGGCGAGGTCCTGCTCGCGGTGGTGGCCGGCTACGAGGTGACCATGCGGCTGGGCAACGCCCTGAATCCGGCGTCGGCTTACGCGCGCGGCTTCCACCCTACGGGAGTGGCCGGCGCCTTTGGCGCAGCCGCCGCGGCCGGTCATCTGCTCCGCCTTGATCGAGCCGGGTTCGTGCGCGCCTTCGGCATCGCCGAAACACTCGCCGCCGGATCGCTCGATTGGACCGACGGTGCGCAGACGCAACGGCTCAACGCGGGGTGGGCGGCTCACAGCGGGATCACCGCCGCCCGACTGGCCGCGCACGGCTTTACTGGTCCTCGCAGCGCGATTGATGGCCCCCTGGGACTGCTGCATGCCTACACCGGCGAGCCGTTTCCAACCGAGGTGACGGAGGGGCTCGGCGATGGCTGGCAGGTGCTTAGGGTGTCTATCAAACCTTACCCCTGCTGCCGCTACTGTCACGGCCTTATCGACTGCATGCTGGAGCTCCGTCGCTTGGACCAAGTGGACATCGAAGCGGTGGAGAGCATCGAGTTAGTGGTGCTCACGGGTGGGGCACGTCTGGTGGCGGAGCCCATAGAGGCCAAACGCCACCCTGCCACCGTGGTAGACGCGCAATTCAGCGCGCCCTTTGCCGCGGCAGTCGCCCTACTTCACGGCGCTGCTGGGCCGGGCCAATTCTGCCAGGCGAACGTGGACGATCCGCGCGTTCGGAGCCTGATGTCGCGGGTGACCTGTCGCGCCGATCCGGAGCTGGATGCCGTATACCCGGCGCACTGGCCAGCCGCGGCGACCCTTCACTTGCGCAACGGCATAACCCGCAGCGTGACTGTGCCCTATCCCCTGGGTGAGCCGGAGAACCCTCTCCCGCGCGCCGCATTGTGCGCCAAGTTCCTGGGCCTGATGGACAGGCCCCACGGTGATGAGCTGATCGAAGTAGTGTGGCGCCTCCCCGAGACGCCAATCGCCGCCCTGCTGGCGCCGTTGCGGCTGCCCTGAGCCTCAGACCCGCCGGCTGCCCCTTTAACAAAAGGGTCGCCGGCCGAGGCCGGATCTACGAAGGCTGGCCGAGCTTCTCCGGTGCGTGGCCGCGGATAGCGGCCTCGATGTCTTCCAGCGGAGAGAGCGAGGGCAGCCGCAGCAGCAGGCGCTCGACACCCAGCTCATGGTAGGCGGCGATCACGTCAGGCGTGAGCGATTCGCGCGGGGCGATGGTGATTTCCAGCTTGCCCAGACCAGCCGGACGTTGCACCGTCTGCGCGGCCGCGGCCAGGCTGGCCAACACACTGCGCGTGCCCTCCACATCCATGCCCCAGCCGTACCAGCCGGCGCCGTAGCGCAAGGTGCGCCGCAGTACGGCTGGGGCGCGGCCTCCGAAGACCAGCGGGGGGTGCGGCTGCTGCACGGGGCGTGGAAAGGCGTTGATACCCTCGAATGTCGCGTACTTGCCCGCGTAGCTGGGATGTTCCATGGTCCACACCGCTTGCATGGCGCGCACGTAGTCGCCCGCGCGGGCGCCGCGTTCGGACATGGGTACACCAAGGGCCTTTGCCTCCGCCTCTACACCGCCGACCCCCAGTCCCACGATGAGCCGGCCTTCGCACACGACATCCAAACTGGCCAGCTGCTTGGCCAGCAGCAGCGGCTCGTGCTGGGGCAGCAGCAGCACGCCCGTCGCCAGCCTCAACGTGTGGGTTCGCGCTGCAACGTAGCCCAGCATAACCAAGGAGTCGAGCATCGGCATCGTGCCCGGGCGCTCGGTTTGGCCCGCGGGCAAATCCGGAAGCACGATGTGCTCCGCGGTCCATACGGATTCGTAGCCGAGCTCCTCAGCCAGCTCGGCGATGCGGCCCACCGCCGGTACGGCTAATCCGCCGACATTGATGCCGGCCAGCCCGTACTTCACTGTTGCTCTCTCCTTGTGCTTCGCGCCGTTACCGGCCGGTGCTCCACTGTTGCGGCGCCGCCACCATGTTCAGCACTGCCGCGCGCTTTTCTACCTTCACGGCGTGCAGCGCTCGCTCCAGGGCAGCCGGGACCTGCTCGGCTGTTTCAACCTTTTCGCCATACCCGCCCGATGCCTTCACATCCTGTTCAAAGTCCAGCGCTGGTGTGAGGTCGGAGAAGGGGAACGATGACGTCTTGACGGCCCAGCCCTCCGGATACACCGTGCGCGTGGCGCCGGCGACCGCCGCCCATTGGGCATTGTTCCAGATGATGTAGAGCACGGGCAGCTCATACCGCCGGGCCACCCAGTGCGCCGCCGAGGGCACGCCAAACACGTAAGAGCCGTCGCCTACACAAGCGACGATCGTCTTTTCCGGCGCAGCCAACTTTGCCCCCAGCGCCGCACCCACGGCCCAGCCGAGAATGCCCGCCTGAGACACGGTGAAGTAGGAGCCAGGTTCCGTGAGCTCGAACTGCGACGCGTCCAAGCCGAGTTCGTTGAGCACGATGGTGTCCTGGTCGCGCAGCTGCTCCAGACAGTACGACACCCACGGCTTCTGGATGGGCGTTTGACCCTTGCCGGCCAGCGCGCGCGACGTCGCCGCGGCGCGCATTTCCTGGTGGCTCGCGGCCAGCGCCTTGCCCCGGGCGGAGATGGCAGCGGCGTCGCGCGGGTGCCGGGCCACGAGCTCGGCCAGCGCGCCGAGTGTTTTGGTGAGGTTGCCGGCCAGCCCGAGATCGATGGGGAAGCCGCGCACGGGATAGCGCGAGTACAGTGGATCCACGCCGGCGGCGATGACCAGCGCCTCGGGCCGCAGCTGCACGCGCTTGGGTGGCCACGGCACATCGCACTCCACCACCAGCACGACGTCTGCTCGCGTCAGCGCGGCGGCGCTGTCCGACCCCTGGTGCAGCGGATGCGTCACTGGGAAGTTCATGTGCGTTGGGCCGGTTTCGTACACGGGGATGTTCAGCGCTTCGGCCAGCCGCACCAGCTCAGCCACGGCGGCTGGGTCGCGGCCCGCGGATCGGGTGACGATGACCGGATCCTTGGCACTGGCTAGCGCTTTGGCCGCATCTTCCAGCAGTTCCGGCGTTGGCATGAAGTCGCTGGCGATCATGCGCGGCCGGTCCATATAGGCGATCTCCTCGCGCGCCTCGGCCAGCACCTCGCGAGGCAGGGTGAGGTACACCGGCCCCTGTGGCTGTGTTTGCGCAATGGCGAGCGCGCGGTCCACAATCGCCTCTACGTCCGCGCCGTGCCGGAGTTCGTAATCCCACTTCACCCATTCGCGTACCATGGCGCCCTGGTCGAACGACTCCTGTGCCCAATGGATGCCGCCGTCACGCGAGCCCTTGCTGTCCCCTTCGGTAAGAGGAGTTCGGCCGGCGGAGAAGAGGACGGGCACGCCGGCCCGGCTTGCGTTGATGACATTGCCTGTGGCATTGGCCGTGCCGGCGATGGTGTGCACCATCACCACCTGCGGTTCACCCGTCACCATGGTGTAGCCATGCGCCATGGCCACGGCATCGATTTCGTGCGGGACCGTGATCGGCGCCGGTACCGGCGCCTCGGAGCTGAGCCGCTTGGCGTAGGCATCGACAATCGGCCCAAAATCGGTGCCGCCGTTGCCAAAGAAGTAGCGGACGCCCCGCGCCGCGAGAATCTCGAGATAGGCCTCCGCCGTGGATTCGACCGCCGCGCGCTTCTTCACCTGTGCTCTCCCGTCGCCAAGCTGCGCCAGCTCACGGGAGCCAGCGTCGGCACATTTTAGCGCCGAGCGCGTCGCGGTGGATCGCACCCGACGTGCCCCCGGGTACATGGCGTTCCATTTCGCATCGAACGGACCCGAGTGACGGCGAGTTCGTGGCGCGGCCGGCGCGTTAGCTTACGGTGCGCGCTGGCGGTGAGCGACGCTGAGCCGAGGCCGGCTCCGCCAAGGCTGGCGGAGGTGTATGGGAGTCGAACCCACCAGGGAACGCACAGACGCCCCCTCGGACGGTTTTGAAGACCGCGGAGCCCACCGGGACCCGTACACCTCCAGGAAGAATCGCCAACAAAGCGGCACCTCACCCACCAACGTTGCCGTGGTCGAGGTGACCCGCGGGGCGCCTGCTCGGTGGCCCAGCCCGCGGGCGCTTCATGCTACATCCGCGGCTAAGCGCCGATAGGAATGCGAACGTCCTCCCTGTGCGCATCCAGCAGGTCCGCCAACTCGCCGTGGGGCGAGTCGATGTCCAGCGGGCGCACCCGGTACACCTCGGGGTGGCTTGGGGCATACGGCTCGATGCCCTGCTGCAGCTCGCTCACCATACGCAGCAGGCGCCGCCGCATGGCAATGATGGCCACGTCGGTCGTGCCGAGGTGCTCCTGGGTGCGATCGCAGATGTAGCCCATGCCCTCGTTCATAGCCTGGTCCTGCGTTGGGATGGCTGGGATGCCGGTGTAGGTTTGCGTCCGTTGCTTGGCGCGGTCCATGCCGTAGAGGTTGGACTTGCGGTTTTCCGGCAAGTAGGTGTCCATCACTGCGCCGTCCTCAAAGGTGTAGGTGCCGCGCTCGATGGGCAGGAAGCGCCTCGGTGGCGTGCTGCCCTCCGCGTTAGCGGGCATACGCCGCCGTCCACCTACCAGGAAGCGCCAGCAATGATGGTCATCCACCGGCATCCAGATGGTGGCGCCGCCGGTGTAGCCGCCGGACACCGGAATGAGCCCGTAGATAGGCAGCAGGTACTGCGTTACCCGCCAGTAGTATTCGCCATTGGGCTTGGCCCGCCGGCCACCGTAGACGAAGCCATAATCCGTATCGATCACCGTGAGGCGTGGGTGGCGGTCGTTCTGGTAGCCATCCATGCGCACCAGGTTATTCAGGCTGCCATCGTCCTGCAGGGTGCTGTGCAGATACGACACGTGGGCCGTATCGAGCTCGCCCTCCAGGTTCTGGAGGTAGCTGGCCTCTACCAGGAACTTCATGTTGGCGCGCTCGCTCGTGTCCACCAGGGTGAACGGCAGCTCGGGCGGCCGCTCGGGCTGCTGCGCTTTAGGCCCCATGTATATCCACACGACGCCGCCCGCCTCATAGGTGGGGTAGGCAGTGATCTGTATCTTGTCCTTGAAGTTGCTCTCCGGCGGCTCGCTGGGCATATCGATGCAGTTGCCGGCCGTATCGAACTTCCAGCCGTGGTACACACACCGCAGGCCACACTCCTCGTTGCGGCCAAAGAACAGGGGCGCGCGGCGGTGCGGGCAGAACGCGGTGATGATGCCGACTTTGCCGTTGGTGTCCCGGAAAGCGACCAGGTCCTCCCCCAGGATGCGGGTGCGCATGGGATCGCAGTCCGGCGTGGGTACTTCCTCGGCTAGCAGCGCAGGCAGCCAGAAGCGCCGGAAGAGATTGCCCATCGGGGTGCCCGGTCCGACTCGGGTCAAGGTCTGGTTTTCTTCAGCAGTCAGCACAAGCGGGGCTCCTTTTTACAGCGGCGAAGTTACGCAATGGCATAGCACCAGCGGCGAGCTCTCGTCAATAAAGGCAGCCGGGCCGCGAGATGCTGCCGGAGGGCGGGCACGACGGCGCTCGAAGGTGAACGCTCGTGCTGCGTGGGTTGAAGCCTCAAGGCTCACGTTCGCGGCTGATAAAGTGCTCCCGAAAGCTGGCCATCTCGGCCTCAGTCAAGCCCAGGTGGGCGAGGTAGCTGGGGACACCGCCGAAGTCGGTGTCAATAAGGTGCAGCGCCGCCCTGAGATAGACCTCGCGCAGCTGCAGCCGTTCCACGACCTCTGCCGGATCGAGGCCCTCGGCGCCGAGGCTGGCACTCAGCTTGACCACCCTGCTCTGCAGATAGCGGTTGCTCAGCAGGTAGTCCGCCAGCACATCCTCTTCACTGACCCCCGCGGCCCGCAGGATGAGCGCCGCCGCCAGCCCCGTGCGGTCGCGACCGCCGCGGCAGTGGAATACCAGGGGGTAACTGGCATCTTCCGCCAGCAGGTGGAACAGCAGGGCGATCGCTTCGCCGCCGCCGCGCACCATCTCCCGGTTCATCGCGGCCAGGTCCAGGTCGCCCAGGCCCTGTACCGAGGTGGGAATCCAGGCTTCATCCAGCAGCAATGGGCCGTGGCGGAGCTGCACCGCGGGGTGTCCAGCAAAGGCGTTGGGTTCCCGAAGCAGCTCGTTGGCGTGACGCAGGTCGATCACCGTGCGTAGACCCAGCTGCTCCAGCCGGCGGACATCGTGCTCGGTGAGCGTGGTCAGTGCGTCGGAGCGGTAAATGTGCCGCCAGGCGGTCCAACCGCCAGTGGCGCGGTAGCCGCCCAGGTCACGGAAGTTGACGGGGCCTTCGAGCGCAACCAGGCGCTCCTGCGCTTCAGGCGAAGCATGTGGCACGCTCCAACCATACCCCGCTCCGTTCACCGGGTGTGGCGTGGTAGCGGCCGCGCAGCGTGCTTCGGCCAGGAATTTGGCCGGAAACCTGCCGCGGCGGCCGGGCTGGGGTTCCTCCCGCGCATCGATTGAGCGCGCCAACTGTGGCGGCAGGGGATTGGCCGGAGGCCGCCAATGGCTTCCTGGCCAAGCGTCTACTGTAGTCGCGTGCTCAGCGTGGCCCGGCTACTTCGGCCACGGAGCCTGTCTCGGCCGGTACCTGCAGGTACACGCCCTGACGGCGCAGCTCGGCTTGCACCCGGCGCACATCCACGTTGCGCGGCTCGGTGTCCCCCCGGACGGCCACGGCAGCCCCCACGCCCGCTGCCTGGCCAGTCAGCCAGCACTGCGGAATCTCACGCATGAAGGTATGGGAGCTGGTGTCGCACCCTATGTGCCGCCCCGGCGCGAGCAGGCCATCGATCTCCGCCGGTATGAGGGAACGATAGGGGACCGACACGCTGGCGAACGCTGGTGTCAGGCTGGGACTCACGCCCACCTCATCCGGGTAACGTCTACCCAGTTCCCAATCGGCCTTGCAGATTGGCTGGAGCGAGCCCAGCCGGCGGCTGTGGCGGATGCCCGTTTCTTGCGCTGTCTGCATGATCCAGGCTTGTTCAAAGCCGGGACAGTGCTCGCGAAAGAAGGCCAGCAGCTTCACCATCCACTGGCGCGACTCGATCTCAATGGCGGTCAGATCCTCCACCTTCACCGGGCTGTAGCCTGTGAGTCGCGGCCCAAGGAACAGTGCCACGTCGGGCCGCCAGGACGAGTAGGGGAATTCCACCTCGCCTATCTCGGCCCGCCCTTGGTCCCGGATGCGCGCCACCGCCTCGCGCTCCTCACGCCGAAAGCGGAGCCAGCGCTCCATGTCCACGCCACCCCAGGTCCAGGCGGTATTCACACAGTGGTGCATCGATGCCGTGTCCACCTCGGCGGAGTAGGCTGCGCCCGCGCCGGCGTAGATGTCGCCATCGCCCGAGGCATCCACCACGACTTTGGCTAGGATGGCGTGGCGGCCTTCTTTGCTTTCGAAGATGGCGCCGCGCAGCGCCGTTCCTTCGAGGATGGGCGCGACGGCCCAAGCATGCAGCAGCAGGCGCACGCCAGCCTCGCGCAGCATGTCGAGTGAGACGATCTTCAGCCACTCTGGGTCGACCTTGGGCGCCCAGGTCACGGTATCCCGAAATGAGGCGCTGCGCTGGCCCCAGTAGGCGTTCTTGGCCGGATCCCTCGAGCCCCAGTCCTCGCGCGGTGGCCCCACCACGCTGTCGCTCGGCAGGCGGTCGAGAATGTCCACCGCGAAGCCGGCGATGACCTGCTTGCCGGCCCAATCTGTCATGCGATCGATCCAGAACACGAGGCCGCCGGTCGAAAGGCCGCCCAGGTGGCCGTAGCGCTCCACAAGCAGCACTTGCGCCCCCGCGCGTGCAGCGGCAACCGCGGCTGCGCAGCCTGCCGGCCCGCCACCCACCACCAGTACTTCGGTCTCGGCGAACACTGGCGTTTGCCGTGCGGGCTCGGCGTACACGCGGTTCGGCCGCTGGCTGCCGGCTGAGTCGGCCTCGCGCTGGATGCTGAGGACTTCCGCGCTGTCGCCATCCTTGAAGGACAGGCGGTTGAAGCGGCTCGACGACGTGGCAGGATTCATGCGCGTAAGAATACAGGCCACTTATCAAGCGGCAGAGGAGGCGCCTGTGGCGGCCAGCAGCCTGGCGCATATCCTCACGGCTTACGGCTACTGGGCCGTGCTGGTGATGGTGATGGTGGAGAGCCTGGGCATTCCCGTGCCAGGCGAAAGCACGCTGATCCTGGCGGCGGTATATGCCGGCACGCGGCACGAGTTGCGCATTGAGTTGGTGATTGGCGCCGCCATGGTCGGGGCAGTCGCCGGCGACAACATCGGTTTCCTGCTGGGCCGCGAGGGTGGATTTCGGTTGGCGACGCGCTTTGGCCATTACCTGCGGCTGGACGATCGCAAGCTGAAGTTAGGCCAGTATCTCTTCCTGAAACATGGTGCCAAGTTGGTGTTTTGGGGCCGCTTCGTGGCGTTTCTTCGGGCCTGGTCGGCTTTTCTGGCAGGGACCAACCGCATGCCCTGGCCACGTTTTTTGCTCGCTAATGGCGCAGGCGGCATGCTTTGGGCGAGCGCCTACGGTGTGCTGGGCTATGTGGTTGGCAGCCAGATCGGCAACATTACCGGCAAGCTGAGCGTGCTGTTCGGCGCGGTTGCCGTGGCAGCGATGGTGGCCGGAGGGCTGTTCCTGCGGAAGAACGAGCACCGGCTTGAGGACGAGGCAGCCCGAGCGCTGCCCGGCCCGCTACGCGCACGGACCATCCGCTGATCCACGCATCCTGGGTGCGTCCTCCAAGCAGTAGGTCGAGGCCGGAGATGCCCTGATAGCGATGACCGGCTTTGCTCGCCGGCGCACATTACCGTGCCGAGCAGGCATAATGCACGTTGTGCAGCGGGAAGGCTGGCCCAGCCCAGCCTGGGGCGTGGTGTCGCCACCAGAGTCGCGCCTGGGTGCCTCGCTGGCCGTGGTTGCGGCGGTGGCGCTGTATGCGGCCTTGCCCGAGCGCTTCACGCTGGGGCCAGTATGGCTGCTGCCGGCGCTGGAGTTTGCCATTTTGGTACCGCTGGCTTTCGTAGCCCCACGGCGGCATGCTCAGGAGGCAACCTGGCATCGGGTCGCGTCAGTGGTGCTCATTGCGCTCGTAAACGCCGCCAACATGGTGTCACTGGTGCGATTGGTGGCCAACATTCTCGTCGGCTCAAACGCGCCCGGCACCAACCTGGTATTCGCCGCGCTTCAGATCTGGCTGACCAACGTGCTCGTCTTCGGCCTGTGGTACTGGGAGCTTGATCGCGGAGGCCCGGCCGCGCGGTGCCGGCCGGATCATCGCGAGCCGGATTTTCTGTTTCCCCAGATGAATGCGCCGGACAGCGCTCCGCCCGCCTGGGCACCCCAGTTCCTCGATTACCTGTACCTCGGTTTCACGAACGCCACAGCCTTCAGTCCCACGGATACGCTGCCCCTCACAGGCTGGGCCAAGTTTCTGATGCTGGTGCAGTCGCTCGCGTCGCTGCTTACTGTGGCCCTGGTCGCGGCGCGAGCGGTCAATATTCTCACTTGAGGCTGCGCAGGTTCGCGGCAGTGCCGGCTTGTACCCTGGGACGATGCGCAGGCCGAGGCGCACCAAAACAGGGGCAGCTTCGTTGATGTGGTGCAGCGATGCCGGGGGCCAGGGTGAGTGAACCCGAGCGCGGCGGGCGGGGCCGCTCCATTGTGCGCCGCCGGCCGCTGCCAGGCGCGCAGGCGCCCGCATCGCGGCGCTCTTCGCCGGGGGAGAACGCCACCCCCCAGCGGGCCTCAACGGCGTTTGGGTCGCGGGTGGGGGCGGCGCGAGGCACGGCTGAGCGCGACGCTGGCCGGCCTGGGCGGGTGCCGAGACGCCCGGCGCGGCGGCGCTGGCTGCTGTTGCTTGCGCTGGCGGTCATCGTCGTTGCCTGGGCACGGGGGCGAACACTGCCGCCGGAGCACTCGGAGGCGAGCACTCAGCAAGCGCCCAAATCCAGCGCCAGCGCCGCGGCGCGGTTTGCAGCTCCGGCCGGCTTGAATCCGCTGGCCTGCCGCATGTACGCGCCCACCGGTCCCGCCGTGCACCGCACCATTTTTGTAGACGCTGGGCACGGTGGTGTGGACCCTGGCGCCATTGGCGTGAGTTCCTCGGGCGCGCTGGTGCAGGAAAAGACGATAACGCTGGCCGTGGCGCAGCAACTGCTGCCCAAGCTCCGCGCCGCCGGTTATGCCGTGCTCATGTCGCGCATTGCCGACGTGCCGGTTACCCAACTGCAGGCAGGCGACACCGATAGCAACGGCTTCACTCTCACGGGCGAGCACAAGGACACAGCCGCGCGCATCCAGTGCGCTAACGCCGGCCACGCGGATCTGTTGCTGGCTATCCATTTCAACTCCTTCTCCGATCCGTCGGCGGGTGGCGCCGAAACCATCTACGACGCGTCGCGACCGTTCGCTGCTCAGAACAAGCATTTCGCCGGCCTGGTGCAGCGAGAGCTGATCGCCAGCTTCTCCGCCGAGGGATGGACTGTCCCCGATCGCGGAACGAAGGATGATTCCCAGCTGGATACGCCCGCCTTCACCAGCCAGGCCGAGAATTACGGCCACTTGCTGGAACTGGGTCCCGCCCAGGCTGGCTGGTTGGCCCATCCCAGCGCTATGCCAGGGGCCCTCACCGAGCCGCTGTTCGTGACGGATCGCGCCGAGGCCGACGTGGCCGTGAATCCGAGGGGCCAGCAAGCCATGGCCAGTGCGCTGGCTGCCGCCGTGGCCGCCTACTTTGCCCCGCCCACCGCATCGGCGTCGGCGGTGACGAGCGGTTCCCCGACCGCGCCGTTGGGCGCCAGCGCGGCGCCTTAGAAAGTCCCCCCGGCACGGATTCTGCGGCCAAGCGGGTTGCGGGGAGGCATGTGCCGCCGCGACATCCCAAATACATTCCGTAGGAGACCGGTGATGATTGACGTGAAAAGTCGAGCCGACGTGGTGGCATCCAACCTGGAGCAAGTGCCGGACGAGGCATACCTTGGCTTCGGGATGGCCTCCATCTTCACGGCCTTGGCGCTGTACCTGGTAGGTCGCAAGGACGAGGCGCTGTTCGTGGGAATGCTGGGCAGCTCGTTCGCCACGCTGACGCTCATGCTGAAGCTGCTGGCCAACGCGCGAGGCTGAAAGCTCGCCATTCACGAGTAATCGTTCCTGGCCAAGGTGATGCCTCAGCAGGGGTGTACGCGCTGGCCGCTTGCGCCGCACCCCTACCGGGGCTGCTGGGATCACTCAGGGAGAAGGGGAAATTGCTCGGAGTGTAAGCCGGGCGCTGTGCGCCTAAGGTACGTAGGTAGAAGATCCATCGCGACGGCGAAGGGACAGCACAGTGGAACCGATCTTGCTTGTAGTGCCCGCCAAGCGGTCAAGCTGCTCACGGTGTTGCCGCGGAGTGTGTGGGGGCAACCTGGTGGAACCATTGGCAAGCGCCGACGCGCTAGCTGATCGGTTACACCACGCCGAAATGACTGGAGCGCCATCTTCCGTGCGATCCCCCTGGTTTGGTTAGCATGTCGCTTGAAGCCACGGCCAGGCTGGCGGGTTCGTTGGCGGACCGCGAGCTGGCGGTTGATGCCGAGCTGTCCCGTGAGGAGATGCTGTGGCAGCTGCTGGACGTCCTGAGCACCCTGCCGAGAGCTGGCGTGGCGCTGGCGGTGGTGGACGAAGGTGCCGGGCGCTTTCGCGTCCTGGCTAAGGGCACGGCCAGCGCCGGCTGCACCACGAGCTTGAGGCAAGGCCCCGTGCAGCAGCAGCTCGTCAAAGCCCTGGCAGCGCGGAGGCCTCTCCACCTCGCCTTGGCGGGTGCAGCCGAGCTGGGTACTGGGCTGCCCGCCGCTTTGAAATGGGCCTGGCTGCTGCCACTGCGACTGCCAGGCTATTTTGAGGGGCTGATTGGCGCAGGCGGCGTGGAATCAGCAAGCTCGGTGGAACCGGATCCGTCCAGCCGGCGAGGGAGCCCCTCCACAGCAGGCGAGACTGAGGTCGCTGAAATGCTGGTGAGCCTGGAGCGCGACATTCACTCGTTCATACGCCACGCGGCCCTGCGAGAGCAGGCCTTCGCCGCCGGCATGGCCCATGAGAGCCAGTTCCTGGGTACGGAGTTGCACGATTCCGTACTTCAGGATCTCTCGTTCATCCGCATTCAACTCGGGCGCCTGCGCATGTCCATTCCCCCGGAGGACGAGCGATCTCAGGCCATCATCCGCGAAGTTGGGTCCGTTATCAGTGCCGCCTCCCGTGAGATGCGGCAGCTCTGCCAGTCGCTCACCGCGGCCAATCCGGGGGCCGATCCGCTGGATGGTATGGCGAACGTGATCGAGAAGTTCCAGGCACGCTGCGCCACAGTGGTGAATTTCAGCATGTCCGGCGAGCGGAGACGCATTGGCTCCACGGTGAGCAACCAGCTGGTCCGGGTGTTGCAGGAGGCACTGAACAACACCTGGAAGCACGCCGAAGCCACCACAGTGGACATCTGCCTGGGCTACCAGCCGGATCGATTGGTGCTGCGTGTGGCGGATGATGGTGTAGGGTTCGATGTGAACAAGCGGGAATCGAGCCCGCTGGGCTTGCGCGGCATGGAGCGGCGAGTCAAGGAGTTGCATGGCCAGCTGCGAATTGAGAGCGCGGTAGGCGCAGGCACGCTGGTGCAGGCGGAGGTGCCGGCATAGCTTGGCGCGGCTTGTCCTGGCCGGCG
>DATKQD010000037.1:0-9179 GCA_035532895.1 Chloroflexota bacterium
CCGGCTACTCCGGGACGACGCTGGGCTGAGTGGCGGAGCAGGGGTCAGCGCTCATGGCGCATGAGAAGACTGCCACCGAGCTCACGGTGGATCTGACGATCGCCTGGCTGAAGCGCGTCGAGGGCACGGCGGATGGCCGCGAGCCCCGTGAGGTGATTCAAGCCATGGATGAGTTCTTTGAAGCCGTGTCCCGCTACCGCCGCACGGAACACCGTGGGCCTGAGAGGGCCGCGGTCGTGCCCTCCCAGCCGGAGCCGGCTGGCATAGCCCCCTAAGATTCGATCACCGGCGCCCCTCAGCGAGCCAGCTGACGGTGCTGATGATGACGCCTGCTACGGCCAGCAGGAGGGCCGCCAGCTCGCCAAGGAAAAGGGGCAGATTCAGGCCGGCCTGCTGAGCGACTGGTGGGGTGGGCCTGGCGGATGGGCGTCGCGCGGAAGCGGCTGGGGCAGGCCTGGTCGCGGTTTCGGCGCCGGTTGCGGCAGCCGCCGATCGCGCTCCACCTGGCGCGGCTGCCCTCGACGGCGCGGTGCCGGGAGCGACTGGGGCCGCCGCGGCCAGAGGGTGCGCGGCCACGGCCTGTGATTGCGTTTGGCCAGTGTGGATTGCTGGGGCAGCGTAGTTGCGAGGCAACCCGCGCAGGCCCCAGCTGAAGCCCACCGCCGCGACAACCAGCACGGCGGCGATGGATGCGAACGGGCGGAGGCGCGCCGCTACAGGGGATGGCCGGCGGGCCGGCGCAGCAGCGCGCGGGCCCAGTGCGAATGAGCGCGGCGGCACGTAGGCCGGCAAGCAGCGCAGGGTATCCACCGTGGCCCGCAACTCCGCCAACTCCCGGCGGCATGCACCGCAGACGGCCAGGTGCGCCTCCACGAGGTGGCGCTGCCGGGCGGTGACCTGCCCGTCCATGTAGGGTGAGAGGAGTTTGGTTACATGTTCCATGGCCGTTCAGCCTTCATTCATAGGACGAAACTCGGGTGGGATGAGTTCCCGGAGCTGCGCTCGGGCCCGGCTGAGGCGCGACTTCAGCGTGCCCAGGTTGAGGTGCAGAGCCGCGGCGGCCTCCTGGTAGTCCAGCCCCTGCACATCCACCAGCACCACGCATAGCCGCTGGTCGGGCGGGAGCTTCGCCAGCGCGGCTTCCACCACGCCGATTACCTCGGCCGTCAGCGCCCGCTGCTCGGGGCTCGGCTGATCTGCCATCGCTTCATAGATGTCCGGCAGAGGCTCCTCGCGGTGACGCCGCCGCGCTCGCAACACATCGAGGCAGTGATTGGTGGCGATCCGCAGCACCCAGCCCCGAAACGACCCGCCACGAAATCCGGCCAACCCGCGATAGGCGGCGAAGAAGGCCTCTTGTGTGGCATCCGCCGCGGCATCGGCCTCGCCGAGCGTTTGCCGGCACACGTTGTAGACCAGCCCTTGCAGCCGTTCTACCAGCTGGTTGAAGGCGGCCAGGTCGCCCCGGCGCGCCTGGGAGAGCAGGCTCTCTTCGTCTGGAACCAAAACGGTATGCCCGGCGTCCTTAGCTCAGAACAGTCTCAGCACTCGCTCTCAAGCGAGCAGCAGACATCGTCAGGAGAGAAGTCATGCAGGCGAAGCGCCTCTTGGTTCCGCTGGTGCTCATTGCAGGCACCGTTTTAGCAGCTTGCGGCAGCCCACTGCCTTTCAGCGCCGCGCCTGTTGGGAGGGCCGTTGCTGGCAAGGCTACCTCTGGGTCGCTCTCGGTGGCCGCGGCGCCTGCGCAGAGTTCCGCCCAGGTCAGCACGGGCGCGCCCACTGCCCCCATAATGCCTAACGCGAGTCTGGCACCGCTACCGGTCGTTGGTCCCCTGGTTATCAAGAACGCGTCACTGACCATTCGCGTCGCGAGTCCCGAGGCCACGCTTTCCGAAGTCGACCACACGGTGGCCAGCGCACAGGGCACCATCAACAGCCAGTCGATCCGTTACCAGGGGGACGCGGAGACGGTGGAGCTCACGCTGCAGGTGCCATCGGATAAGTTCGAGGGTCTGCTGGCGCAGCTGCGCGACCTGCGAGCGCCACGGAGCCATGTGGTGGTGGACACGGTGAGTGGCCAGGACGTTACCCAGCAGTATCAGGACATCCAAGCGCAGCTGCAAAACCTCCGAGCCAGCCGCGATGCGTACCAGTCGCTGCTGAGCAAGGCCACCAAGATCGGCGATGTTATCGCGCTGACCCGCGAGCTCACCAACGTTCAGACACAGATGGATGAGCTGCAGGGCCGCCAGCAGTATCTGAGCCAGCGCGCGGCGGTGTCGACCATCAATCTCATCCTGCAGCCGCTCAGCGCCGGCTCGATGAGTGGCACGGCTGGCGGCATCGATCCGGCAGGCGCGGCGGGGCAGGCCTGGCAGGCGCTGCTCAACGGCCTGCGTGGCCTGGCCGTGGGGCTCATCTGGCTCGCGGTGCTGGCGCCGCTGCCCAGCATCCTGGTACTTGGTGGCTGGCTGGTGTTGCGCCGGGTTCGGCGGCCCGCGGCATAAAGGCGAGCCAGCGGGCGCGGGTCATTGCTCCGGCAGGACCAGGAACTGAGAAAAATCGGTCAACCGCGCCAGCTGCGAGGCGATGCTGCCGCGGCGTGCGGAGATGCCCCAATGAGTGAGCAGGGTGAACCGGGCATTGCACAGGCTACGGACGAGAGCCAGGCGAAAGGCCAGCACGCAGCAGAGCTGTTCAACCGGCGGCAGGCGAACCACATCCACGGGTTGGTCTTGTCGCCACACCAGTGCAGCGTCGTCCTCGCGCCAGCGCACTACGAGGGACCGATCCGGCAGGAGCTGGCCCAGCAGGTGCGTTGCCGTGGCCGAAATGCGGCCACGGAGATGGCCACCCATATCGCGCTGCACCTGCTGCAGCATTGCGCTGGTTGCCTCCAGCAGCCCGGTGGCCCGTGTCAGGTGAGCTTCCTCCACTTGCAGGCTGGTTACCTCCTGCTCAGCCGCCACCAGCGCCGCCTGGGCGGCTTCGGCCGCCCCAAGGGATTCGCCGATCGCCGCCAACCGGCTTTTCACGGCCGCAACATCGGCGGCCGTGTCGGCGTCTGCCGCGGCAGCCTCTTCGGCGGCCCGGCCAGCCAGGTTCGCCGCGCGGTCGTCGAGCCCTGCCAGCGTGGCCCGCAGCGCCTCCAACTCCGCTTCCGCCTGGGCCAGCTCCGTGGGGGCGCCAGCAAGCGCATCCACGATGGCCAGCTGGCCAATCCGGGCCACGTAACCGGCCTCGTGCTCGCGACGACCTGCTTCCGCTTCGGCCAGGGCGGCCTCCAGCGCGGGCATTTCGGCCAGGCGCGCCTCCAGCTTGTGCTGGCTTTTCAGAGCTTCGTCCAACGCGCGCCGCGCGGATCGCAGCTCGGACTCAAGCTCCGGTTCGCGGGCGGATAAGCGCTCCAGCAGGCGCAGCTCAGCGCGAGGATCGCCGAGGGCTAGCAGTTCGCGCCGCAAGTCGGCCGCCTCGGCGGGACCGGCCGCGCATTCCTGCTGCGCGCGCGAGAGCTCTGCCAGGCTGGCCTTGGATTCCTTCAACCGCTCCGCCAGCTGGGTGCGCAGCCGGCGCAGCACACGAGCAGCGGCGGCCTTGAGCGCGGCGTCGTGAGTGGCTTTGAGCTCCTCCTGCAGCCGGCGGCGCTTCGCCTGAATCTGGCCCACCAACACTGGCGCTGTGCTGAGATCGCGGAGCTGGCGGTTCGAGCTCTGGATTTGCGTGTCGAGCGATGCGATCTCCTCCAGAATTACCTCTCGCAGGCGCGCGGCGCTGCCGGGCCCTTGGGCTCGCGGGCTCTCGGTGTCCGCGGCGCTGGCCTCGCCTGCGCCAGCCATGCGCCGCAGGCGCTCCACCCGCTGCACCGCGGCGCTGATCGCCTGCTCCACCATGCCCCCCTGCAACTGTTGACGGATAGCGTCGTGCAGGTTGTCGTCCAGTCCCAGCAACTCGGCCTCCAGGCCCGCTGCGCGATCGGCCTGGGCCGCGAAGTGCTTGAGCTCGTCCAGTTGGCGTTCCAGCTCTTCGGCCTGGGCCTCCACGCGCTTGCTGTCGGTGAGTTGAGCGTCCAGCGCCTGGCCAATGAGCGGCAGCCGCAGCGCCTTTTCGGTTGCGGCCGCCAGCCGGCGTTCCAGGGTATCTTGCCGTGTGACATGCTCTTGCAGGGCTTTGGCGTCGGCCTTGGCGGCACGAGCGCGCAGCAGCTCGGCCTCGGCCGCGCGCGCCGTGGCCTGGGCCAAGGCTGCGTTCGCGGCGGCCTGTCCGTGTTGGAGCTGCAGCTGCTGGAGTCCCGCCAGCCCACTGCGCGCCCGATCCGCGGCCTCCGTGGCGGCAGCGTGGGCGGCAGCCGGGCCCTCGCTCTGCGCCAGGGACGCTTGCGCCTGGGCCAGCCGGTCGGCACTCTCCTGGAGTCTCGGAATCTCTGCCTCCAGCGCCGCCTGCCGGAGGCGCTGTGCGCCCGCTTGAGCTCGGGTGTCGCTCAAGATGGCCGCGAGTTCAGCTGCCTGCCGCTGGTGTTCGGCCGCGATATCGGCCGCTTGGAGCACTGCCAGGAGCCGCGCCTGCAGCTCCTGCTCCTCTGCCTGAAGCCGCGCCACCTCTTCGCGCGCGCCCTGGCGCGCGTCCACCCCGCCGGCAGCGCGTTCGCGGCGCGTGCTCAACGAGTGAGTGCGCTGCTCCGCGAGCGTGAGGGCCTCGCGCACTTGCTGAGCTGCAGCTGGGAAGCGCGTCAAACAGAGGAGCGGCGTGAATTTGTGTTCTCGAACCGCGGGCTCATCGGCCAACCAGGCCAGGCTGGCCGGTATGGAAAAGGTGAGCGCGGCTTCGAACAGGTCTGAAAGATCCAGGTCGGCAGCCAGCTCCAGGTGTGTGGCAAGCCATTCGCGGGCAAGCTCCTCACCTGTGGCGGCGCGGCAGCCGGTTTCCACATCCTGCACGTTCCAATCGCGCGGTTGCTCGCGCAGGCGGGTGACCAAGTACTCGCGTCCATCCAGGCTGGATCGCACGGCCAGTGTGGCCAGGCCGCCTTGGCCTGGAGCGGCCACGGTGCCCCCAAAGAGCGCGAAGTGCACGGCGGTCGCCAGCATTGCGCCGCTGTCCCCCAGCTGGCTGAGGCCCCGATCCAGGGCAACCATCGGCTCGCCGGCAATCGAACAGCCGGTGAGGATCACACCTGGCTCGCGGTGGCCCGGAGCGCCGCATCCAGCAGTTCACTCGGGTCTGCTGGATGCCGTAGGAGCTGTCTGGCCAGGCCTTTGAGATGCTCCGGCGCCGCACCTGTGGCGGCGGCGGCAGCAGTGTCCAGCAACTGCAGCTCCAGTGCCTCTAATGAAAGCTGCGCCTCCGGGGCCGGCCGCCGAGGTGTGGGGCAGGGATAGGGCACGTAGCGGGCCACGTGGCGAGGTTCCACGGCAGTATCAACCATCACCTGGTACAGGCCTTGGCTGCCGGGGTTGTAGGCCCAACCGTCGGCCTCGTAGCGGCTGTCACAGCCGCCCAGGGCTACATAGTGGAGAGGGCGCTTCACCTGGAGCAGGTCACTCAGCGGCAGGTGGTGGGCAGTTGGGCCGGCGAAGTGCTCCAGCCGAGCCTGCAGCAGCAAGACGCGGAAGTCGGCCTCGCGGTTATCGAGCCGCGCCATGGCATCGGCCAGTTCGGCCAGCAGCAGGCCGGTCATGGCGCCGTAGTAGTGCAGGCCAAAGACGCGCACCCGCCCCAGGTCAATGTAGCTGCCCTCGGCCCGCTGCCGGTTCCAGGCAGGCAGGTCCAGATGCCCCCGCGAAACGGCGGCGTCGAGCACGGAAAGCAGCCCATCCTGGGACAGCATGCGGTGCCAGCTCAAGCCGCCGTCCTCGGGCCGCCGCTCTGCCTGGCCTTCGATGGCCAGCGCCTCGATGCCCTTGGCTTTCAGCCGGTTGAGGCCGCTGAGCAAGAGCTGCAGCACGGCGGCATTAGCGTCCGCCCCTGCCAGAAGGTCACCCGAGAACACCACGAACGCGCTCCGCTGCTCAATGGCGAAGTCCACCACGAAGTTAAACGCTGCCGAGGAGCTCACGGCGCCGTCACCCTCGGCCGGCGGATCTCCGCCCAGCCGCGGGCCGGCGGCATGGAGGAAACTGGTACGCACAGCCCATTATAGGTGGCGAGGGCAGCCCCCTGGCTATGATTTCGAGTACGTTGGATGAGCTCGGTCCCCGCCGCGGCGTGCATCGCTTCGCGTTGCTCGGGGCACTGGGATTGGCGATCACGGTCGGGCTCGGCATCGCCAGTCACATCACCCATAGCGCCACCATGCCGGACGTTGGCCTCCCGGCTTCCAACAGCAAAGAGCTGCGCAGTGTGAGCGCCTACGACGCGCAGGTGAGTCTCACCACCGCCTACCTCAGTGACCTAGCTCAGCTCAACTATGGGGCCGCCTACAAGCTGCTTGCGCCGGCTGTCCGAGCGAACACCAGCGAGCCGAAGTTCGCCGAGGCGCAGCGGCAGGCTGGGCAGATTGGGCAGCCGCGGGTTTGGGCCGACAGTGCGACCACCACGCGTGCGGAATATGTGCTGGCCAAGTCTGGTAAGGCCGTTGCCCCAGCAGAGCACCGCTTTGCGCTGCAGCAGGAGGGTGGGACGTGGTGGATGACCGCCGAGGCGCCGCTGCCCGCGCAGCCGGCAGCCGAACCCAACCTGCAGCAGGCGCTGCGCGATTACGTGCAGCACCGCGCGGGTACGGTGTGGGCCGGGTCGATCGAAGTGCTCCGGCAAGAGCCCTTCGCGGGCGGCCAGCTGCTGCTGTTCAGCTACATTGACCCAAACCCACCCCAGCGGCTTACGCCGGAGCGCATCGCACTGCTGAACTATTACGTGAACAGCTCCCAGGGCTGGCGATTTGAGGGCGGGGGTGCCACCGGGCTGCCGGCCGGCATGAGTGTGGCGGCCATCGCACTCGGGCTCACAACCTTCGGCTCGCAGAACCAGTATGTGGCCTATTACGGCGTCATCGAGAACGCGGGCGCCATCAGCCTGGCCTTCAAGGAGCCAAGCGGTGCTGGCCATACCCTCGACATTAAGGGCCAGCACACCTTTCTGGTGCTCAACGATCGCAACCCGTACGAGGCTGTGCCCTTTGCCCACCCCTTCCTCTCGATCGTGGCCAAGGACACCCTTGGCAATACCCTGACCACGAACCCTCCCAGCCCCAGCTGAGCCGGCGCACGCGCTCCGCTTGCTAAAAGGCGGTGCGCGCCGAGCTGATGTTCACGCCGCCCTGGCAACCCGCCTCGGGTTCAGGCGGCGGCTGCCGCGGGGCGGCATAGTTTGCAAGGGCGGTAGCCGGCATCCCGAGCTGCGTCCGCGGAACGAAAAGTCACCAGGTGGGGTTCGGTCACTCGCCGAGCGTGGCGGCAGGTTGGGTAGCAGAAGATGTCGGTGCTGTCGGAACCCAGATAGCGCACCCCGGCGCGTGCCAACCGCTCGAGCCGGTCGCTGTCTACTCCTTCGGCTGCGAGGATGCGCTGCTTGGCTGAACGTCCACCCAGGCCGTAGTTGCCGATGTGCCCATCGCCCCGCACCACCCGGTGGCAGGGGATGAACAGCGGGATGGGGTTGCGCGCCAGGGCGGTGCCTACGGCGCGCACGGCCTTGGGCCGCTCGATCTCGCGGGCGATCCAGTGATACGGGCGCACCTCACCCCAAGGGATCTCCAGCGCTTTGTGGAGCACCGCGCACTCGAAGGGCGCCAGGCCGCGCAGGTCAAGGCGGAGGGGCGTGGCCGATGCGCCCGCGAGATGGCGCTCCAGCGAGGCGACGAGGCGCGCCGGTGGCGTTGCCGTGTGCTGGGCCAGCCGGCCGCGCATGCGGCGGACGTACTCGGCGAACTCGGCGGCGCTGGCCTCCTGGCCCACTGCCGAGATGCCCTCTGCGCTGTAGGCCACCCAGACCGCGCCCAGAGGTGTTGGGAGGGCGAAGAATTGATCCGGCACACCGCCAGTTTGCGCCGTCACCAGCGCCCGTAATCCTCGCGGCGCGCGTACCTCACCCAGGTCGCGCAGGTCTCGCAGCAGCGTTCGCGCGGCTCGCGCTCGGCTCATGTCCCCGCCCGGCCGGGCTTGTGCTGCTCGTTCCGCCGTGTCAGTCAGCTTCGCCATCGTTTGCCTCCTGCATCAGTGTTCTCAGTGTCCGTATGCCGCGGTGTACGTCGCTCTTGGCGGTGCCGATCGGTTCGTGTAAGGCCGCCGCCAGTTCGTCATAGCCCAGGCCCATGACGTGCCGCAAGATCACGGCAGAGCGCTGCCGCTCCGGTAAGCGCCCCAGCAGGAGGGTGAGCTCACGCCGCCGCTCGGCGCGGATCGCCCAGGCATCTGCTCCCTCCGTGGTCCTCAGGGAACAGGGGGCTTGTTCGGTTCGCATCCACTCTTCGAGCGGCACGCGCTGGAGCTGCTGGTTGCGTACCCGGTTGCGATAGACGTTGCGGGTGATCTGGAACAGCCAGGCCCGCAAATGCAACACGCCGATGCGTTCGGGGGGATACGTCAGCAGAGCCCGATAGGCCCGCACAAGCGCATCCTGCGCCATCTCCTGGGCATCGGCAAAGGAGCCGGAGAGTCGCAGTGCGAAAGCGTACAGCCGGTCCTGGTAGGCCAGCACCAGCGTTTCGAACCCGCTGCCCAGGTCACTCACCAGCGCCGCCAGCAACTCCTCGTCAGTGCCCATGCACCAAGCAGAACACGTCCCGCGCCGCGTGGGTTGCAGAGTTAGTCGGCCGGGGCTTCGGAAGCTTGACGCGCGGACAGACCAACCGGTCTTCAAGAGATTTGTGGGCGCTCAACGTTGCATCGGAGGGCTCAGCTTCGGTGCGGCTAGCTTAGGCGCGCACCGTCACCCAGAGCGCGAGCGATCCAGCGAGGAGCAGGGGTGGCGTGACGATGGCGCCGTACTTCAGGTATTGCCAGCCGCTGAGGTGCAGTTCGCGGCGGCGCAGGATGATCAGCCAGAGGATGCCTGCCAGCGAACCTGTGATGCTGAGGCAGGGTCCGGCGTCAGCGCCGATCAGACCGCCGAAGAGCAGCACGCATGAGCCTGGTCCGCCATGCAGAGCGGAGATCATCAAAACGGCGGCGGGCAGGTTGTTGACCGCGTTGGATACCAAGCCTACTGAGAAGGCCGCCCCAAGGATGCCGGCCAGCTGGCTGGCG
>DATKQD010000038.1:0-15601 GCA_035532895.1 Chloroflexota bacterium
GCCGCGATGGCGGGCTCGAACAGCCCGCAGCGCGAACCGACCACCGTCACTTCGTTCACTACCAGCGGCGCCAGGTTGAGGCAAGAGCTCGCCGCCACGGTGCTTTTGAGCACCAGGGTGCCGCGGGGCCGTACCAGGGAGAGCGCCTGCTGAAAGCCCTGCTCGGAACCGGTGGCCTCGACCACGACATCGAACTGGCCTTCGGGCGCCGCGGTGGTGGTTTCGACCCCCGGCACCAGCGCCAGCTTCTCCGCATGCTTGCCGAACACGCGCAGCCGGCAGCGATCTCGCAGCACCTGCGCAATCAGCAGGGCCAGCTTGCCATCGCCCAGCAGGGCTACTTCCTGCTGGGGCCGGAGCGGCACCTGCTCCAGGATCTCGAACGCGGCGGCGGTCGGTTCCACGAATACGGCGAGCTCGTCCGTCAGCTTGTCGGGCACAGGCCGCAAGTTGGCCAGGGGCAAGGTAAGGAATTCAGCGAAGGCGCCGTCGCGCCGATCAATGCCGAGCACCGTGCGATTGGGGCAGTGACGGCCCAGTCCGTCGTGGCAGAGGGCGCAACTGCCGCAGGCGGCATTGATCTCGCCCACCACGCGCTGGCCGGCCGCCTCGCCCACAAACTCATGCCCGGGGATGCCGCGAAAGCCCATGTACCCGCGCACGATCTCGAGGTCCGTACTGCAAATGCCGGCCAGCCGAACCTTCACCAGCGCTTCGCCCGCGGCGGGTATTGGATTGGCGTGCGCGGGCACGTACCGTGGACCCCGCGGCGTGATTTCCAGTGCCCTCACGCCTGCCAGTCTACCGAGGCTGTCTGGCCGAGTCCCGCGAAGGACCAACCATGCGACGATGGCCTGCCAATACGGTTCCCCCGTTTGGCCTACCAGCCGGCGCGAGCAGGCAGCCGAACGCGAACGAGGGGTACACTAACCGCGCCATGGTTGGTGAAGGGATGCAGGGGAGCCGGCCTTCGGCTGAGGCCGCGCCGAAGGTCACGATCGCGAACGACGGCGGCACGGCCTTCCTGACCTTGCCACGGTCGGAGGAGCCGTTCTCCGAAGACGCCATCAAACAGCTATTGGAAGCGGCCGGTGTGGCTCATGGTGTGGATTGGCCACAGTTGTCGCTGCTGCTGGCCAAGAACCTGGGTGGGGACATGGTGCCGGTGGCACATGCCACGCCGCCCACGCCGGGAATTGACGCGCGCATCGAGTACCTGTTCGATACGAGTTCCGGCCAGCTGAAAGAGCGCGCCGGGCGCGTGGATTGGCGCGAGCTGAACCTGGTGACATCGGTGCAGGAGGGCAGCGCGGTAGCGCGCAAGCACCCTCCGGTACCGGGAACGCCGGGCACCAATGTGCGCGGCCAGCCATTGAACGCCAAGCCGCCAAAGGACGTACGGGTGGCGCTGGGTCCCGGCACGGTCCTGGCTCCGGACGATCCCAACACGGTGCTGGCGGCGGTATCCGGCGCGATTCGAGTGGACTCCACGGGCCGCGTGACGGTGGATAACACCTACGTGGTTAAGGGCGACGTCGACCTGTCAAGTGGCAATGTGGACTTCGTGGGCAGCGTCGTCATCCAGGGCGACATCAAGCGCGGCTTCGTGGTGAAGGCTACCGGCGACATTGAGGTGAAGGGCGCTGTCGAAGAGGCCACCATCATCGCCCAGGGCAGCGTCGTCGTGCAGGGCGGCATCCTGGGCGGGTCTACCACGCCGGTCCAGGCTGCGCAGGATATTCTCGCGCGCTTCGCCAACAACGCGGTGCTGCGCGCCGGGCACGACGTGGTGCTGGGACAGGAGGCGCTGAATTGCGACATCGAAGCGGAGGGCCGGGTGGTCGTCGGCGGCAATCCCCCGAGCAAGGGCGCGGTGATGGGTGGCAGTATCCGGGCGGCGCAGGAAATCGCCGTCTACAACGTGGGGTCCACAGGCGGCCAAACCACCAAGCTGCGCGCGGGCTACGACTGGCTGCTGCCGCGCAAGCTGCATTCGCTGGAGCATGAGATTCAAGACCGCAAGATCCAGCTGGAAAAGCTTCAAACGGGCATGACCATGCTGATGGAGCGGGGCCAGGGTGACCTCACGCCCGAGCAGCACCTGATGCTGGAGAAGCTGCGCCTCACCAGTGAGGCGGAGCGGCTCACGCTCCACGCGCTGGAGAACCGGCGCACCACGTGGATGAAGATCGCCTCCGCGGCGTCGGGCGTTTCGGTCTACGGCACCGTCCATGCCGGTACGGATATCACCGTGGATGGCAAGAACCGCACCCTGGTGGATGACCGTGTTAAGGAGCGCTTCGTCGCCGAAGGCGGCGTGGTGATCGGTGTGCCGGTAAGGCTGTAGGCCGGCGAGGCGACATTCTGGAGCGGGCCTTCAGATGGTCAGATTCTCCCCGGGCATGGGTTCAACTGGCCACGGCGGGCAAGCGCTCGGGGAGTGGGATGACGTGCGGATCCTCGCCACGAAAGTGGTTGGTCCACGAGCAGGTGCCGCGGGTGCCCGGCACCGGCGGGATGAGCAGCGCCTCGAGCTCGGCCGTATTGCCGCGAGCCTTGCTCAGGCGGTAGCGCTGATTGTGGATGCACTCGCGGTCGCCGAACTCGCAGCGGTTGTCGTTGGTGCCGCCGCAGGGGCCATTGGCCAGTCCCTTGGGGCAGGTTTCCGGGCACACGTACTGGGTGTAGGGCAGCCGGCAGAAGCCGCAGGTGCGGCAGCCGACCAGCGGCTCCTTGGTGGCTTGCTCCAAGCGCAGCAGACCGCGATCCAGCACGGGGATATGCCCCACGGAGAGCAGGCGCATCACCCCGGCCGCGGGTCCGCGGTCCTGGAAGATGGCGCGATCGATTGCATCCAGAAAGTGAAACTTGGCCTGGCTGCCAAAGCCGGCTTTCGCCGCCGGCTCGCCCTGTGCCGGCGGCGCGCTGAGCGGCGCGCGGGCATCGGCCAGGTAGTAGCCCCCGGCCGGCGCGGTGGCGGCAAGGCCCCCGTCCTTCAGGCGAAGCGACGCGTCCCACGCCTCCTGCCAGCTCGATAGGTTGGGCAGAGTGGCCCGCAGCTCGTCCGCGGTGTCGAGCAGCGCCCGTGCGCCGGACACCGTGTGCAGGCCCGTGAGCTGAACGCCGGCGTAGCCAGCCAGCTCCAGGCCGACCATCTGCAGCGCTAAGCGGCGACGGCGAGCCGCGCGGCCACCATCCGGCGCCTCCGACTCCTCGCCAATCAGCCGCAGCAGATCGTCGGTCAGGCTCACACCGGGCGCGCCGCCGGTGCGAATCCAGCTGGCGGTCCGTGGCGAGGGCGAGAGGAGGGCCGCTAAAATCGGCACCCCTGGCAACCGCAGGCGCGCCACATCCAGCAGCTCGCGATGCTTGGCGAAGTCCAGCCCGATCTGGGCGATGATGAAATCCGCCCCGGCGCGAACTTTCTTGGCCATCTTGAAGTACTGGTTGAAGAGCTCTTCCTCGCGGTACTTGAAGCTGCTCACCACGGCACCCACGTGGAGCCCTGCCTGGTCGTGCTTGGCCTGGGCTACCACGTTCACCGCGTCCAGGTACTCCACCTGGCGATCGCCGCGGTCGCGTTCCACGCGGTCGCCGGTGATGGCCAGCACGTTTTCCAGCCCCAGGATCGCCAGGGCCTCCAGTGAACGCTCCAGATCGTCCGGCGTGCGGTCCTTGCCGGCCCAGTGCACCAGGGGCTGCAAACCGCAGCGCTGGGCTACCCAGGCGGCAGTGGCCACGGGATCGTGATCGCCATCGGACTTCACGCGATCGGTCACCGCTACGGCGGCGATCCGTTCGTCGCGGCCCATGGCGGTGGCGAACTCATGGAAGGGCTCCAGGGCCTCGGCCAGCGGCCGATCGGCACGCGGCGTCACCAGCTCCACGTTCACCGCGAACTGCTGAGCGGTGAGGCGCTGCCGGAAACGGTTCACCCAGCCACCGGCGCACAGGCTGGCTGGCTGCGTGCCCGACAGTTCAAGCACGATTCTACTGTGACGGAGGCAAGCCATTAACGCAAATTACAGTTGTTGGCCGAATCCAGTAGAGCCAGCTGATGCCTGTGCCCCTAACGATAAATTCGTTTACACTAGCGGCATGGTACAGCCACATAATCCCGCGGAACGCATCATTCGCCGGTTTGGCGGGCAGAGCTCGCTGGCGACACTGCTGGGCAAGCGCCAGAGCACTGTGCAGCACTGGGCCTCCACCGGGCGCATTCCAGCGCAGTGGCATCAGCCACTCATAGCACTCGCCCGCCGGCAGGCCATTGCGCTTGAGGCCAAGGACTTTGTTGAGGCCGCGGCGCCTGCTGTGGCGCCAGCCGAGGGGCGGCTGGGCGTGCTCCTGGTTGGCCTGGGAGCGGTCGCCTCCACCCTCATTGCTGGCGTGGAGCATGTGCGCCGCGGCACCGGCCTGCCGGTCGGCTCACTGACGCAGATGGGCACCATTCGCCTGGGCCGGCGCGACGAGAAGCGCAGCCCCTACATCAAAGACTTCGTGCCGCTGGCCTCGCTGGATCAGTTGGTCTTCGGCGCCTGGGACCCTTTCCCGGATAATGCCTACCAGGCCGCCATCAAAGCCGGCGTACTGGACCGGCATAAGCACATCGAGCCCATCGCCGGGGCGCTGAAAGAGATCGAGCCCATGGCTGCCGTGTTCGACCAGCACTATGTGAAGCGGCTGAACGGCACTAACGTAAAGCCCGCTAGGTCGAAACGCGAGCTGGTGGAGAGCATCCGCAAGGACATGCGCGACTTTCAGGACATCAACGGCTGCAGCCGCCTGGTGATGGTGTGGTGCGCCTCCACCGAGATCTTTCTTGAGCCTGGTCCGCAGCACCAAACGCTGGCCGCCTTCGAGGAGGCGCTGGACAGGGACGATCCCGCCATCGCGCCCTCCATGCTGTACGCCTACGCAGCCTTGCAGGAGGGTATCCCCTTTGCCAACGGCGCCCCCAACCTGACGGTGGACATTCCGGCGCTGGTTTCGCTGGCCACGAGCAGGGGCCTGCCCGTGATGGGTAAGGACTTCAAGACCGGCCAGACACTGATGAAGACGGTGATCTCGCCCATGCTCAAGGCCCGCATGCTGGGCCTGCGCGGCTGGTACTCCACCAACATCCTGGGCAACCGCGACGGCGAAGTGCTGGATGATCCCGAGAGCTTCCGCACCAAGGAGGAATCGAAGCTGGGCGTGCTCGAGCACATCCTGCAGCCGGCGCTGTATCCCGAACTGTATGGCGACGTGTACCACAAGGTGCGCATCAACTACTACCCACCCAGCGGCGACAGCAAAGAGGGCTGGGACAACGTGGATATCTTCGGCTGGCTGGGCTATCCCATGCAGATCAAGATCGATTTCATGTGCCGCGACTCCATCCTCGCGGCGCCGCTGGCGCTGGACCTGGCGCTGTTCATGGACCTGGCGCACCGCGCCGGGATGAGCGGCATCCAGGAATGGCTGTCGTTCTACTTCAAGAGCCCGCAGCATCCGCCCTCGGTGTACCCAGAGCACGACCTGTTCATCCAGCAAACCAAGCTCAAGAACACCCTGCGCTGGCTCATGGGCGAGGAGCAGATCACCCACCTGGGTCTGGAATACGCGCAGGAATCCGCCAACAGCGAAGAACTGGCCGCGGTCGAATAAGCTGCAGATCGTGGCTGGTGTTCCTGCCTTGTCCGTCGCCGCCCAGCCGCTTGGGATGGGGGCGTGAGCAGCGCTGTAAGCAGGGAGCTGCACCCTCGCGAGAGTTGACTCACGTGCACCAGCGGGTGCCTGCCAGCAAACTATGATGTTGGGCATGAGAGCGGTTGTGCTGGATGAATCCGGCGTGCATGCAGTGGAGCTGCCGCGCCCCGAGGTTGCTCTGGGCGAGGCACTGGTGCGTGTGCATGCCTGCGGGGTGAACCGGCTGGATCTGCTGATTCGCGATGGGCGCACGGCCAAGCCGCGCTTTCCTCACGTACTGGGGTCCGAAGCGGCCGGGGTGGTGGAGGCCAGCGAGAGCAACCTGCCCGCTGCCAAGGTGGGTATGCGCGTGGCCATTGCGCCTTACCTGAGCGACCACCAGTGCGAGTTTTGCCTGCGGGGCGAAGAAGCGATTTGCCTGCGGGGCGACATCCTCGGTCTGGCGCGCGATGGAGGCTATGCGGAATACGTGGCCGTGCCCGCGTCGGCCCTGGTGCCGCTGCCGGACGAGGTGAGCTACGACGCGGCCGCGGCCGTGGGCCTGGCAACCATCACCGCCTGGCACATGCTGGTGCTGCGCGCGCAGCTGCGCCCCGGCGAAACAGTGCTGGTGATCGGCGCCAGCGGTGGTGTGGGCTCAGCTGCTGTGCAGGTTGCCAAGCTGGCTGGCGCCCGCGTGATCGCGACCGCCGGCAGCGCGGACAAGCTGCGCCAGGCACGGGAGCTGGGGGCCGACGCCACCATCAACTATCGCGAGCAGGACTACGTGCAGGAGGTGCGGGCCCTCACCGGCAAGCGCGGAGTGGATGTGGTGGTGGAGCACGTAGGCGAGGAAACGTGGGAGAAGAGTGTGGCCTGCCTGGCGCGCATGGGCCGGCTGGTCACCTGTGGCTCCATGACCGGCGACACGGGCCACCTGAACCTGTGGAGCCTGTTCGCGAAGGAGATCAGCATCATCGGCAGCTACGGCGGTAGCCGCGCCGACCTCACCGCTGTGTTGCAGCTCGTTGCCCAGGGCCGCCTGCGCCCCGTGATCCACGCGAACTACAGCCTGGAGCGCGTCCCCGAAGCCCACAACACCATGGAAGCTCGCGAGCACTTCGGCAAGCTGATCGTCAACCCCTGATCTCAGCGGCACCGATGTTGCTACCAATGCGCTGAGCGCCGACCGCCGGCTCCGAGAAGCCAGCCCGCGGCCCGCCCAAGCCGCGAGGCAACGCCGCAACTCGGACATCAAGGCGCCTTGCGGGACTCCTCCGGTTTTATGGCTCCGAGTTTCCCGGAGGAGCGGCTGCCGGGATGGTTTGTGGGGCTGATGGCCGGCGCTTGGCGTCTGGCCGCCCTCCCCACCCGAGGCGCTGTTGGCCAGCTACAGGCCGCTCACCATCATCTGGCCGATCTTCACCGTCGGCGCCACCGTCGCGGAGCGGTAGTCCACGTCGCTGCCGACCATTTCCAGGCCGCGGATCATGTCTTTGAGGTTTCCGGACACATTCACCTCGGCTACCGGGAACGTGAGCTGTCCGTGCTCTATCCATAAGCCGCCCGCGCCACGCGAAAAGTCGCCAGTAGTGATGTTGTCGCCAAACCCGAGCAGCTCAGTGAGGTAGAACCCATCATCCACTGAGCCGATGATCTCCTGAGGGCTGGACGCGCCCGGCAGCAGCAGCAGGTTAGTGGTGCCAACGGTTGGCGGGCCGCCAGTGCCACGCGCGGCATTGTGCGTGCTGGCCCTGCCCGTTTTCCGGGCGGTATATGTGTCCAGCAGGAACTGCACGAACTGGCCCTGCCGGAAGATGTCGTTGCGGCGGCCCACCAGCCCTTCGCCATCGAACGGTTGCGTCCCCTGGCGCGATACCAGCGTGGCATCGTCCACCAGGTTCAGCAGCGGCGAAGCGATGGCCTGCCCTTCCAGGTCCAGCAGAAACGTTGCGCGCCGGTACAGCAGTTCGCCGCTGGCGGCGTGGGCCAGCAGGCCGGCGAGCGTGCGCGAAACTTCTGGGTCCCAGACCACCGGAACTGCGCGCGTGGGCACCTTCTTCGCGCCGATCTTGCGCACGGCGCGCTCCGCGGCGCGGCGGCCCACGTGCTCGGGCGACTCCAGTCGATCGAAGAAACGGTCGGCCGTGTACCAGTAGTCATTCCGTTTCTTACCTTCAGCGTCATCCGCCATGACCTCGGCTGAGATCGACGCGGAGCTGCCGGCATACCAGCTCGAAAAGCCACGCGAGTTCACCAGCGCGCGGATGCCCATGGTGCGGCCAAAGCCCGCACCGCCGGAATTGGTGATGCGCGCATCGGCGGCAAAGGCGGCCTGCTCGCACCGGCGCGCCAGCTCAATGGCCTGGCCGGCATCCACCGAAGCGAGGCGCGAGTCGTACAGCTCCAGGCCGGCCGCATCGAGCGAGCCAAATTCCCCCGCGTCGGGCAAGCCCGCGGCCTCATCCACGTCGCTGATGCTGGCGCGCTCCACCGCGTCCGCCACGAACTGGCGCAGCGCGGCCGGCGTGAAGTCGGAGGAGTAGCTGATGGATACGCGGCCGTCCTTGATGACGCGCAGCCCCAGCGCTCGAGAAGACGCCTCGACGATGTTCTCTACTTCGTCTCTGCGGATGGTGACGGAGAATTCAGTGCCCGAGCCTACCAGCACGTCGGCGTCGGTGGCGCCCGCGGTTCTGGCCTGCCGGCACACATCCTCGGCCACGGTCAGCAGCTCGTCCGCCGCGGCGCGGCCGAACCCCGTGGGGGCCTGGCTGCTCGCCGCTGGCGGCCTGGCGCTCACTGCTGGGTGCCGCCCACCGTGATGCCCGAGACGAGCACGGTGGGAATGCCCACGCCCACTGGCACGCTCTGCCCATCCTTGCCGCAGGTCCAGCGACCGTCGCTCAAGGTGAAGTCGTGGCCGACCATGGTGACCTTGGACAGCGTGTCGGGGCCGTTGCCGATGAGGTTCACGTTTTTGACGGGATGGGTCACTTGCCCATCCTCAATGAGGTAGCCCTCGGTGACGGAAAACACGAAGTCGCCGTTGCTGATGTTCACCTGGCCGCCACTGAACGCTTTGGCGTACAGCCCTCTCTTCACCGCGTGGATGATCTCGTCCGGCGTGGACTGCCCCGCCAGCATGTAGGTGTTGGTCATGCGCGGCATGGGGTAGTGGCGAAAACTCTCGCGCCGGCCATTGCCGGAAGGCGCCACGCCAAAGTGCTTGGCGCTGATGCGGTCCTGCAGGTAACCCTGCAGCACGCCATCGCGAATGAGGACATTTTCCTGTCCCGCGTTGCCTTCGTCATCCACGTTGATGGTGCCCCGCCCGTGGCCGATGGTTGCGTCGTCCACCACGGTGCACAGTTCGGACGCCACCTGCTGGCCCACGCGATCCGAGTAGTTGGAGGTCTTCTTGCGGTTGAAATCGGCTTCCAGGCCGTGGCCTACCGCCTCGTGCAGCAGAATGCCGGATTCACCGGCGCCGAGAACCACCGGCAGGTAGCCGGCAGGTGCATCCACTCCTCGTTGCAGGGTGACCGCTTGCCGCGCGGCTTCCCGGGCGATGCTCTCTGGTGGGTGGTCGATGAAGTACTCCATGCCCAGCCGGCCGCCGCCACCATCCACGGCCATCTGCCGGCTGTTGCCAACTTCGGAGAGGCACTGCACGTTGAAGCGCAGCATGGGCTGGTAGTCCGCGGCGAGCCTCCCCTCGCTGGTGGCCACGAGCACGTGCTTCACCTCTTCCACGAAGCTCACGTTCACGCGGATGATGCTGGGGTCGTAGGCTCGCGCGGCCTCGTCAGCCCGGCGAATCAGCGCGAGCTTATCCGCGCTGGACACTTCTATGGACGGCTGCTCCACGCGGTAGCGATCCGGCCCGGCGCCATCCACCACGCCGGCGGGGCCGGGATTGCTGCCCCTATCGCAGATACGTGCCGCGGTCGCGGCGGCTTGCCGCATGCTGGCCAGACTCAGATCCTCGGTGTAGGCGTAGCCGGTGCTGTCGCCGCTGAGCACCCGCACGCCTAACCCCTGCGTGATGCCGCCGCTCGCGGTTTTCACCTTCTGCTCCTCGAAGGCGATGCTGCTGCTGGACCGGTGCTCGAAATACAGGTCCGCGTAGTCGCCGCCACGGCTCAGCGCAACCTCAAGCAGCGAGCCGAGCACCTGCTCGTCGATGGCGTAGCGCTGGCGAAACAAGCGGCGTGCCGCGGCCGCCGAATACTCGTCCAGGGTGGGGCTGTTGTGCATGCTCACGTATGGTCACTCTCCTCGTCACAGTGTAGCGAAGGCCCCCCGCGTGGCCGGGCAGTTCACCCCCAGCAACTCGTGCAAACTGCACAGCTATAAGGCCATGAATTCGGCCACATTGACGTAGACCGCCTCATTCCGATGCCGTATGGTCATCATGCACGACGGAGTGTAGTAGCCGGCCAGTGGGAACAAGGCGGTTCCCCTTCGGCGGATGCAGCGGTCCGATTCAGCTTCGGCGTACCGGGAGGAGATAGCCATGGAAGCGAGCCTCGTCCTCGTTCCAACCAGCCACGATGTCGCGCCGCGCCGGGATGGCCTGCCGGCCGTGAACCTGGCGCAAGTCATGAGGTCTGGCAGCGGCCGGCAGGTAGCCAAAATGGTGGCCAACCTCAAGGCGGCGCTGGAAGAGCGACTGCTCGCCTACCCGGACGAGTACGACACGCTGGTCCTGTTGGGCGAGCTGAACCTGCGCGTTGGCCTGGTCATGCAAGCCAGGGACCTGTTGTTCAGCGCCTCACTCCAGCCACCGCCCAGCTGGGCCACCTACCAGCGCACCAGCTATCTCCTGCGGCGCGCCGAGGAGCGCGCCGAGAAGGCCTTTTCGCCGTTCCCAGGCATTGCGCCGCCGGTCTGGCTGAGGCGGGCAGCCCACGGGGCATTCGATGCAATCAGTAACCGGAGCCGGGGGCTCCCTCATCCCAATCCCCTGATAGAGGGAGATGGCGAAAGGCAGGACATGCGATGACGGCGAACATTCTCGGTTCCATTCTGCTGCTGTGCATGCTGGCGCTCATGGCGGCACGTACAGCACCGCCGATGGCCGTCAAGCTGGACGGCGAACAGCTGCTCGAGGTGCAGCTGCGGCCCATGTTCCGGTTGCTCAACCAACGTGTGAATGTCATGGCCATTCTGCTGGTGCTGATTCTCGGCTCCGGTTTTGTGGGCGACCGCTGGATCAGCCACGGGCTGTTCCTGTTCACCATCATTGCCATGGCGGGATTGCTCCTGTTGCCCACCCGCTACCGCTTTACGAGCGTGGGCGTGTCGCCGCACCGTGGGGCCTTCCGCCACTGGAGCGAGTTCAAAGGCTGGGCATCCAGCGGCAATGTCCTCTACCTCAGCGGCAAGGGGCGCTTCAGCTCACTGAAGCTCTACTTCACCGGCCCCGACCGGGACGAAGTACTGAAAGTCGTCAATCGCTTTCTACCGGCGAGCGAAACACCGAGCCAGCCCCGGCAACGCCGCCGGTCGGCTCGCGCCGCTCGGTAGGCTGCTCGGCCGCGCTGCCGCGGCTCACGAACCGACTACGACAGGAAAGGAGGGACAGTATGGCGGACTACGGGCCAAAGGAAAGCACCAAGCAGGAAGGTCTAGGACTGCTGCTCATCATGGCTGGTATCACCGCGTTCGCGGCCGATTGGGCCTACGCAGATGGCGTCGTCCAGGTGATTTTCATCCTGCTGGGCATCGCATCGTTCATCGCAGGCTTCGGTGCCCTGCGCGCGGCGAAGAAAGCGGGCTAGGCGATCCGCGCGCGCAGGGACACCTCAAGACCCACCTCTAGCTTACAGAAAGGACTGGAATGATTCTAAATCAGCGGATCGGAGGGCCCTTCCGCCAGATCTGGATGCTGCTGCTCGCGCTGCCGTTCGCGATGGTGCTGCTGGGCGCGTGCAACAACACCATGGCCACTACCGTCAAGGGGGATCCCGGAGGCGTCACCAGCGGCACGTCCACCGACGTTGTCGGCCAGGTGCCGGGCGCCCCAGTGTACGTCGACAAGAACGGCAAGATCACCTCGGATGCCACCCAGGCGGCGCGGGACAAGAGCGGCAATGCCGTTACCGAGATCAGCGCCGATCAGACAAAGGAACCGCTGGCGGCTGAGCTGTCCAACGTGGTCGGGCAGAACCGCATCGCCATCAACATCGTGTGGACGCTGGTGACCGGTTACCTGGTCATGTTCATGCAGGCGGGCTTCGCCACAGTGGAAACAGGCTTCACGCGCGCCAAAAGCGCGGCCCACACCATGTCCATGAACTTCATGATCTATGGGCTGGGCCTGCTCGGCTATTTCGTGTGCGGCTTCGCTTTCCAGTTCGGAGGCATTGGCGGGCTGCCGACCCTCGGCGGTGGCGCCGCGCTCGCATCGGAGCTCACGCTGAACATCGGCGGGAAGCCCTTCGGCATCATCGGCACGAGTGGCTTCTTCCTCAGCGGCGGCACCTACGATGTGGCCGTGGCCGTCATGTTCCTCTTCCAGATGGTGTTTATGGACACCGCGGCCACCATCCCCACCGGGGCCATGGCCGAACGCTGGAAGTGGGCAGCCTTCTGCATTTTCGGCTTCTTCTGCTCCACTCTCACCTATCCCGTGTTCGGCAACTGGGCCTGGGGCGGTGGCTGGCTGGCGCAGCTGGGCACCAACTTCGGTCTGGGCCACGGCTATGGCGACTTCGCCGGCTCGGGCGTGGTGCACTCTGTTGGGGGCTGGATGGGCCTGGCCGGAGCGATGGTGCTCGGGCCACGCATCGGCAAGTACAACAAGGACGGCAGCCCCAATTCCATTCCCGGGCACGACATGACCATCGCCATGCTGGGGACGTTCATCCTGGCCTTTGGCTGGTTTGGCTTCAACCCTGGCAGCACGCTGGCGGCGTCCGGCAGCGGTGCGCTGCGCATCGGCCTCATCGCTGTCGACACGATGCTCGCTGGCGCGGCCGCTTCGGTCTCGGCCATGGTCTACATGTGGCTCACCTCGGGCAAGCCATCGCCAGGCATGCTCGTCAACGGCATCCTGGCCGGCCTGGTGGCCATCACGGCGCCCAGCGGGTTCGTCAGCCCGGTGTTTGCCGTGGTCATCGGCCTGATCGCCGGGGTGCTGGTGTGCTGGTCGGTCTGGTTCTTCGACCACAGAGGAGTGGACGATCCCGTGGGCGCGATCTCGGTCCACGGCGTGTGCGGCGCCTGGGGTGTGCTGTCCGTTGGCCTCTTCGCTGATGGCACCAGCAACTACGGTGGGTCGTGGAACGGCGTGGCGGGCAGCGTGACCGGGCTCTTCTTCGGCGATCCCGGCCAGCTGGTGGCGCAGATCATCGGCGTGGTGGTCTGCTTCGTCTACGTCTTCGGCCTGAGCTACATCTTCTTCAGGGTGGTGGACAAGATCATCGGCCTGCGCACCGCGCCTGAGGTTGAGCTTGCCGGGCTGGACATCCCCGAGATGGGGGCGTACGGCTATCCGGCCGACTTCCCACTCACCGGCGTCACGTATCCCGTGGCCAATGGGGCCAGCGCGGCCGCGGCGGGTTCGTCCGCGGCGACCGTGTAAGGGTTTCCGGCAGGCGTACACAAGTGTTTCTGGTCGAGCTGGCGGTCATTCTCCTGGCCGCCAAGTTGGCCGGCGACCTAGCCAGCCGCCTGGGCCAGCCACCAGTGCTTGGGCAACTGGTGGCTGGTCTGGGGCTGGGGCTGATCCTGTTCGCCATCGGGCCTGTTCCGGCGTTGCGCGAGGCGCAGCCGGAGCTGGCCTCGGCGGCGAACCTTGGCGTGCTGATGCTCATGTTCCTGGCTGGGCTGGAGACGGATTGGGAGCAGATGCGCTCCAGCGGCAAAGCCGCCTTCGTCTCCGCTACGTTAGGCGTGCTCTTTCCCCTGGTGTTCGGTTGGCTGGTGGCGCGCGCTTTCGGTATGGGCAGTACCGAGGCGCTGTTCGTCGGCGTTATTCTCACGGCCACATCGGTCAGCATTACCGCGCAGACGCTGATGGAGCTCGGCAGCCTGCGGACCGTAGAGGGTGCAACCGTCCTCGGCGCCGCTGTGATCGACGACGTCATGGGGCTGGTGGTGTTTTCCCTCGCTGTGGCCGCTACGGGCTCGGGGCAGACGAATCTGCTGCTGCTGGCGCTGCTGGTCACGGTGTTCTTTGTGGTCACCTTTTTCGCTGGCGATCGCGTCATCCCCTGGGCAGTCGCTCAGGCAGAACGGCTGCACGGTAGCGAAGCACCTCTGGCTGTGGCTCTGGCCATCGGGCTCATCGTCGCCTACCTGGCGCAGGCGGTCGGCATCGCCGCGATCACCGGCGCCTACCTGGCGGGCTTGCTCATCAACCGCCGCGGCGCCTTCGACTCGCTGACAGAAAAGGTGAAAGTTGTCGCCTACGGGTTCTTCGTGCCGGTCTTCCTGGTCAAGACCGGCATGGACGCGCAAGTCCAGGACATTGGCACCATCCTCGCTTTTGTGCTGGCCATGAGCTCGGTTGCCATCGTCACCAAAATCGTGGGCGCCGGCCTAGGGGCGCGCTTGTGCGGCCTGAGCTTTCGCCAGAGTCTCGTGGTGGGCACAGGGATGGTGAGCCGGGGCGAGGTGGCGCTCATCGTCGCCAGCCTGGGCCTCGCGGAACGCGTGTTCCCGCAGAACGTGTTCTCGTCCACCATCCTGGTAGTGCTGGTGACCACCTTGGCCACTCCACCACTGCTGCGCCTGGCGCTGCGCGGTGTGCCCCGCCCGACCGCGCTGCGCGCAACACCAGACGACATGCGGATGGCGAAGGCGACGGCGGAACATGTCTGACGGGCCGGCGCCTCGCCCAATCCGCACGCGCGCGGCGCTTCCTCTGGGTCCTCGTTCCCTGCTCTTTTGCCGATTAGCGCTTGGCGAGCTGCGCCAGTACCTCGAACAGCGCCATGTAGCCGAGCAGGCGCTGCTGGTCGTCCAGCACTGCTATGGTCGTCTCGCCCGATCGAACCATAAGCGTGATGGCTTCTTTGAGCGGTGCGGCGGCGGTGACGGCGTGCGCCTTGGACATCAGCTGGCGGGCGGTTTGGGCGCCGCCCCGAGACAGGCGCACCAGCTCGCGCATGTCCAGCTCGTGGACTTCCGGCCACAGCACCTCCGGCAGCGCGAGCGTAATCAAGTCCCGGTCCAGCGCCCGCTCTGGCACGGCGCCCAACAGGCGGTCGCCAGCATCCAGGATGTAGACGCAGCGGGCGCCGGGATCGCGCGAGAAGGCCTCCACTACACTCATGAGCCCGTCGTCCGCGCGGCAAACCGGCGGAGCGAGATGGAGGAGGTCCTGAAACGCATGCAGCGGTTTTTCCCAGGCGAGCTCGGGCTGCACCGCCTGCGGTGTGGAGCTCACCCGCGTGCCTCGCTGCGCCTGAGCTGCGCGTCAATCCGAGCCATCAGCTCGGTCGGGACGAACGGCTTAGGGACGAAGTCGCCCGCTCCGGCGGCAAACGCCTCGGCTTTGGTAACGGCATCCGTCTGGCCGCTCAGCACGATCACCGGGATGCTCCTGGTACGGTCGTCGGCCTTCAGGTCGCGGCACACCTGCAGTCCGCTGGCTCCCCCGAGCGCGATGTCCAGCAGGATGAGGTCGGGCCGAACCGTTGTCGCGGTGCCGACGGCCCCCGCCGCGTCCGCCGACGAGACGATCTCCATCTCCTGGGGGAAAGCAAATTCGAGTGCGCGCGCCACGCGCGATTCGTCGTCAATAAGCAGCAGGCGAGGCACGCGGGAATCATATCATCCAAACAACGAGCAATCAGCGTGACCATGCGTGATATCGACAGCGCCAGCCATGAGGAGCTTCGCCGCAAGGTTACCGAGCTGTCCTTCCTTGAGCGCATCGTGCGCGTAAGCGCGTCCGCGCTCGATCACTGGGCCATGC
>DATKQD010000039.1:0-12344 GCA_035532895.1 Chloroflexota bacterium
GACAGCCTTTTTCACCGGTTCGAGGAAGCGCAGCCGCGCTTGGTGATCGTCGATTCCATCCAGACTATGTGCAGCGAGGCGCTGGGATCACCGGCGGGCAGCGTGGGCCAGCTGCGTGAGTGTACGCAGCAGCTCATCGCCTTCGCCAAGAGGACGGACGTACCGGTGTTCCTTGTGGGACACGTGACCAAGGAGGGGACTATCGCCGGCCCACGTGTGCTGGAGCACATGGTGGATGCCGTGCTGTACCTGGAGGGCGAGCGCTTCCACACCTTCCGCGTGCTGCGGGCGGTGAAGAACCGCTTCGGATCGACTGACGAGATCGGCATCTTTGAGATGCGGGACTCTGGCCTGGTGGAGGTGGGCAATCCCTCATCCGTTTTCCTGGAGGAGCGCAACAGCGCCAGTCCAGGGTCGGCCGTCACTGTGACGCTGGAAGGCAGCCGCCCCGTGCTGGTGGAACTGCAGGCGCTGGTGGCGCCCACCTATCTGGCCATGCCGCGCCGGTCCGCCAACGGGGTGGATGGGAATCGCCTCGCCATGCTGCTGGCCGTGCTCACCCGCCGCGCGGGGCTGGCGCTGGGCAACCAGGATGTGTACGTGAACGTAGTGGGCGGGCTGCGGGTGGGCGAGCCGGCCGCGGACCTGGGTCTGGCGTTGGCGATCTCCTCCAGCCTGCTGGACAGGCCGCTGCCGGCGGATCTGGTGGTGTTTGGCGAGGTGGGTTTGGGCGGCGAACTGCGGTCTGTGCAGCAAGCGGCTCGGCGCGCGCGTGAGGCGCAGGCACTCGGCTTTGCGCGCTGCCTGATCCCAGGGGGTCGGCACGTCGACGTCCGCCACGAAGCAAGCGCCACTGGTGAACTAGAATTGATTCAGGTCGAAACCATCGCGGAGGCGGTCAGCGCCGTTCTGCGCTAGGTTTCGCTGTGCCTATATGCGCCTGTACTTGTTCGTTCGTGTCATTGGAGCAGTGGTGCTTGCCTGGGCGGGATGGAGTGCTGGTGCGCTGCTGTGGCCTGGTCTGCTGAACCTGTACCGCCTGGCGCCCGCGGCCGCGGGCCTGATTGTCGGCGCCACGATCGCGCCATTGGTGACGCTGGAGCCTTTCAAGGCTGCGCAACGCTTTCTGCTGCAGCGGCCGGCGACGGATCTGCTGGCCGGCACATTCGGCCTGCTCCTGGCAGGCGTTATCGCGCTGGTTGTCAGTGTGCCGCTCTCACAGCTGCCCGGCTATTTCGGCCGGCTGCTCCCAATCGTCGTCTTCGTGGCGCTGGCCGCCATCTTCATTGAGCAGGCGGTTGCGCGCAGGGATGAACTGTTGCAGCTGGTTGGTCGCCGGCGTGAGGGCCGCGAAGCTCGCGAGCCGCGCCATCGGCTGCCCGAACGGGAGCCGCGCGATGGGCATGATGCGGGTGATCTGGGCGAGCTCAACGCGAGGCGGAGCCGGCAGAGTGATGGCTTCCCGCGCCCGGCCATCCTCATGGATACGAGCGCCATCATCGATGGCCGCATCGCCGACATCAGCCAAACGGGCTTTGTGTGGGGCGAGCTGATCGTGCCGAAGTTCGTGCTGCAGGAGCTGCAGCACATCGCCGATTCATCCGATACGCTGCGCCGCAATCGCGGGCGGCGCGGGCTGGAGATGCTGAAGACGCTGCAGAAGAAGTCGCGCGTGCCCGTGCGGGTGCTAGACGTGGAGGCCGCCGGCTCCGATGTGGATGGCAAGCTGGTTGTTGTTGCGCGGCAGCTGCACGGTTCCATCCTCACCAACGACTTCAACCTGAACCGTGTGGCGGAGATTCAGGGCGTGCCGGTGCTGAATGTGAACGAGCTCGCCAACGCGGTGAAGGCCGTGGTGCTGCCGGGCGAAGAGATGTCCGTACAGATCATCCAGGAGGGCAAGGAGCTGGGGCAGGGCGTGGCCTACCTGGACGATGGCACCATGATTGTGGTGGAGGGAGGCCGCAAGCACATCCATAATCAGGTGGACGTGACGGTGACACGCGTCCTGCAAACGATCGCCGGCCGCATGATCTTCGCGCAGCCTAAGAACGGCGCCGACCCACGTTGATGTCGGCCGTGCCGCCCTGCACCGTGGTAGTCGCGGCCGGTGTGGCCCCGTTGAGCGAGGTGCTGCGCACCCGCCTGGCGGAGGCGGCGGGACAGACTGGCAAGGCCGTGGTTGTGGCGCCGGTGGTGGACACGCTCAAACTGGTGGAAGGCACGCAGGTGATCAAGACACTCAACCGCGACACGTATCGCTGGCCCCGTGCCTGGGCCTACACCGCCGCCTGCCGGCCGGAGTGTAATCCGCCCGCCGCTGAGTGGTTCGTTGGCGCCACAGCGATCGCCGAATCCGCGTGAGGAACCCTAGAAGTTTGGCCGGAAAGCCATTGGCGGCCGCCGGCCGATCCCCTGCCGCCACAGTTGCCGCGCTCAATCGACGCTCGGGAGGAACCCCACCCCGGCCGCCGCGGCAGGTTTCCGGCCAAACTTCTACCGGCTCGTCGCCAGAGACGCTGCCCAACGGCGAAAGCCAATTGCCGGCGCTGCGCGTCGGCTGTGGGTATGATGCGCATCAATTGGAGGTGGGGCGGCGCCTGGTGCTGGGCGGCGTGGAGATCGACCATGCGCGCGGGCTGGCCGGCCACTCCGATGGCGACGTGCTCGTGCATGCTATTATCGACGCGCTGCTTGGGGCCGCCGCGCTGGGCGATATTGGGCAGCACTTCCCAAGTGATGATGCGAGTTTTCGTGATGTTTCGAGCCTCCTTCTGCTCCGCCGCATCCGGAGTCTGTTAGCCGAGCACCACTGGCGCCCCGGCAACGTGGACGCCACCATTGTGGCGCAGCAGCCGCGCTTGGCGGCGGTGTTGCCGGACATGCGGCGCTGCCTGGCCGAAGTGCTGGTGCTGCCGCTGGAGCAGGTGAGTGTGAAAGCCACAACCACTGACTGGCTGGGCTTTACCGGCCGTGAAGAGGGCATGGCGGCGCTGGCGGTTGCTACGGTTGTTCCAATGGTGCCGGCGGTGATCGATCAGTAAGCAAGGGATGTGCAAAAGAGCTCAGTGAAGACGTATTCTCGGGCCGGGCAGGGCCTTGGTGGCGTGTGGGAGGATGTGGAGGCCGTGCTGGAGCGCGACCCCGCGGCCACCTCGCGCCTGGAAGTGCTGCTGACCTACTCGGGCTTCCACGCGGTGCAACTCCACCGGCTGGCCCACCGGCTGCACCTGGCGAACCACCCCCTGGCGGCACGTCTCGTTTCGCAATTCAACCGCTGGTTCACCCAGGTGGAAATCCACCCCGCCGCGGTCATTGGCCGGCGCTTGTTCATCGATCATGGTTCGGGCGTGGTAATCGGCGAGACGGCGGAGATTGGCGATGACGTCACTATCCTGCAGGGCGTCACGCTCGGCGGCACCGGCAAGGAGAGTGGCAAGCGGCACCCGACCATTGGCGCGCGCGTGGCCATTGGCACCGGGGCCAAGATCCTGGGGGGATTCACCGTAGGCGAGAACTCGCGCATCGGCGCCAACTCAGTGGTGGTGCGTGAAGTGCCGCCCAACGCCACGGTGGTGGGTGCACCCGGCCGCGTGGTGCGCCTGGATGGCAAGCGGACCGACGTGCCCTCCGCCGACCTGAACTGGACTGACATGCCGGACCCAGAACAGCAAGACGTGGAGCGTCTCATGCTGCGGATTCGTGACCTCGAAGAGCGGCTCGAACGGCTGGAGGCCGGCCCGGCCGCGCCCCACCCAAATGAGGCGCAGCGGGCTGAAGTGGACACCGGCCGGGACGCGAATGCCAATCGAATTCTTTAACACGCTCACCGGCCGTAAGGAGCCGCTCCAGCCGGCTGGCGATGTCGTGACGATGTACGTCTGCGGTCTCACGCCGAAGAATCACCCGCACATCGGCCATGCCTGGCTGTTTGTGAGCGCGGACGTCATGCGGCGCTGGCTGGAGCACCGCGGTTATCGCCTGCGGCACGTCCAGAACTTCACCGATGTGGATGACAAGATCATCGAAGCCGGTCACCGCGACGGCATTTCTCCTGAAGAAGCTGCCGGACGCTACATCGCTTCTTACTGGAAAGCGATGGATGCGCTGAACGTGCTGCATCCCACACTCTCGCCCTATGCCACGCAGTACATCCCCCAGATGATCGCGCTCATCGGGCAGCTCATCGCTGCCGGCTACGCCTACCAGGCCGGAGGCGACGTGTACTTTCGCACCGCGCGTTTCGAAAACTATGGCAAGCTGTCGGGCAACACACTAGCCAAGCTGGCCGCGGGCGCGCGAGTGGAGGTGGACGATAAAAAGGAACAAGCGGTGGATTTTGCGCTCTGGAAGGCGGCCAAGCCGGGCGAGCCCAGCTGGGATAGCCCATTCAGTCCGGGACGGCCCGGCTGGCACATTGAGTGCTCGACCATCGTGCGTGAGGAGTTGGGCGAGCAGATCGACGTCCACTGGGGCGGACGCGACCTGATTTTCCCCCATCACGAGAATGAGATCGCCCAGAGCGAGGCGGCCAGCGGCAAAGCGCCCTTCGTGCGCCTTTGGCTGCACGCCGGGCTCATGCAAACCGGCACCGAGAAGATGGCGCACTCCCTCGGCAACTTCGTGACTATCCACGACATGATCGAGCGCTTCGGCGCCGAGGTGCTGCGCACTTATCTTGTGTCCGAGCACTACCGCACGCCCATTACCTTTTCGGAGGAATTCATCGCCCGCGCCGAGGACCGGCTACGCCGCTTGCGATCGGCGGCGCGCAATGGTGAGCTGCTGATTCGTCAGGCGGAAGCTGCACCCGCCCTGGCTGAGACGTTCGCCGGTGGCAAGCTGGCCGATGCCCTGAAGGAGCAGGGCGAGGCTACGCGCGCCCAGTTTGGTGAGGCGCTCGATGATGACCTGAACACGCCTCGGGCCATGGCCGCGTTGGAGGCGCTGGCCAAGCAGCTCAACACGGCGAATGATGCCGCTGGCCGGGAGCCGGCACTTGCCTCGCCGGAGCTGCTGCCCGCGCTGCGCGAAGCCAACGGCACCTTCCGTGAGCTGGCCGGCCTGCTGGGCCTGACCCTCACCTCCGCCGCGGAGGATGGCGATGCCGCTATTCAGGCGCTGGTGGACGAGCGCACGCGCGCCCGCGCCTCCCGCGACTTTGGTGCTGCTGACCGCCTGCGCGACGAGCTGCTGCAGCGCGGCATCACCATCGAGGATCGGCCGGGGGGCACTATCTGGTACCGCTGACCTCGCCCGCCGGGCAGGCCGCTCCCCGACCTGCTCGGGTGGTGGTGGGCCGCCGGCCCGTGCGTGAGGCACTGGCGGCAGGTGAGCCGGCGTACCGCCTGCTGTATTCCGACGATCACGCCCGCGAGATCCAGTTCCTGGTGGCGCAGGCCAGCGCCCGCGGAATTAGCACCCAACAGGTAGGAGTCGCGCTGCTGAACGAGGCAGCCCGCGGCGCACATCACCAGGGCATCGCACTCGAGCTGGCGCCTCGCGCGCCGGCCACGCTCACCCAGGCGCTGGCGGCCGCTGCTCGGGCGGGAGAGGCGCCGCTGCTGCTCGTGCTCGACCATCTGCAGGATCCCCAGAACTTCGGCACGCTGCTGCGCACAGCCGAGGCGGTGGGTGTGCACGGTGTGGTGTTCCCGGCGCACCGCGCGGCGGGCGTGACGCCGGCGGTCAGCAAGGCGTCCGCGGGCGCACTTGAACACCTCGCTGTCATCCAGACGCCGAATGTGGCGCAGGCCCTGGAAGAATGCAAGCGCCAGGGCCTGTGGATAGCCGGCCTGGACGTGCAGGGCCAATATGATTTCGACGAGCTGGACGCCAACCTCCCCTTGGCCGTAGTTGTGGGCAGCGAAGGGAGCGGACTGAGCCAGCTGGTGAAGCGCCGCTGCGACTTCCTGCTGCGCATCCGTACCCGCGGCCGTGTCGCCTCCCTCAACGCCTCCGTCGCCGGGTCGATCGTTCTGTATGACGTGTGGCGCCGGCGCCAGCACACAGCGCCCGCCTCCTGATCGTTGCTCCCGGCCGCGATGAGGGCCGCCCGCGACCCGTTGGCGCCGCGGGCATCTGAACGGCATGGCCCCGCCGTCGAAGGCAGGCCTCTCGAGCGCGCTTTTCGCGGGACGATTCAACCATGCTGGAGCCCATCCCAGGGGCACCTCCACCTCTCGGTCTGAGGCACACGGGCGAGGCCCGTCGCCTGACTAGGAGGGTGAGTGGTAGAGGTGGCAGCTGACGGTGCGGGTCGGCGAGATGTTCACGAGCGGCGGTGCGACTTGCTTGCAGATGTCCATGGCCTGTGGGCAGCGAGGATGGAAGTGGCAGCCGCTGGGTGGATTCAGAGGCGACGGCATCTCGCCGGAGAGCACGAAATCATCGGACGCGTCATCGGGCCCGCTGGGCATCGCAGCGGCCAGCAGCGCCTTCGTGTAGGGGTGCCGCGGGTTATCGAAAAGGTCGTCGCCTTCGCCGTACTCAACGATTTTGCCCAGATACATGATCGCTACCGCGTGGCTCATGTAGCGCACGGTTGCCAGGTTATGGGCGATCAGCAGATAGCTGAGCCCGTGCGTGGCCTGGATGTCCTTGAGCAGATTCATAATCTGTGCCCGGATGGACACGTCCAAGGCCGATACTGGCTCGTCCAGCACCACCAGGCGAGGGTTCAGGGCCAGGGCGCGCGCCACGGCGATGCGCTGGCGCTGCCCGCCGCTGAACTCGTGCGGGTAGAGCTCGGCCTGGTCCGGCCGCAGGCCCACCTGGTCCAGCAGCTCCAGCACCTTGCGCCGGATTTCGTGGTTGCTGAGGCCGGTGTTCACCGCCAGCGGTTCGGCCACGATGGTGCGGACGCGCATTCGCGGGTTCATGGAGCCCCACGGGTCCTGGAAGACTGCCTGCACGTCGGAGCGGTAGGCATTCAGTTCGGATCGGGTTAGCTCGGTGACGTCGCGGCCGTCGAACAGCAGGCTCCCGGAGGTGAGTGGCTCCATCAGCAGCACCATCTTGGCCACCGTGCTCTTGCCCGCACCCGTCTCGCCCACTAGGCTGAGGGTCTGCCCGGGGCGGATGGCGAATGACACGTCCTCCACGGCCTTCACCCAGCCAACTGTCCGCCGGAGGGCCAATCCCTTGGTGACGGGGTAGTATTTCTTGAGGTGCTGGACTTCCAGCACGGATCCGGCGCTCATTCCGAGGCCCGCCAGCAGGAGGCGAAATGCTTCTCGCCCACCTGGACGCGAGGCGGGTCTTCCCGTGTGCAGCGCTCGTCGGCAAGGGCGCAACGCGGCGCGAAGCGGCAGCCGGGCGGCAGGTCGATCAACGCTGGCGGTTGCCCCTCGATGGAGGCCAGCCGCTCGACCTTCTGGTCCAGCCGCGGCACCGATGCCAGCAGCGCCGCGGTGTAGGGATGCTTGGGATGATTGAACAGCTCCCTCACGCCTGCGGTTTCGACGATCTTGCCGGCGTACATCACCGCGACTCGGTCGCACATCCGTCCGATGACACTGAGGTCATGGCTGACAAAGATCATGCCCACGTTGGTCTGGCGCTGAACGTCCTTGAGCAGGGCCAGGTATTGGGCCTGGATGGTGGCGTCCAGAGCCGTGGTTGGCTCGTCGGCGATGATCAGTTGGGGCCTACAGGAAATGGCAATGCCGCCGACCACGCGCTGGCGCATGCCGCCGCTCATCTGGTGCGGGTAGTTGCGCAGCCGGGCCTGCGGCGCCGGAATGCGCAGCAGGCGCAGCGCGTCGATCACCTTGCTCCACAGCGCCTGGCCGCGTAGCTTCTGGTGCTGCCGGAGCGGCTCGGCTACCTGCTCGCCCACGGTGTAGACCGGGTTGAGCGACGCCATGGGATCCTGCAGAATCATGGAGATCTTGGCGCCGCGATAGTCGCGCATGTCCGCCTCGCTCAGCTTCAGCAGGTCTACGCCCTCGAACAGCACCTTGCCGCCAACGATCTTGCCGCCGGGCTGGGGCACCAGCCGCAGCAGCGAGAGACTGGTCATGGTTTTGCCCGAGCCGGACTCTCCTACGATCCCCAGTGTTTCTCCGGGGGCCACCGAGAAGCTCACGCCGTCCACGGCCTTCACCACGCCGCGGCGGGTGAAGAAGTACGTCTGAAGGTCTTCGACCTGAAGCAGGGGCGCCGATGACGTTTGCAGCACAGCGGGTGTCCTGCCTAGATCTGCCGCAGCCGAGGATCGAGCTTGTCGCGCAGCCAGTCGCCCAGGAAGTTGAACGCGAGCACGACCAGGCCGATGGCCAGGCCGGGGAAGAACGAAATCCACCAGGCGGTCTGGACGTAATCCCGCCCGTCCGTGACCATGGAGCCCCAGGCCGGGGTTGGGGGCGGCACGCCCGCGCCAAGGAAGCTCAGGCCGGCTTCGGCCAGGATGACGATGCCGATGAACAGCGTGGCCAGCACCAGCAGCGTGTTGACGATGTTCGGGAAGATGTGGGTGGCCATGATGCGGACAGGCGAGCAGCCGATAATTTTGGCCTGCGCCACGAAGCCGGACTCACGCACCTGCAGCACCTCACCGCGAATCTGTCGCGTGTAAGGCGCCCAGCTGACGATCGACAGGGCGATGATGAGCGTTTTGACCGATGGCCCCAGGATGACCGCCATCAGGATAGCCAGCAGGATGCCGGGAACCGCGAAGAAGATGTCGGTGATGCGCATGATCAGGCCGTCCAACCAACCGCCAACGTAGCCGGCGACGATCGCCAGTACTGTGCCGACTGTGCTGGTGATGAGGATCACGGCCAAGGAGATGACGAGCGAGATTCTGGCGCCCCAAATAACTCGGCTTAAGATGTCGCGGCCGAGTCTATCCGTCCCAAGAAGGTGGGCCGAGGTCCCGCCGGCGAACACCGGGGGCGCCATCCGTGCCTCGAGCGATTGGGACAGCGGGTCCCACGGCGCCAGCTGGGGAGCGAAGATGGCGGCGATGACCAGCAGCAGGATAATCGCCATGGGCAGAACGAAGTTCAGCTCGAGGAAGATGTGCCGGCGCCGGGCGCTTCGCCGCTGCCCGAGAACGGCGGGGCCCGCGCCGATCGTGACGGTGGCCAGCTCTTGTTTTGCTTGTATCACGGTTTTAATACCTGATCCTCGGATCGATATAGGCGTAGGAGATGTCCACCATCAGGTTAATCAGCAGCACCACCACGCCGACCAGCAGGGTGATGTCCTGCACCACCGGGAAGTCGCGCCCCTGCAGCGCGGTGATATCCACGAAGCCCAAGCCGGGCCAGGCGAACACCACCTCGAGCACGACAGTGCCGACGATCAGTGTGCCGAAAATGGCGCCGGCCGCCGTGAGCGGGGTGATCAGCGCGTTGCGGAAGGCGTGCTTCCAGATCACTACTCGCTCCGGCACACCCTTGATTCGCGCCAGCTTGACGTATTCGCTGTCCAGCACATCGAGCATGCTGGAGCGCACCAGGCGCAAAACGCCCGGCAGGATGAACAGCGCCAGGGTGGCCACCGGCATCACAAAGTGCGCTGGCCCGCCGGGACCGGACACCGGCAGCACCGGCCACTTCACAGCGAACAGAAAGATGAACACGATGCCCACCCAGAAGCTGGGCAAGGCCTGGCCCAGGATGGCTAAGAACTTGACGCCGTTATCCAGCCAGCTGTCGCGGTGTGTGGCAGCTACGACACCAAGAAAGAGCGATAGGGTGATGGCGACGATAAAACCCCAGCCGGCTAGCGCCAGCGTGTTGGGCAGCGCTACGCTGAGCATCGACGATACGGTACGGCGCTGCACCAGCGAGCGGCCGAGGTCGCCGTGGAGAAGGTCGCCCATGTAAATCAGGTACTGCACAGGATAGGGCTTGGTCAGTCCCAGCGACTCCCTGATGTTTTGGATGTCCTGCGGCGTCATGGCGCTGTTTTGCATCAGCGTTGTTGGGTCGCCGGACATGCGCACCAGGGTGAAGATGAGCAGCGACAGCCCAATCAGGGAGACGAACGTTTGAAAGACGCGGATGATGATGTAGCGACCCATCTGCCTGCTCCGGTTGAGGGGGAGCGGAGTCTGACTCCGCTCCCCCTCAACCCCTCAATTACTTTCCGTGTGTGATTCCTACGTACGCTTGCTGGAGGAATGTGTTCGCAAACCGCGTGAACTGGCCGACGTGCGGGCCGAGCACGACGTCACTCGGCATGTCCACAATCGGCACATTGATCCACATCTTGTCGTAGCCGTAGTGCATGAGGTCGTTCCACAGCTTTTTGGCTTTCGTCTCATCCGGCTCGTGCAATGCCGCCTGGTACATCTTGTCTGCCTGCGGGTCGTTGCCGGTTGTGTGCACTCCGACCGAGGTGAACATATTCGCCGAGTGGTAGACGTTGTTGAAGAAGGACGGGAATGGACCTCCCGGCCCCCACGGGAAGATCTGGCCAACCTGCACGTCAGTCGGCTTCTTAGCCCGAGCGAAGAGACGGCCCAAGTAGACCGCGGTGTCCAAGACCTGAACGTTGACTTTGATCCCAACCTTCTGCCAGTAACCCTGGAGAATCTGCATCAGGTCAGCGCTCGGGCCTGCCGGTGTGTACAGTGTGATGTCCTGCGGCGTGAACTTGCCCGGGAATCCGGCCTGCTGTAGCAGCTGCTTAGCTTTGGCCACGTCGTACTTCAACTGCTCGGCCGCGGGCAGCTGCCAGCTCGACGGGTCCACGTCGTGCGCCCAGGTGTCCTGTGACCAGAACCAGAAGCCGCCTGGCTTTGCCAAGCCCCGGTAGAACGTTTTGCTGAGCTCATCCCGATTGATGGCGTAGGACATAGCCTGCCGGACACGGATGTCAGAGGTCGGACCCTTGGTCATCCAGGTGCCTTGGAAGCTGATGTTTTCCAACCCGGGTAAGCCCACCTGCTGCAGCGTGTAGCCCTTGCCCTTCAGGGCCAGCAGGTTATCGGCGGACAGGGCACCGATGATGTCCACGTCACCCCGCTCCAGTTGGGCGATGCGCGTGGATTCGTCAGGGACCAGCGTCTCGATAACCTGCTGCCACTGTGGCTTGTATGGCTGCCAGTAGTCCGTGTTGGCCGCGAACGTCATCCGCGTCTTCGGCACGTGCTCCACGAACTTGTATGGCCCGGAACCAACGGGCGCCTTCTGCCAGCCGTCTTCGCCCACCTTTTCGAAATACTTCTTGGGCATGATCAGGGTCTGCGCGAACGGCTCGCGGATCGATAGCTCCGGCGCCTTCAGCTTGTAGACGAGCGTGTAGTCGTCCGGGGTCGTGATCTCGGTCGAGTCGGCGATGACATATGGTGACCAGGGGTTGGTCGACTTCTTGTCACCGAAGTGCTTCAGCGAGAAGAGGACGTCCGCCGAGGTCAGCGGGTCACCATTGTGGAATTTGATGCCCTTGTGGATGTGGAAGGTCCAGGTCAGACTATCCGGGCTCACATCCCAACTGTCCGCCACCATGGGGATGTATTTGCCGTCCGCGTCGTGATTGATGAGCGGGTCCAACATCGCCAGCGCCCAGGCTGAGGCGTTGCCCACGATAGGATCCATGGACTCGGTGCTGAAGTCGTTGTTGGCGAAGCGCAGAGTACCGGTGGCCGCGCCAGAGGGCGCAGCGGCCGCACTGGTTGAGGCTGCCGCGCTGGACGAGGCGGCTGCGCTTGCGGGCGCCGCGCTGGCGGCCGCCGAGCTGGCTGCAGGAGCAGCGGAGCTTGCCGGCGCGCTGGAAGCGGGGGCTGCCGAGCCTCCGCAAGCGGCCAGAATCAATGGAATGGCTGCGCCTCCGAGGGCTGCGCTGCCAGCGCGCCGCAGAAAGGCGCGTCTGCTCCATGGTTGACCAAGACGTTCGTTGTTCGGCTCTGCCTTCATAAACACCCTCTCCACGGTCTTGTTTTTGCTCGACGTTGACTTGGACAGTGCGTGCTCGCCGGAGCTTTCGCTCGTCATGCCTACGGTCGGTGCTTACATGTGCTCCGGGCTAGGCCTACATGGCGCTGGCTTCCGCTGTTCCCCCCTCGCTACGAATACTCCAGGTTGACGCGGTGCGACATTCTACCAGCCGTTCGGAAGAAAGAAAGCCGCGGCCCCACTTAAAAGCTGGCGCGCATTATACACCTGCGCTGGGGCTTGTCCAGCAGCGAGTTACATAAGGTGAGCGACCGATTTTTCGCGGTCGCGGTAACCTCGCCAGAGAGCCTGGAGGATGAAGCCAACAACCAGCAGAGCGGTGATAGCCCAGGCAAAGTGCGTGATCGTTTCGGCCATGGCCTGGGCACGCTGGCCCAGTGCGTAACCCAGCGCCACAAGGGGCACCACCCAGAGCAGCGTGCCCAGCAGGTCCAG
>DATKQD010000040.1:0-3032 GCA_035532895.1 Chloroflexota bacterium
CAGCAGTAGTGGCCGTCTGGCGTCAGCCCGGTTGCTTAAGACCGAGAACTCGTAGTCGAGGAGCCAATTTGGAGCTTGATTTTGAGTGAGGGTGGTGGGATTCGAACCCACGGCCAATAGATTAAAAGTCTACTGCTCTACCACTGAGCTACACCCCCGGCGGCAGGGGCCGCTGGGCCGCGGCGGGCGCGGCCGCCGCTGGACGGTTGTAGTCGGAGGATAGCACTCCCTTCTCGCTTGGCTGTGCGCAGCAGGGTGGCGGGCGCCGCGGACGCTCAGGCGCTGCGTAGGCGTTTTGGTAGCCTTGGGCGTTGGCTGTCGCGGGCGCGGAGGAAGAGCACACGGACCGCTCCTGGCAGCGCAACCTCTACGCCCTGACGGCTGTCGGCTTCCTCATGTTCACAGCCTTCGGCTTCGTGTTCCCCTTTCTTCCCCTCTTCATTGGCACGCTGAACGTGGGCGACCTGCACAGCGTGGAGTTGTGGTCCGGCGTCAGCAGCTTTGGGCAGGCCATGGTGCTCTCCGTCTGCTCTCCCATCTGGGGCGCTGTCGCGGACCGGCGCGGGCGCCGCCTCATGGTGCTGCGGGCGGCGTTTGGCGGTGGCGTGATCATCGGCCTCATGGGTCTTTCGCCCAACATCTGGGTGTTCATCGGGCTGCGGCTGGCGCAGGGCATGTTTACCGGCGTTATTGCCGCGGTCACAGCGCTGGCCACCACGTTTGTGCCGCGCAACAGGTTGGGCTATGCCCTGGGGCTGATTCAGATGTCTGCTTTCGCGGGCAACGCGGTTGGGCCGTTGCTGGGTGGCTTCGTGGCCGATCGCGCCGGTTACCGGCCCAGCTTCCTCGTGGCTGGCAGCCTCTTCCTGCTCGCTGGCGGGCTGACTATTGCTCTGGTGAAAGAGAACTTTGTACCGCCGGCGGCAGGCGACGTGCCGGCGGGCCTGAAGGGATTGCTGGGCGAGATTCGTGCGCGCGGCGCGGATCGCCAGCTGCTGGCGATGATGGTGGTGCTTTTCGCCGCGCAATTCGGCGTTAACGTGGTGCAGCCCATGCTGCCGCTGTTCGTCCAGGTGCTGGACCCGACGCAGGATATCGCCACGGTCACCGGGCTCATTTTCACCGTGGCCGGGGTGGTCGCGGCGGTGAGCGCCATCATCTGGGGGCGCATCGGCGACCGCATCGGCTACCGCCTCATGCTGATCTCCATGTCGCTCGGCTCCGGCCTGGTGTACCTGCCCATGGGATTGGTGCGCACCGCCGGCCAGCTCATTGCGCTGCGGGGCTTCTTGGGCATCTTCGATGGCGGCTTGCTGCCCTCGGCAAATGCCCTCATCGCCATCACCTCGCCGGAATCGCCCAAGCAAGCACGCGGGTCGCAGGGTACGACCTACGGGCTGGTGTACCTGGCCAACGGCCTCGGCTTCGCGTTGGGGCCGCTCTCCGGCGGGATCATCTCCGCCACTCTTGGGCTCCGCAGCGTGTTTTTCGTTACCGGCGGCATTTTGCTGGCCATCGCGCTGTACCTGCCCTTCGCCATCGGCAGTTCCACGGCACGGCGCAGCAGCTAACCCGTCCACGGCCCGGCCGCCCCATGGCACAGGCTGTGCGGCGTCGGCATCGTGTTTCACGGTCGTATTCACGAGCTGCCGATGCGCCATGCATGGCCCTCACTCGGGGCAGCTGGTAGTTGAGGCCTATCCCATGTGTAAGCGCGTCGCGCGGTGCCCCGGACAACGAAACCTGAGGAGTTCCACATTGCCTGAAACTATTCAATCTGCTCTTCGCAAGTGGCCCGTTGTACGCCAGCTTGCCGCCTCAAGCGCGCTGGACAAGCTTGGCCTGGGGCAATCCGTGCAGTCAGCTCAGAGCGTCGCCTCACGACCGAGAACTGAGGCCGCCGATCGCGTGGTTGCGTCTATTTGCCCGTACTGCGCCGTCGGCTGCGGCCAGCGCGTATTCGTCAAGGGCGATCAGATCACGCACATCGAAGGCGATCCCGACAGCCCCATTTCACGCGGCCGGCTGTGCCCCAAGGGCGCCGCGAGCCTGAGCCTGGTCAACAGTCCGGCGCGTCTGAAGAAGGTGCGCTACCGGCGCCCCGGGGGGCGGCAGTGGGAGGACCTGCCACTGGGCAAGGCAATGGACATGATCGCCGACCGTGTCATCGCCACGCGCTCGGCCAGCTGGCAGTCCAAGGACGAGCAGGGCCGCGCGCTCAACCGAGCCATGGGCATCGCCAGCTTGGGTGGAGCCACGCTGGATAACGAGGAGAACTACCTCATCAAAAAGCTGTTCACCGGGCTGGGAGTGGTACAGGTGGAAAACCAGGCCCGCATATGACACAGCGCCACTGTCCCCAGTTTGGGGGCATCGTTCGGGCGGGGCGGGGCCACCACGTTCCAGCAGGACCTGCAGAATGCCGACTGCATCGTGATCATGGGCTCCAACATGGCCGAGTGTCACCCGGTGGGATTCCAATGGGTAATGGAGGCCAAGCTCCGCGGGGCAACCATTATCCACGTCGACCCGCGCTTCACCCGAACCAGCGCTAACGCCACATTCCACGTGCCATTGCGAGCCGGCAGCGACATCGCATTCCTGGGCGGCATCGTTAACTACATCCTCCAGAACGGCCGCGAGTTCCGCGACTACGTCGTGCATTACACCAACGCGGCGACCATCATCGAACCGGAGTTCCAGGATACGGAGGATTTGGGCGGCTATTTCTCGGGCTGGGATGAGGCGAAACACCGTTATGACAACAGCTCCTGGCAATATGAGGGTATGGATGAGATGGCGTCCGCCGGCCAGCGCAGCGGCACGGCGTCACGCGCGCAGACCATGGGTGCGCTGGGGGGTGCGACGGCGCACGCCAGCCCCCACCAGGGCCTCACCCTGCAACACCCCAACTGCGTGTTCCAACTGCTGAAGAAGCACTTCCAGCGTTACACGCCAGAGTTCGTCGAGCAAGCAACAGGCACGCCCAAGGAGCTCTTTCTCAAGGTGGCCGAGACGCTGTGCGCCAACTC
>DATKQD010000041.1:0-6646 GCA_035532895.1 Chloroflexota bacterium
CGACAAGCTCGTCCAGCGCGTCACCAGAATCCCCGCCTGACCAAGGCTTCAGTCGCCGCGCGCTCGCCGGGCCTCGGCCGTCCTCAAGTTGGGAGTCTGCGCCCGCCTCGGCGTCAGGCGCGAGGCCCTTTCGGCGAGACGGTGCGCGGCTCGCGGGGGTATGGCCTCGTCCCCGCCCTCGCTCATCTGCATCGCGGGTGGAGGAGCGAGGGCGTCTTCCCCACCCGGTGCGCTCGTCGATCCGCCGCCTCCCTCGGCCTGGCGGGACACACGGGAAGGAGTGGACCGTCGCGCTGGCCGCGGCGCTGCCGCGAGACCCACCGCCTTGCAGCCGCTGTATGCTGGTTGCAGATACTTGAGTGCAGGAGTGCGTTGATGGGACGAAGGAAGATCACGGTCGTTGGCGCCGGGAACGTTGGTGCTACGACAGCACAGCGGCTCGCGGAGCGGGGCTACGCCGACGTCGTCCTGACGGACATCGTTGAGGGCATGCCAGCCGGCAAGGCCCTGGACCTTGAAGAAGCTGGCCCGGTGGTGGGCTACGACAGTCACGTGCGCGGCATATCCACGATCGAGCCGGACCATTACAAGGCGATCGAGGGATCGGATGTCGTGTTGGTCACCTCCGGCGTGGCCCGCAAGCCGGGCATGAGCCGCGATGATCTGCTGCTCACCAATGCCAAGATCATCAAGGGTGTCACGGCTTCGATCAAGCGTTACGCCCCCGCCTGCGTGCTGCTGATGATGTCGAACCCGCTCGATGCGATGTGCCATGTGGCGCTGGAGGCCACAGGCTTTCCGCGCGAGCGCGTGATTGGCCAGGCCGGGGTGCTCGATTCGGCACGTTTTCGCGCCTTCATTGCCCATGAGATGAACGTCTCCGTGGCCAGCGTGCACGCCTTTGTGCTCGGTGGTCATGGCGATGACATGGTGCCGCTGCCTCGTTACTCCACCGTGGCTGGCGTGCCCATCACGGAGCTGATGCCGAAGGACCGTATCGATGCCATCGTTCAGCGCACCCGTGACGGTGGCGCCGAGATCGTGAACCTGCTCAAGACCGGCAGCGCCTTCTACGCGCCTGCCGCTTCCTTCGCGCGCATGACGGACGCCATTCTGCTCGACAAGCGCGAGATTCTCCCCTGCTCGGTGTATCTGACGGGCGAGTACGGGGTGAATAACCTGTTCGTGGGCGTGCCGGTCACGCTGGGTGAAGGCGGCATGCAAGAGGTGTTTCAGATCAAGCTGAGCGACGAGGAGCAGGCGGCGCTGCACAAGTCGGCTGCTTCGGTGAAGGAGCTGGTGGACCGCATGGCGGAGCTGCTGTAGGCGTGGCTGTTTCACCATCCAGCACGGAGAAGACGCGTACCGAAAGCGACAGCATGGGCCCCATCGAGGTGCCCAGCAGCCACTACTGGGGGGCGCAAACGGCGCGATCGCTGATCCACTTCGATATCGGCAGCGACCGGCTGCCGCGCGAGATGGTGCGTGCCTTCGGATTGCTGAAGAAGGCGGCCGCGGAGGTGAACCGCGAGCTTGGCAAGCTGCCGGCGGAGAAGGCGGCGGCCATCATCCAAGCCGCCGATGAGGTGATTGCCGGCACGCTGGACGGTGAGTTTCCACTGCGCATCTGGCAAACGGGCAGCGGCACGCAATCCAATATGAACGCCAACGAGGTCATCGCCAACCGCGCGATCGAACTGCTCGGCGGCCAGATGGGCGACAAGAAGGTGGTGCACCCCAACGATCACGTGAACATGTCGCAGTCGTCCAACGACACCTTCCCGACTGCTATGCACATTGCCGCGGCCGAGGAGCTGAACCGGCGCCTGCTGCCCATGCTTACCAAGCTGCGGCACGCGCTGGCCAAGAAGGGCGCGGAGTTCGAGAGCATCATCAAGATCGGCCGCACCCACCTTATGGACGCTGTGCCCCTCACGATGGGCCAGGAGTTCTCCGGCTATGTGGCGCAGCTCGACGCGGACGTGGCGCGCATCCAGAGCGTGCTGCCTGGGATTTACGAGCTGGCCATCGGCGGCACGGCGGTGGGTACAGGCTTGAATACGCATCCCCTGTTTGCAGACAAAGTGGCGGAGCGCATTGCCCGCGGTACCGGGCTGCCGTTCGTGTCGGCGCCCAACAAGTTCGCGGCATTGGCCGGACATGACGCGCTGGTGATGGCCAGCGGCGCGCTCAAAACACTGGCGGCGTCGTTGATGAAGATCGCCAACGATGTGCGCTGGCTGGGGTCTGGCCCGCGTGCCGGGTTGGGCGAGCTGAGCCTGCCAGAGAACGAGCCAGGCTCCTCGATCATGCCCGGCAAGGTGAATCCCACGCAGTGCGAGGCGATGACCATGGTGTGCGTGCAGGTCATGGGCAACGACGCCGCCATTGGCTTCGCTGGTTCACAGGGCAACTTCGAGCTCAACGTCTTCAAACCGGTGCTGATCCACAACCTGCTGCACTCTATCCGATTGCTGGCGGACACGTGCCGCTCCTTCGCCGATCACTGCGCGGAGGGCATCGAGGTGAACCGCGACCGCGTGCAGCACTTCGTTGAGGACTCGCTCATGCTGGTGACCGCGCTCAGCCCGCGCATTGGCTACGACAATGCCGCCAGGGTAGCCAAGGAGGCGCACCACGATGGTTCGACCCTCAAGGCGGCTTGCCTCAAGCTGGGTCTGCTCTCCGCCGAGGAGTTCGACAGCATCGTCCGCCCCGAGCAGATGCTCGGCCCCAGCGAATGAGCCGCTTCCGCTCCCTGGCTCGTACGGGGGACACGGTCGTATCGAGGTGGTGTTCACACTGCAGCTTCACAATCACCAGTCGAAGCCCTCGGTTCGTAACGCCGTTGAGCCGCCCTTCGAGTTTGCCGGGGATGACACTCCCCGGCAAACTCTTCTGGCAGGAGTGTTTGAACTCTCCGTCAGCCGCGATCTGTCATTTTGCGGACGCTTAGCACGCTGTAGTCATGCAGCGCCACGGCATCCGGAACATGATGACCTTCGACCGCGGATTTGACAAGGTGCCCGGAATCCATCGCATCGAGCCCTGAACTTCCTGCCGCCGGTCGCGGCTCGAGTGCCGCTAACCCTTGCGTCGTTTCTGGAGGAGGGCCACTATCTCTTTGACGTCGCGGCCATGGGCGACCCCCAGCTCGTACGTGGCGGCGGTGATGATGATGCTCCCGACGGCCAGCTGGAAAATGGCCTTCCTGTCGCCGCGCCGCACGTCCTCAAGGAACTGCCGCAGCCATGGCCGTGCCTCGATCTCCCGCTCCAAGTTCGGAAGCACCTGGCGGAGGTTGTCCGGCCGCTCGACGGCCTTGCTGTTTCGGACCTCGGGCAGAAGGTCCTCCACGGGCACTGAGAACTGGCTGATCATCGCCACACCCTTTCCGGGGAAGCCGTACGAAAATCATTCTGACGTAGTGTGGTGCTGTGATGCTCCAGGACCATCGCGGCCTGTACATGGTGGGCTCGTCTATCGATCAGCACCGTACATCTGCCCGCTCGTTCAGCACGAGGGGCTTGGAGTATGGCTATCGTCATGTGGTGACGAGCCCTATGGGGTTGGCTGGGGCTCCTGGAACTCCCAGGTGTGGCCGTCGGGGTCCACGATGAAGAGCTGGTCCGCGCCGACAACGCCGTGAGTTTCGGTGAAGGGCACGCCGCTGGCGTTCAGGCGCGCACGCAGCATGGCCAGGCTCTCAACCAGCCAGGCGGTGTGGCGCGCCTGGGCGGCCGGTTTGGCATTGGGCCCGGGTATGTGTTGCGCGTCCGTCTGGATGATGTGGAACTCGATGGCGCGATCCAGCGTGCCGACCCAATAGCCGGGGCCGATGTTCGGGCGTGGCAGTACGGTGAGGCCCAGCACCTCGCGGTAGAACCGAAGCGACACCTCGGCATCTTTGACGGGAAAGCCCTCGTGCAGCGGGCGGATCAGCGCCGGCGCTGGTGCGGCCTGCGCACCTGCCGCTTCGGGAGTTGCGATGCTCATGCTGTGCCTCCTGCTAAAAGATCGTGACGATCAGGGCGAGTGTAGCCCATTCGTCACTCAGTCCGCGTCGCGTCCGATGATGTCTTCGACACTCGAACAGCCGTGAGTCTCCAGGTAGCGCAGCAGGCCGCGGTTGATGTCCCGCGCGACCGTGGGACCGTGATAGATGAAGCCCGTGTAGAGCTGCACCAGCGAGGCGCCCGCGCGCAGCTTTTCCAGAGCATCCGCGGCGGTGAATACGCCACCGACGCCGACGATCGGCAGGCGCCCGGCGCTCAGCCGGCGAATGTGCCGGATCATCTCGGTCGATCGCGCACGCAGGGGCCGGCCGCTGAGGCCACCACCTTCCTGGGCCTGGGCGGAGCGCAGGCTCGACGGTCGCGCCAGCGTGGTGTTGGTGGCCACGATGCCGGCCGCGCCGCCGGCTTGCGCGGCGGCGACAACCTCCGCCAGCTCGCTCGGTGAAAGGTCAGGCGCCACTTTGACCAGGATGGGGATGGGTGTGCGCGCTTGGGCCGCCGTGGCTCGCAAGCCACCCAGCAGGCTCTCCAGTTGCTGGCCGAGCTGCAGCCGCCGCAAGCCCTCGGTGTTGGGGCTGGAGATGTTCGCCACCAGGTAATCAGCGTACTGGTGCAGCCGCTGGAACGCTGTGGTGTAGTCGTCGAGACCGCTGCCCGCGGCGACGCTCTCGGCGTTGGCCCCAATGTTCAGGCCGAGGACGAAGTGGGGCTTGCGCAGCCGGCTAAGGCGCTCAGTCGCGGCGTCCAGGCCGGCGTTGGGGAAGCCCAGGCGATTGATCAGCGCGCGGTCCGCGGGCAGCCGGAAGATGCGTGGGCGCGGTTTGCCAGGTTGTGGCCGCGGCGTAATGGTGCCCACTTCCACATGCCCGAAGCCCAGCGAGCCAATGGCCGCCGGCACGCGTACATCCTTATCGAACCCGGCCGCCAGCCCAATGGGATTGGCGAAGGTGAGGCCCAGCACCTGTACCGCTAGGCGCGGGTCCGAAACCGTCAGCAGCCGGCGCAGCAGCCAGTGAACCCGCCCGCTGCGCTGGCTGGCTTCCAGCGCCACCAGCGCCAGATGATGCGCCCGCTCGGCATCCGTCAGCCGCAGTGCCGGCCCCACAAGCGCTCGATACACGCCGCGAGATTGTAGCTCCGTCCAAGCCGGCTGTGCGGCGACACGGCCCGGGGCAGGTGGCCGCTCCTTATGATTGGTTGGTGCTTCACTCAGCCTCGGGGGTGGTGGCGATGGTCCCCAGCGAGGCGTACGCAGATATCTTGAACGCGGCCCTGTTGGAGCGGGGAATTGAGGATGCGCGCATCCTGCTGGCGACGGGTGACGACTGTACCACACGCCTGGCCGAACTGGCGCAGGCACCCAGCAGGGCGGTGGCGCTGATCATCGAGCGCTTTGGTGACGGGCGCGCCTTTGTCGAGGTGGCCCAGGCAGCGATCTGTCCAGTGGTGGTGCTGGTGCTGCCGAGGGAGACGGCGGGCGGCGAACCGGAGGAGTCGCCCAGCGCGATCGGTGCTGCCCTGCGGAAGGCCCGAGCCCTGCGCGCGGCGAGCTTGGAGGAGCTGGCTGATGCTGTCGTCTGCCTGGCTGCCAACCTGCATAAGCTGCCCTCCAGCGCCGATGCCACGCTGGTGGCGCCTGAGGCGCTGCGGCCCTGGCTCCTGGCTACTGGCCAGGCCGAGGGCTTGAGTTTGACGGCCAGCGACGACGTCTTGCCGTCAGCGGCGCCCGAGGCTGGCGCGCCAGCGGCAACGCCCCACCTCGAGGCAGGCGCCTTGAGGGCGCTGCCTGGCCTTGGCGGCATCATCCTTGTGCAGGCCGGCGCTGCAGCAGCGGGCCTGGCAGACGGTCTGGCGGGCGTGGCTTCGACGCTGCCGGTTGCCGCCTGCTTCGCGGATCCCGTTCAGCGCCGCGCCGCGCGTGACGCGGGCTGGCCGGTCTTCCCGACGCCGGAGCGCGCCCTGCGCGCCTACCGGGCGCTGGTGAGCGTTGGCCGCGGGCCGCTGGACAGGGCAGCGGGCGCAGCCGTGGAATCGGCCAATCCGGTGCAACCGATGGCCATCGAAGGCACGGGCGTGATGGATGAACACGAGGCCAAGCGCCTGCTGGATCGCTGGGGCGTCACCGTGGTGCCGGAGACGCTGGTCATCGGCCCCGGCCGCCACGAATTCACCCCGGTGCGCAAACTGGCCACCCACTTTGGCTTTCCGGTGGCCCTCAAGGCCATCCGGCGCGACATCGTCGATAAGGTGGGCATGGGCGCGGTGGCCTCGAACGTGCAGACGGTCGAGGAGCTCGAAGCCGCGTGGGAGCGCCTCCACGCCGCCTTTCCGGATGCGGCCTGGCTGGTGCAGCCGATGCTGCCGGGCGACATCGAGCTGATCGTCGGCGCCCGGCGCGACCCGACCTTTGGACCACTGGTGCAGATCGGCCCCGGCGGTGTGATGACCGAGCTCTACGATGACGTGGCCACGCGCCTGGCGCCGCTGACCGAAGCCGACGCGCTGGCGATGATCGGCGAGACGACGGTGCACACCCTGCTGGCAGGCTTCCGCGGGCTCCCCTTCCACGACCCACGGGAGGTGGCGCAGGTGCTGGTGCGCGTGGGCGACCTCATGCTCGGTCAGCCTTC
>DATKQD010000042.1:0-20695 GCA_035532895.1 Chloroflexota bacterium
TGCCCTGCGCCAGCGTTCGCTGCTCGTCCACGCCGTGTCTGCCAGGGATGAGGCTGGGGGTCAGCAAAATGAAACCGGATGCGTCTTCGCTGCCCAGCAGGCTGGTGGCGACGCGTGGTGGTTCCAGGTCAGGGGCGTACCGAACCTGGGGATAGCGGCAGCTGGCGCGGTTTCTTGCGTATCCGGCCTTCGCCGAGGGGAGAGACCAGCGGCCTCGAGATTTCTCATCTCATTGCCTGATTGGCTTCATTGAGGCTTCATGGACGGGCGCCAAGATGACGATGTGGTTGACGAGCCACGAATTTCCAGAGAAAGGAGATGCCACATGAAAATCAGCGAGGCTACGCGCATTGAGGCCACTGAGACCACCGGGCTCGAGACCCCGGAAGCGCCCGGCGAGGTAAACGACCCAGCCGGCGGCCCTGACAGCAACGTCGATCAGAACGGCGATTTCCAGGGCAACTACTAAGACTCGGACGCGGGGTGGCTGCCCTACTGGGCAGTCACCCCACTGCCGCGTATCCGGTGAACTTGGCCATTATGGTGCCCCATCGGGCCCCGGGAGTGCCTGCATTCACCTCATCGCTGGCCTCGCGGCCGCGTCCCTGCTGGTGGGAGGTATTGGCATTATGAACATCATGCTGGTGGCTGCAACCAAGCGAACAGGCGAAATTGGCTTGCGGAAGGCCATCGGCGCGCCCGACGGCGCGCTTCTCGGCCAGTTCCTGCTTGAGGCGACGGTGCTGAGCCTGGGTGGCGGACTCCTTGGCATTTGCGGCGGCATCGTGGCGGCGATTCTGGTCAGCCGAATAGCCGGCTGGCATACGTTGGTTTCGCCGTCCTCCATCGGCCTGGCCGTGGGCGTGTCAATGATTGTCGGCATCCTTTTTTGGGGTGAACCCCGCCAGCCGCGCGGCACGTTTGCAGCCTGTCGAGGCGCTCCGGCATGAGTAGGACCAGCCCACCTGGACGCGGCGCCCGCCCCAGGCCGCCGGCCGGTGATTGGCGCGTAACCTATCGCGGGGCAGAGCGGAACCCAGCACGAAGGCGCGAGGTAACGCTCATTTCGTACTCCAACCGAAGGCACCCGCCCGCCAGGGGGCGCCGGAGGTACGTTCCGGCGGCACTGCTGCTGGTGGTCATGGTGGTGGTGGGAAGGTCGCTGATGGCCGGCAGCCCACCCACAGCCAGCGCTACACCAAGCGGGGCTGCTTCCACTCCCGCCTTCATCCGGCTTGTGGAAGGCGCCCGCAACCGGCTTGGACCGCGGCCAGTTGCCCTGCTGGAGGACGCCTGGTATTCGTTTGAAGACGCGCTGCGGCAGAAGACCTACTGGCTCACGCACCCTAACAGCCGATCAGTGTTTAGCGGTGGTGCAGTCAATTCCGCTGGCGGCGGAAACCCAGCGGGTCAGCAGCGGGTACTCAGCCAGCACCGGGAGCGCAGCGAGCCCGGCCAAGGCTACGGTGCCCAGCGGCGCACCCAGCTTGCCGGCCAACATAGCGGTGCCCGCGAATTGGCTGCAGGCAGCGGGCGAAGGCGTTTGGAGTAACGCGGGGCAACAGCTCGGCACGAAGCCCAGCATGGAGCAGACCTTCCTCCTTACCGATCCCTCGCGGCCGTACGAACGCGTGGCGCTGGTCTGGATCAATCCTGCCGCGGTTCGTGTGCATGTCGCGGCTGGCACCCGCCATCCATTGTCACAGCTGATACAACCGCGAGCTGGCCAGGTCCCTGTAAGTGCGCGACCCCACTTGCTGGCTGCGTTCAATGGCGGCTTCAAGCAGATCGGAGGGCATTACTCCGGCTTCGGCTTCCGCGCTGCTGGCCTGTGGTATCGGCAGCCCAGCCTGGGCCTGGCGACGCTGGCCGTCTACCCCTCGAATCACGTTTCTCTGGGGTCGCTGGGAACGGACATTCTGCCAGCTCCGGCGCCATGGGACCTGCTGCAGAACCTGCCGCTGATCGTCAACCACGGCCGCCTCTCCACGCATATTGACCAGGGCGCTTACTGGGGCGAGACCGTGGGCAACGCGGTGCGCGTATGGCGCTCTGGCCTTGGCATAACGGCTGACGGAGCCTTGATCTACGCGGCGGGTGAGCCCTTGACAGCCCGGACGCTGGCCCGCGCTCTCATCCTTGCCGGAGCCGTCAGGGCCATGGAGCTGGATATCAACAGTTACTGGGTGACCTTTAACTTCTACTACCCCGTTGCACCAGGCTCGGCCCAGCTCCGGGGCGAGAAGCTGCTGCCGCGCATGACGCGGCCAGCCACGCGCTACTTGACGCCGGACACTCGCCCCTTCGTCTATCTCACCGCTTCCTAATCGGCTGGCATCGCGGCAACCAGCGCTAGCCTCGCGAAACCATAGGGGCAGGGCTGCACCTGGTGCTAAGGTCCCTTTGCGCATTGGCATCCTGAACCTGTTTCCGAACATGTTGGCTGGACCGTTCCATCACAGCAGAATCAAACGGGCCAGAGACACTAATTATCGATCTCCGCGTGCACAATATTCGCGATTTCACCTCTGACCGGCACCACATGGTGGACGACAGCCCTACGGTGGGCTTGATGGAATGGTGATGGAGGCGGAGCCGAGGTACGCCCGCGGTTGATGCCGTTCGGGAGACGGTTGGTATTTTCTCTGTGGCGCAACGATTCTCGAACCCGCTGATTGGGCTGCCGGGGTGCTGGCGGCTGTCGCCACGTTGGTGGCGGGCAGCCTGGTCTATAAGACCGGAGATGCGGAAGCCAAGCCTCCGTTCACCGCGGCTAACCTGGTCCTGGAGACGGTGACCATCGTGCTGGTTTTCGCTCCGGTGGCCGCGGCAGCGTGCCCGCGTGCGAAACAAGGATGCGGTCCGTGCTGCGTCTCATTCCAGCCCCTGCCCTCTCTTGTGGTCGTGAGGTTAGTCGCCGTGGCTGCTGGCAGTATACGTGTGTCTGCTGTCAGGTAAGCATCGCCTCGGTGCGAGCAGTCCAGTCGCGCCAGCCCCTGCCGCATGGTCACTGGCGAAACGGCGAACGCGGCAGCCAAGTCCGTGCGCGGTGGCAGCTTGGAGCCAGCCGCCACCCTGCCCTCAATACGCGCGCCTCGGGGCGTGCTCATTCCGGCGCATGGACGTGGTGAAAGGTGAACGCGGGCTGGGCGCCGGACGAGTCGTAGTCCATGTGATAGGTGGACAGATAAGCCATGCTCGCGGCATCCAGCAGAAGCTGGTAGCCCCGCGCCCGCAAGATGACGTCGTCCCCAGCTTCCGCTGGCAGGCCGTTCTCCAGGTCTACACTGATGCGCCGGCCGGCGCTGGCGCCAGGCTGCACGCGTACACGAAAGGCTAGTGGCTGGCCCGCTTCGTCGCACAAGTGCTGGAGGAAGGCGTCAGCGGCAGGAGTTACGTAGAACGCCACGCACGAGCCGCCCGCGAAAGGTGCGCCGTCACAGCTCGGGCAGGCGAGGCACGTGCTGGTTGAGGTGACCCTCGCACCGGTAGGCCGCCTGTAACAGCCAGTCCTCCTGCCAGGGCCTGGCCACCAGCTGCAGGCCCACGGGCAAGCCGGCGGTGGTGAGGCCGCAGGGAAGGGAGATGGCCGGGAACCCGGTGACGTTCAGGGGCGCCGTGTTGCGCGTGGTGATGCCGGCGGGCAGCGCCCGTGAGCCGTCATCCAATTCCACCTCGGCTTGCCCCAGCAGTGGCGCGGCCAAGGGCACGGTGGGCATGGCCAGCACATCCAGGTCGTCCAGCGCAGCCTCCATCTCCTCGATCAGCAGTGCGCGCAGGCGGGAGGCCTGCACGTAATCCACCGCCGATATCTCCTCCGCCGCCAGCAAGCGCTGGGGCAGCGAAAAGGTGGCTCGCTGGTAGTCGTCGCGACGCGTGTCCAGCCACGGGCGATGAAACGCCAGCGCCTCGGGCGCCATGATCGCTTGCACCACGTATGGCGCGAGACCAATGTGAGCAATGCTGACCTCGCGCACCTGGCCCAGCCGCGGCAACGCCGCTTCCACCAACCGGCGCACCTCGGCCTCCATCGGGCCAAAGAACAGCTCGCGGCAAAGACCTATGCGCAGATCGCGCTTCCCCTCGCCGGCCAGCTGCACCGGGGCAGCGCCGGCCAGGAGCGCATAAGCGCTGGCCGCGTCCTCCACACAGCTGGCCATCGGTCCCAGGTGATCGAGACTCCAGGAGAGGGGCAGCACGTCGCCACACGGCACGCGGCCATAGGTTGGCTTCAGGCCCACCAGGCCGCACAGCGCTGAGGGAATGCGCACGGACCCACCTGTGTCGCTGCCCAGCGCCAGCGGGCACATCCCGCCGGCCACGGCCGCCGCGGACCCGGAGCTCGAGCCGCCGGTGATGCGGCGCTCGTCCCACGGGTTGCGCGCCGCGCCGTAGGCGGACACATCGCCCGTGGGCCCGTAGGCGAACTCGTGCAGGTTGGTTTTCCCCAAGATCACGGCTCCGCCCCCGCGCAACCGCCGCACCACCTCGGAATCAGCGCCGGCGACAGCACCCTTGAGGATAGTGGATGCGGCCGTAGTGGGCACTCCGGCAACGTGGATCAGGTCCTTCAAGCCCACCGGCACGCCATCGAGGCGGCTGAGCGGCCGGCCGGCGCGCCAGCGTGCCTCCGCGGCGGCGGCTTCGTCCAACGCCGACTCGCTCAGCACGGTGATAAAGGCGTTTAGGCGCGGCTGCAGGCGTTCCACGCGGCGCAGCGCCTCCCGCGTCGCTTCCAGGGGCGAGATGTGGCCGGCCTCATACTCCTTCGCGAGCGCAGCGGCGGTCAGGATGGGGACACCTCGTGGCTCTGGGGCAGCTTCAAGACCATGGCCGGGCCGCGGTCCCCCAGCGGCACTTGCCACAAGTGCTGGATCGCCCGGCGTACTTGCCTGCGGCGAAAGTCGCGGTCGGCGTTCGACTCGTCTGCCTCGCCGCGACTGGGCTCACTCGCCGGCTCACTCATGCCGGAACCGAACCGATGGCATCGGCCTGTCGCACCATCACTCGTTCACCTCAAAACCAGGCAACCCACATGGAGGAGCGTTACCACCCCAACTCGACCTGCGAGCGAGATCGTACACCGATGCGCCGGGACGGCGGCAAGGGGTGCGCTATCGTGCTCCATGATTAGCCCGCCTTGAGCGACTTTAAGGAGGTACGCGGCATGGCAGATGCAACAGCGATCGACTTTTACTTTGACCCATCCTGTCGTTGGGCCTGGTGGACCTCGGTATGGCTACGCCGCGTGGCCAAGCTCCGGCCCGTGACCGTCACCTGGAAGCTGTTCAGTCTGGCCGTGCAGGACAGTCCCGAGGACTATCGCCAGGTGGTACGGCCGGACCACGCGCAGCACATCAGGAACTTCGATCTGCTGCGTGTGCTGGCCCTGGCCCGGCGGCGCGGCGGCAACGCAGCCATTGAGCGGCTGTTCGCTGCCTATGGCAACGCTATCCACGGCGCTAAGGAGGATATCTGGGACACCCAGGTGCAGGCCCGCTGCCTGGAAATTGCCGGCCAGCCGGCCAGCCTGTATGTCGCTGCATTGGCTGACCCCGCCACGGAGGCCGACGTGCTGGCCGAGAGCCGTGCTGCTCTCGCTCTTGGCGCCCTGGGCACACCCACGCTGGCCCTCTCCGGCGCTTCCACCAGCCTCTTCGGCCCCATTCTGGGCCAGGTGCCCAGCGGCGACGATGCCCTCCGCCTGTGGGACAACGTGCGCTTCACGCTCGAAACGCCCTACTGCTATGAGCTCAAGCGCAACCGCGGAGCAACCCCCAGCGGGCAGTTCAATGACGACGAGGATGTGGCTCTTTAAGGCGTCTAGATTCATTAATCAGAAACAAGATATTGACAATTTTGTCCCTTCGACTACCATTTTAGGTATGGAAGATGCGAAACGAGAGATCTTGTCGAGGGTGGCCGCGGGAGCACTGACGCCGGAGCAGGGCATGGCCCAACTGGAGGAGCTGGAGCGGGAGCAGCGGAGCTCGGGACGGGGCCCAGCCACGGCCGCGGCGGAAGAACAAGCGGGTGCACCGCTGTCGCGCATCCGGGTCGAGGGTCGGTTGGACCGGGTGCGCATTGTGGGCGACAGCTCCGTGCGTGAAGCGGTGGCGGAGGGGCCGCACCAGGCGCGGCGTGAAGGCGAGGTGCTGGTGATCCGCGCCCATGGGCCGGATGACCTGTTCGGGTTCAGCTTCGGGCGCCGCGGGCCCTGGGGGGGGCTTGGCCGCCATTGGGGCAATGAGGCCTGGGGGCCCTTCAACTGGGGGCAACCGTGGATGGGCCAGGAGCTGCGCATTGCCATGAACCCGGACCTGGGGTTGGATGTGGAGCTGCTGGCAGGCAACCTGGTGGTGACGGGCGTGCGCGGTAAGGTGCGCGCGCAGATGACCGCCGGCAGCGCCAGGCTCGATGGCCTGGAGGGTCCCATCGACTTGCACGTGGCCTCGGGCAGCGTGCGTGCCAGTGGCATTCTCCGTGGTGGCACCTCACGCATCCGCTGCGAAATGGGCAGTGTGGCGCTGCGATTGGGGCCTGGCTCCAGCGTGGCCATCACCGCGCGCGCGACCATGGGCCGCGTGAGCCTGCCGGGCATGCCGCCGCCCCGGTCCGTAGGTTGGGGCCTATCCACCGAGCCGCAGAGCGCGATCATTGGGGCCGGCGAGGGCACGCTCGACGTGGAATCCAACATGGGCAGCGTCTCCATCGAGGCCGAGGGTTGATGTCCGGCCGCCACGCGCCCAAGATCTGCCCCGTATGCGGGGGCCACCTGCTGGTGACCCGTCTCAGCTGCGACGCCTGCGAGACGGAGCTCACAGGGCGGTTTGCCCCCTCTGAGTTTGGTGCTCTGAGCCCCGCGGAGATGGGTGTGTTGCGTGTCTTTCTCTCCTCCCGCGGCAACATGAAAGAAGTCGAACGGCACCTGGGCGTGAGCTACCCCACGGCTCGGGCACGGTTCGACGGCCTCCTGGCCAAGCTCGGCATGGACCAGCCGCCCGATCCCCGCCTGGGCGTGCTGGAGTCGCTGGCCCACGGCGATGTGAATGTTGACGAAGCTCTGCGGCAGCTGGGCCCGCGCGGCGACGGCCCACCCGAGTCGCCCCGTGCGCGCTCAATTTCCGACTTCTTCGATGGCCCACGTCAAGCGGGGGTGCCCGACCGCCCGCCGGCACCCGAGGCGCCTGCTTTCCCTGATGCTCCAGACCGGCCGCGGCCACCTGAGGCGCCGCTTGGGTAGCGCAGGGGAGGGGCGAGGGAGCCCGTTGCGCGGGATGGTGGAGGAGCGGGGCATGCAGGCGGGGGCCGGAGAGGCCTCAACCATGCTGGGGCAGCCATGCAGGTGAGCGGATAAGTAGGGCGGCTGCAGCCGCTTCGTATACTTGAAATCCATATGCAAGCAGCGGTTCAGAACATCCTCGACCAGATGGAGCGGCACGGTTACGTGACCGATCCAGAGATCGCCACCGCCGTCTATCTGGCTATGGAGCTGCGCAAGCCGCTGCTCATCGAGGGCCAGGCGGGCGTCGGCAAAACCGAAATCGCCAAAGTGCTGGCCACGATGCTGGGTGTCGACCTCATTCGCCTTCAGTGCTACGAGGGCTTGGACGTGAACACCGCCCTCTATGAGTGGAACTACCCCAAGCAGATGCTGCGTATCAAGATGGAAGAGCACGATACGCGAGGTGTGGCCGAGAAGGAAAACGAGATCTTCAGTCAGGAGTTCCTGCTGAAGCGCCCACTGCTGGACGCCATCACCCGGCAGGACACCTCGCCGGTGCTGCTGATCGACGAGGTGGACCGCGCCGACGAAGAGTTCGAGGCATTCCTCCTGGAGGTGCTGTCTGATTTTCAGGTGAGCATCCCGGAGATCGGCACCGTCAAAGCCAGCCACGTGCCATATGTTGTGCTCACTTCGAATCGCACTCGCGAGTTGAGCGACGCGCTGCGCCGCCGCTGCCTGTACTTCTGGATCGACTACCCACCCTTCGATAAGGAAGTGCGGGTGGTGAAGGCAAAGGTGCCCGGCATTAACGACGTGCTAGCCGGGCAGATCGGCCTGTTTATGCAGGGCATTCGATCGGTGCGTCTCATCAAAACGCCGGGCGTCGCCGAAACGCTGGACTGGAGCCTGGCGCTGGTGTCCCTCCATCGCGACCACCTCGACCGCGACTCTGTGACGGAGACGCTGGCATGCATTTTTAAGGACAACCGCGACGTGCAGAAGGTCAACGGTAAGCGGCTGGACGTGCTGCTCGATGCCATGCACCCGAACGGCAGCTCGCCTGCCAGCCTGATACCGCACGTGAAGGAGCAGCTGGCCGCGCTGGAGCAGTAGTCGCCAGCGACCGAGTGGCGAAGCCGATGGACTCGCCACGGCGGAGTAACGCGACACACCCGAGCGCAACAGAGCACAGCCATGATCAACCGAGAGTTCGCTGCCAAGCACGCCAGCCTCACCCATAACATGGTGGACTTCGGCGGCCGCCTGCGCGCCCAGGGCCTGCTGGTCACACCGTCCGAGGTAATGGATAGCCTGAAGGCGCTGTCGCTGGTCGATCTCACGGACCGCCGCGAGTTCTACCTATCTCTGCGCACCGTCATGACCTCCAAGCCGGACGACCTGCCCCTGTTCGACCAGGTGTTTTACAGCTTCTGGCCGACTGTCTGGGAGGAAGCGGCCTGGGACGAAGGCAGCGACCAGATGCAACTGCCATCGTCCGACCAGGCCAGTCAGGACGAAGATGGCACTGCCGGCAGCAGCGAGGGCCGCATGGAGGTGCAGGCGCTGGGCGAGGGTGACGAGGGCGAAGGCGACGAGGAAGTGGCCGGCTACAGCGCCACCGAGCGACTGGAGGGCAAGGACTTCTCGCTTTTTGAGGCTGACGAGCTGGAGGAGATGATCCGCGTCACCCTGAAGCTGGCCCGCAAGATGGCCACGCGCCTTAGCCGCCGCATGAAGGCTGCCCGCCACAGCTCCGTGGTGGACCGCCGCCGTACCATGCGCCTGAACCTCAAGTACGGGGGTGACGTGCTCGAGCTGGCGCACAAGCGCCGCAAAATCAAGAAGACGAAGCTCGTGCTGTTGTGCGACGTGAGCGGCTCCATGGACGTCTACAGCCGCTTCCTGCTTCAGTTCATCTACGCCCTGCAGAGCAACTTCGTGAAGACGGAATCGTTCGTCTTCAGCACCCAGCTGTCGCGCGTGACCGAGTATTTTCGTGAGAACGACATCTTTGACGCGCTGGACAAGATCTCGAAAGACGTACTGGACTGGTCGGGCGGCACGCGCATTGGCGCCAGCTTGCGCACCTTTAACGCGGACTGGGCTGCCAGCGTGCTCGATCAGAAGACGGTGGTGATCATCCTGAGCGACGGCTGGGATACTGGCGACGTGGATGTGCTGGAGGCTGAGATGGCCGAGCTGCGGCGCCGCGCCGGGCGGGTGATCTGGCTCAACCCCCTCATGGCCAACCCTGGCTATCAGCCGCTGTGCCGAGGCATGCGCACCGCGCTGCCCTACGTGCAGGTGTTTGCGCCGGCCCACAACCTGGCCAGCCTGATGGATCTGGAGAGTGCGCTCAGCGCTTAAGGTCTTTGCCTCATGCCGCGCGGCAGGTCCGTCCCTATACTTGTGCTGCTGATCAGAGGGAGTATTCTTGGCTGCTGCGGCTCGACCGCTCGCCGCGCTTCCACGGCGCGGCATTCTGCTCTTTGCGCCAGTGGCGGTGGTCGGCACCGTCATTCTGGTGGTGCTGGGGCTCACCTTGGCCCGCGGCAACACCGCTGTGCGTACCGATCGCCTCATTGGCCAGCAGGCGCCCGCCTTCACCATGACAACGTTTGAAGGCACCAAAGTCAGTCTGGCGTCGCTGCGGGGCAAACCCGTGCTGCTGAACTTCTGGGGCTCCTGGTGCATCCCTTGCAAAGACGAGGCGCCCGTACTGAGCCAGGCGTGGCAGAAGTATCAGGGGAAGGTGCAGTTCGTGGGCCTGGCGCTGTGGGACCAGTCGACGGCGGCGCAGACATTCGCCCGGCAAAATGGGGCCACGTGGTTGAACGGGATGGACAACAGCGGCACGGTCGCCATTGATTTCGGCGTGTACGGCGTGCCCGAGAGCTACTTCATCAGCCGGAGTGGCGTACTGGTGCAGCGCTTCCCCGGCCCCTTCGTGGGCGCCTCAGGCGCGGCCCAATTGAGCCACGACCTGCAGGCGCTGAGCGTCGCGCCATGAACACTAAGCTGAAGTTCATTGTTGTCGGCGCGGTGCTGCTGTGCGCCGTCGGGTTCCTGATCTTCAACAGCGTGTCCACGTCGTCCGAGTACTACCTCACGGTGGGCGAGCTGCGCGCCAAGGGTGCGCAGATGTACCACCAGAAGGTGCGGGTAGCCGGCATCGTGTATGGACCCAGCATTGTGAAGAACGCCGCCACCGGTACCCTCAAGTTCACCGCTGAAGATGCCACTGGCAAGCTGCCGGTGGTGTACAGTGGCGGAGCTGTGCCGGATATCTTCGGCCCCGGCATACAGGTGGTGGTGGAGGGCTCAGAAACGCCCAGTGGCGTGTTCGATGCAACTGACCTGCTGGCGCAATGCCCTTCCCGCTACGAGAACGCGGTGAAGCCACCGCCGGCCGGCGCCAAGTAAGCCATGGCAGCCCTCGGATCTATCTCGCTGGTCTCGGCCTTTGTCATGGCCCTCTACGGGCTGGTGGCGGCGGCACTGGGCATCAGGAATCGTTTGAACAGCCTGGTGCTGAGCGCGCGGAATGCGCTGCTGGCCATGTGCGGCCTGGTGTCAGTGGCCAGCCTTACGCTCATCGCTGGCTTTCTCACGCACAACTTCCAGCTCGAGTACGTGGCCGAGCACTCCAGCCGCCAGATGCCTGCTATCTATACCATCGCCGCCTTTTACAGCGGGCAGCAAGGCTCACTGCTGTACTGGGCCTGGCTGCTGTCCATCTTCTCGACGCTGGCAGTCACGCTTGGCTGGCGGCACAACCGGCCGCTGATGCCTTACGTGGTGGGCGTCCTCACGGCGATGGAGACCTTTTTCCTGTTCCTGCTGGCTTTTGTGCAGAGTCCCTTCGCCACTGTGCCCTTCCACGTGCTGGATGGCAACGGCCTCAACCCCGTGCTGCAGGACAAGGGCATGCTCATCCACCCGCCCATGATGCTCATGGGCTACATGAGCTGGTCCATCCCCTTCGCTTTCGGTATGGCCGCGCTCCTCTCCGGCCGGCTCGATGCCGCCTGGATTCGGTCGGTGCGCCGCTGGACGCTGGCCGCGTGGTGCATCCAGGGCACCGGGCTGGTGCTGGGTGGCTGGTGGGCGTACCACGTCCTGGGCTGGGGCGGCTACTGGGGCTGGGATCCGGTGGAGAATTCCGCGCTCATGCCCTGGCTGGCCGGCACGGCGCTGCTGCACTCGGTGATGGTGCAGGAGCGCCGGGGCATGCTCAAGGTGTGGAACATGAGCCTGGTCATCCTCTGCTATACGCTAGCCATTTTCGGCACCTTTATCGTGCGCAGCGGCGTCATCAGCTCGGTGCACGCCTTCGCCCAATCCACCATAGGGCCATTCTTCTTCGCCTGGCTGGCGCTGGCCGTCTGCGTTTCGGTCGGGTTGCTCATCTGGCGCGTGCCCAAACTTCGTGGCGAGGGCCAGTTCGAGGGGCTTGTATCGCGTGAATCGAGCTTCCTGTTCAATAACTGGCTGCTGATTGGCGTCATCGTGGCGGTGCTCTGGGGCACCGTCTTCCCGATCATCTCCGAGGCGGTGCGCGGCCAGCAGATTACCGTGGGCCCCCCATTCTTCGGCGCGGTGAACGGGCCGATCTTTCTGGCGCTCATCGTCACTATGGGCATTGGGCCGCTGCTGCCCTGGCGGCGCGCCTCACCGGGAGTGTTCCGCCGCGCCTTCCTGAAGCCCGTCCTCGCCGCGGCGGTGGGGGCGCTGGTGCTGTTTGGCATTGGCGTACGCAACCCTGGTGCGCTGATGGGCTACACCGCCTGCGCATTCGTGCTGGCTACGTTGGTGGTGGAGTTCTACCGCGGCACCCGGGCGCGAGCGCGTGTCACCGGTAAGCCCCTGGCCCCGGCGTTCCTGGATTTGTTTGTGCACCATCAGCGCCGCTACGGCGGCTACCTGGTGCACCTGGGCGTGGTGATGGTGGTGGTGGCCGTGGTGGGCTCGCAGTTCTACCAGGTGCAGCGCCAGGTCAGCTTGACCGTCGGCCAAACGGCGCAGGTAGGCAAGTACCGCCTCACATTTGAGGGGCTGTCCACCGTGAACACGCCCGAGAAGCAGACCACCTATGCCAGGCTCGCGCTGCCCGATGGGTCCACTATCCTGCCGGGCAAAAGCGTTTGGACGCGCGATACCCAGAATCCGACCAGCGACATCGTGATTCGAACCACACCCCTGCAGGATCTCTACGTGGTGCTGGGCGGGTGGACACCGGACAACCGGACGGCCACCTTCCTCATCTTCGTCAACCCCATGGTGCTGTGGCTGTGGGTTGGCGCCTTCGTGGTGATTGTGGGCACCTTCGTTACCGCTTGGCCGCATCCCCAGCCCCGGCGCTTGCCCACGGTTGGCCGCGCCAGCCCCACGCCAACCGTGCCCGAGCGCGAGCCGGTCGAGGTATGAAGCGGCTGCTGGCGCTGCTGCTGGCCCTGCCGATGGCACTGGCCATCGCGGTCACCCCGGCCGCCGTGCTGGCACAGAGCTACTCCGGCAGCGGCCCCAATAGCGGCCAAACCATCGATGATGAGGCGCTGGCGATTGCCAACGAGCTGCAGTGCCCCGTGTGCCAGAACGTGACTGTGGCCTACTCCGGTTCGCAGCTCGCCGGGCAGATGCGCCAGCTGATCCATCAGAAGCTGGAGCAGGGCCAGAGCAGAAATCAGATCATCCAGTATTTCGTCACCCGTTACGGTGATGGCATCCTCGAGAATCCACCCAAGCACGGGCTTACTCTGCTCGCCTGGCTGTTGCCCGTGTTTGGCCTGGCGCTGGGATTGGGCGTGATAGGCAGCGTACTCCTTTCGCGCCGCGAGCAGGCTGGTGCCGGCGCCGCGCCGGCCGCACCCCTGGACGCTGAGGACGAACTGCTGCTGGCCAGGGCCTTGAATGACCTTGGGTAGCCTGCTGGCGCTGCTGGCCACGGCGCTGGCGGTGGGGTTTGCCTTGTGGCCGCTGCGCAGGGGCGATACCGCGCCCGAGCCGATTGCCGCCGCGCAGGATCTGGTGAGCCAGCGCAACGCCGCTCTACACGACATACGCGACGTGGACTTTGATTTCGAGCTAGGCAACTTGTCGGACGACGACTATCGCGATCTGCGCGACCGCTACAAAAGGCACGCGGTGGACGTGCTCAAGGCTATGAACGCGCAAGAGGGCCGCCTCGACGATGAGATCGAGCAGGCAGTGGCCGCGCTGCGGCGAGGTCGCTCCTCACCCACGTGAGTCCCGCCGCCGAACTGGCCATCCTGGAAACAGAGCCGCTGGCCGCCGCGAACATGGTCGTTGGCCGGCGCTTGAGCAAACGCTACGGGCGAGTGGCAGCGCTGCGGCAGGTCGATATCGAGATCGCACCGGGTGAACGGGTGGCCTTACTGGGGCCCAATGGCGCAGGCAAAACCACGTTGCTCCGGCTGCTCAGCACGCTAGCGCGCCCCACGGCAGGCCAGTTGCTGGTGCAGGGGTACGATGCGCGGCGCCAGGCAGGCGCCATCCGGGGGCTGGTGAGCCTGGTGGGGCACCGGCCCTTCCTGTACGACGAACTCACCGCGGCGGAGAACCTGCGCTTTCGAGGCCGGCTGCACGGCGTGACGGATCTACCCATCCGGGTCGGCGCCATGCTGGGGCTGGTCGGCTTGGCGGAGCGCGCCAACCAACCTACCGGCACCCTCAGCCGGGGGCAGCAGCAGCGGCTGGCCATTGCGCAGGCGCTGCTCACAGACCCGGCCCTGCTGCTGCTCGATGAGCCCGATACGGGGCTCGACGCGAGCGGCCGAGCCGTGTTGGAGCAGTTGCTGGACCCTGCCAGCGGCCGAACCATCGTGTTCAGCACGCACGATCGGGAGTGGGCCCAGCGGGTGGCCTCGCGCACCATCACCCTGCGCGATGGCAGGGTGGCCGGGGAAATCACCACGCCCGGCGCGCGGCCAGCGCCAGCCGGAACTGGGCGCGAGCATCTACCTGCCAGGCCGCCGCGGCCCGCGCTGGTAGCTCCCATTGGAGCCATTGTGGCCCGGGAACTGCTCAGCGAGTACCGCCGGCGGGACACGCTGGTGTCGCTGGTGGTATTCAGTCTTCTGGTGCTGCTGGTGTTCGATTTCGCCTTTGATGTGCGCACGGCGGACGTGCCGCTGCTGGGGCCGGGATTGCTGTGGGTGACGTTCATCTTCGCCGGCGTGCTGGCCTTTAACCGAAGCTTCTCGCAAGAGGAGGATCGAGGCACGTTGACCGGCCTGCTCCTGGCGCCTGTGGACCGCGCCGCGATTTATCTGGGCAAGCTGCTGGTCAGCAGCATTTCCCTGCTGCTGGTCGAGGCGGTCACCACGGCCGTGTTCGCCGGCTTCTTCAATCCGCGCGTGCAGCCGCTGCCACTGATCGGTGCGCTGCTGCTGGGAACCCTCGGCTTTGCTGCCGTGGGCACTCTGTTCGCCGCCATGTCCGCCAACACGCGGGCGAGGGAGGTGCTGCTGCCGGTACTGTTGTTCCCGGTCTCCGTCCCCGTACTCATCGCGGCGGTGCAGGCCACGGCCACCGCTTTCGGCGCCTCAGCGAGCGCTGCCCATCCCTGGCTGGGGCTCATCGCCTCCTACGACGCTATATTTCTGGCGGTGTCGTTCGCCGTTTTCGATTTCGTGCTGGAGGAATAGAGCTTGGCAGCATCACTGCAAGAGCGTACCGAGCGTGCGCCCCGAGACGAAGGGCGCTCACCCGGCGCGGTTATGGACCGGCTGCTGCTCCAGCCGAACGGCCTGCCCAAACCGCCGAGCCGCCTCTGGGCCTGGATCACCGCCGTGCTCATGGTGGCCTCGCTGTACATGATCTTCATCTATGCCCCCATAGAGCGCACTCAGGGTATTCCCCAGAAGATCTTCTACTTCCACGTGCCACTGGCTTGGGATGCTTACCTGGCGTTCTTTTTCACGCTGGTGGGCAGCATCGCCTATCTCAAGACCGGCCGCGCTCGGTGGGACGTGCTCGCACACAGCGCGGCGGAGATCGGCGTGGTGCTCACCAGCCTGGTCCTCATCACAGGGTCCATCTGGGGCAAAACCATCTGGGGCACATGGTGGACGTGGGATGCACGCCTCACCTCGACCCTGGTGATGTGGTTCATTTACGTGGCGTATCTCATGTTGCGCAGCGCCGTGGGTGAGAACGATCGCGGGGCGCGCTACGCGGCCATCCTGGGCATTGTGGGTTTCATCGACGTGCCCATCGTGCACATGTCGGTCACCTGGTGGCGGACGCTGCATCCACAGCCGACCGTGCTGAACCCAGCCGGCCCTACGCTGCCGGGCAGCATGCTGGCGGCGCTCATGGTGACGCTGGTCACGATGACCATCCTGTTCTTCTATCTTCTCCGCGAGCGCATGCTGATCGAGCACCTGCGCGCGGAGGTCCACGCGCTCACGGATCGCGCGCTGGAGCAGCAGCTTTCGGAGGTTGACGCATGAGCTACATGTTCGCGGCATTCGTGGTGGTTTGGGCGGGCATCTTTCTGTACATCCTGTACTGGCAGCGCCAGGTGCGCGATCTCCGTGGCGAGCTGGCTGCGCTCCGGGCCAGCGAGTCGGCGCGCGCCGACTCCCCCGCGGCCGGCCGATAGGCGCCTCGCCGCCCACGCCAGCGGCGGACGGTCCAGGGAGGGCCCGCCGGCCCGCGTGGCGGCTGGGGTCATTGCTGCCCTGGGAAGGCGCTGCGCTGGAGCTGGGTGGCCGTTACGAGGGGCAGGAGCTCGGCCAACTCGACCTCACAGCTCAGGAAGCAGCCGGGGCCGCTTTTCGGGATGTGTCTTTTCGGGGCACTCGTTTGGGTGGTTCGCACTTTCAGCAGGCCGAGTGGCTGCGGGTCCAGGCTACCGACAGTGACCTGTCCAACACGCGCTGGGATCGGGCCTTGCTGCGCCACGTGCTCGTGCGCGGCAGCCGGCTGGTGGGCCTCGTTGCACCGGAAGCGCTGCTCGAGGACGTGATCTTTCGCCAGTGCGACCTTTCACTGGCGCAGCTGCGCTTCTGCCGTTTCAAAGATGTGCGCTTCGAGGATTGCCAGTTGCGTGAGGCAGACTTCACCGGCTCGGACATCGGCGGCAGCGTGTTTGAGCGCTGCGGGCTGGAGCTGGTGGACATGTCGCAGGCCACAGCCGCCGGCATAGACCTGCGCGGATCGAATATCGAGGGTATCAAAGTGCTGCTGACGCAGCTCAGCCAAGCCAAGGTGGAGTTCGACCAGGCCGTGTACCTCGTGCGGCTGCTGGGCATCCACGTCGGGGCGGATCAGTAGTCCGAGGGCAAAGGCCCCACGCCTCCGCCCTCGAGCTATGAGATGTGGTTCAGAGAGGCCCGTTCAGGGCAGGATTCAGCTCGGGATGATCCACGAAGCCCGCCCGCAAGCTCTGTGTGGCCTCCACCCAGTCCGCGCCGCGCGGCAGCATGCAGCCGCCGGAGCGCACGCGGTAGACGTCCGGATGATCCACGGCGCCGGGCACTTCGCCATGCTCGGCGTGCGCCCGGGCGACGCTGATAAGCCGGCGGCGGACGCGAATGATCATGCTGTCGGTCGTGCCCAGGTGTTCGTGGCTGCGATCGTAGATGGCGCCCATGCTGGTGGTCATCGCGGCATCCTGCATGCCGATGCTGAAGATGCCGGTGTAGCCGGCCGGGCCCTCCTTCTTGCGCTGAATCTCACGATCGAGCAGGAAGTCGTTGTCCGGGTTCTGCTTGGTGCGAAAGCGCCCGTACCAGTCGGTGGTGTTGGGCAGCTGCTCCGCGAAAGCAGCCAATGTGGGCCCGGTGGCACCGGCAGCCGGGCCGCCCGCGGGCCGACCGCCGATGATGCTGCGGCCAGAGCTCATGTTGAAGGTGATGGTGTGATCGTCGTCCATGGGAACGCGGCAGTTGGCGGTCTTCTTCAGGCCCAGCACTCCTGGCGGCGTCATGGTCCAGAACGGCAGCAGGAACTGGGCGATGCGCCAGTAGTCCATGCCCGGCTCGGCCTCGCGGTAGGCCCCGTAGGTGCAGCCAGCCTCCGTATCGATCACCGCGAACTCGGCGGTGCGATTGCGCAGCTGGTACTCGGAGAAACTGCCCTTGGGCTGCTCCTCCGGCTTCAGCGCTCCGTAGTGCAGGATGCCGGCGTGGATGGTATCGATGTCGCCTTCCATGATTTGCAGCCAGTTGCAGGGCAGGTAGGTGGCGCGGGCAGTGCTGTCAGCCTGCATGTTGCCCTCGATGTCGGGTAAGGGCGGTGGCGTGTCGCGCGGGCCCATGTAGGTCCACACCACGCCGCCGCGCTCCCGGCAGGGGTAAGCCGTGGCCTTGACCTTGTGCTTGAAGTTGCTCTCGGCGGGCTCGTTCGGCATATCCACGCAGTTGCCGGTGACATCGAACTTCCAGCCGTGGTACACGCAGCGCAGCCCGCACTCCTCGTTGCGGCCGAAGAAGAGGCTCGCGCCACGGTGCGGGCACGAGTTGCCCAGCAGACCCACGGCGCCGTTGCTGTCCCGCCAGCCAATCAGCTCCTCGCCCAGCAGCTTCACCCGCACCGGGTCGCTGTCCGGATTCGGCAGCTCTGTGGAAAGCATGGCCGGAATCCAGAATTCGCGCATCAGGTCGCCCATTGGGGTGCCGCGGCCCACGCGCGTGATGACCTCGTTGTCTTCTCGGCTCAGCATGGTGACGTCCTACTCCTCGAAAAAGGCAATCGTTTGTTGCCCGAATCATACGCGCAGGTGACGGTCGGGATCAACTCGCGCATCACCATGCCAGTCTCCGGCAAGCGCCGTCCCAAGGCCACAAAAGGTGGCACCGAATGCGCGCGGGATCCTGTGTGTGATCCGGGTCAGACCACCTCACGGATCTTGTCGGCGACCACCGTCTTGATGATGCTCCAGCGGTTCTCGTCGCCCCTGGCCAAAGCTTCGGCGAACTGCCGCGCCTGCACCATCGTGATATGCCCCGGCATCGGCGGCTCATTGGCGTCGATCACGCATTCCACCAACGCCGGACCGGGCTGCGCCAGCGCCTCCCGCAACGTTGACTCCGCCTGTGCAGGATCCTCCAAGCAGTAGCCGGCGACGCCGCAGGCCCGAGCATAGGCGACGAAGTCGATCGACTGCAGGTCGACGCCGAACTCGGGGTTACCTTCCTGGACCAATTGCTCCCACTTGATCTGGCCGAGACTGTTGTTCTTGATGATGATGACCTTGACCGGCATCTTGTACTTCACCAGCGTGGCCATTTCGCCCATCAGCATGGTGAAGCCGCCGTCGCCCACGATACATACCACCTGGCGGCCCGGGAAGGCCGCCGCCGCCCCCACGCTGTAGGGCAGGCCATTAGCCATGGTAGCGAGCGAACCTGACAGGGAGAATTGCATCTGATCGCGTATCTCGATGTAGCGGGCCGACCAGGTGGCGATGGTGCCGCTGTCGCTGGACACGATGGCGTCGTCGTCCAACAGCTTATTCAACTCATAGGTGACCACTTGCGGCTTCATTGGCCGGTCAGGCCGGGTGCCGCGCTGCTTCATGAGGTTGTTCCAGTCCTTCATGCCGCTCTGTGCCTTGTTCAAGAAGGCGCGATCCTGCTTCTGCGTGACCAGTGGCAGCAGGGCGCGCAGCACGCTTGCGCAGTCGCCTACCAGGCCGATGTCAGCCGGGTAGCGCAGACCAATGCGCGCCGCGTCGTAGTCGATCTGCACGCACCTGGCCTGCCCCGGCTTGGGATAGAACTCCATGTAGGGCATGCCGGTCCCAAGCAGGACGAGCGTGTCGCACTCCTTGAGGGCATCCTGCGATGGCGCGGTGCCCAGGAGGCCGATGCCGCCGGTGGTGAAGGGGCTGTCATCCGGCACCACGGCTTTGCCGAGGAGCGGCTTGATGATCGGCCCGCCCACCTTAGCGGCCAGATCCAGGACTTCCGCCCGCGCGTGCAGGCAACCGCGGCCGGCCATGATGGCTACCCTGGAGCCGGCATTGATCAGGTCGGCCGCCTGCTGCAGCTTGTCCTGTGCCGGCGTGGCGCGTTCCGGCGCGTACATGTCCGCGCTGTGGTTCGCGATGTTGGCTTTAGAACGTTCCTCCCCATCCAGCGTCCACTCCTGGATGTCCTTGGGAATGGTGATGTGGGAGACGCCGTGCAGCGCCAGCGCGGTCTTGATCGCCTCGTCCAGCACGTTCACCACATGGGCCGGCCCCATCACCCGCTCGTTGTAGAAGGCCACGTCCTCGAACAACTTATCGAGGTCAACATCCTGCTGATAATGGGTGCCGATCAGGTCGTGGAAGGTGTGGCCGGTAATGGCCAGCACCGGCTGGCCGTCATGCTTGGCATCGTACAGGCCGTTCAGCAGGTGGATGCCGCCTGGGCCGGAAGTTGCCACGCATACGCCCAGGCGCCCGCTGTACTTGGCGTAGCCGCAGGCAGCGAAGGCCGCCGCCTCCTCGTGCCGCACCTGAATGAAACGCAGCTTCTCCTGATGGGTGCGCAGCGCCTCGAAGATGCCGTTGATGCCATCACCCGGGAACCCAAAGATAGTATTCACGCCCCAGTCGATGAGGCGCTCGACGAGCAGGTCCGCGGTAGTGGGTTTGGCCAACGTTCTCTCCTCAACATGTCGTCGTGTAATGCGCCGGAACCGGCCGACGGCTAGCCATCGGGAGGGCCAGTCTCAGACCAGCTTCCATGGCTTCCTCCAGCACGAGCGCAGGCAGCAAAGTTTATGCCGTGGACCTGAAGCGCGGCACTCCCCGGCCTGAGGTGCCAAGCGGGGACAGGTCCCGGCGAACTGGCGGTGTTCCTTCGCGCTCTCGGCCCGCGTGCAGGATGCTGTCCCCCTGCCAGATGAGGTAATCTGCCGTGCGGGCCGCCAGGCTTTGGATGGTCAGACCGGGATTAGCCGACCCCTGGGTGGGGAACAAGCTGCCGTCGCAGACGAACAGGTTGGGGATGTCGTGCGTGCGGCCGAAGCTGGTCGTGACGGATGAGCGCGGATCGCTGCCCATGCGCGCGGCGCCCACAAGGTGGGCGAAACGCTGCTCCTGCACCACCTCCTCAGCGCCGGCTGCCCATTGCACCTGCTCCACCACCTTGTGGCCGTATTCAGCGAGCTTTCTGTCGTTGTCATGCAGGTTGTAGGTCACGTGTGCCACTGGCAGCCCGTACTTGTCCTTCACCTCACTGTCCAGGGTCACAGTGTTGTCTTCCCAAGGTAGGAGCTCACCCAGCATTGCAATGGCAGACCAGTGGTTGTAATCCATCATGGCCCGACGCAGGCCCCAGCCCCAGGCGCCCTTAGCAACGATCATTTGCTTAGAAAAGGCGATAGGCAGGGGGCCGACAGTCTGGATGGCAAAGCCCCGCGCGAAATCGCGCTTCGGATCAGTTTCGTAGAACTCTTCGGTGAGGGCATGCGCCGGCGGCGCTTTATACATGCGCACCGGATCGGCAT
>DATKQD010000043.1:0-3379 GCA_035532895.1 Chloroflexota bacterium
CCAGGTTTCGTTGAAGGATTGCTTCCGGCACCGACGGCCTCCAGAGACATGAATCGAGCGCCCCACCGTGAGGGCCGCTCGTCTCCTTTGCTTGTTATAGCAGGTCGATTCTGCCCCAACCGGGGCGCCCGCAAGCCCGCGCCCCAACTTGGCCGTACGGGTCAGGACGTGCGCTTGGGACTATACTCACGGCCGTTGGCCACGGACGTTGCGGCGGAGCGGCAGCGGCGCCTGAGCGCCGTGCTAGCGCCTGCGGGCGTCGCCCTCCTCACGGTCGCGACAGCCGTCTACCTTTATCTGCTGGCCAGCGACACCGTGGATGGCCTGCGGGGCAATGCCCAATGGCACCTGCCCTATATCAGCCAGCCGGCCAACCAATGGTGGTGGGTGCCACTGCCCGCGGCGGCTGCCATGGTGGTGCTGGCCCTCAGCCGGCGCGTTCGCGCGCCGCTGCTGGCAGTGGAAGTCGTGGCCGGGTCGGCGTTCGCCTATCTGCTGTTCGCCGCCGAGTGGGGCGGAGGAGACAACTTGCTTGCTAAGGTGCTCAATGGCCCCACGGCATTTTGGGGTGCGGCCGTCCAGATTCGCGACCTTCCGGCGGCGCTGCGGCATTACCCGGCCTTCATGGCCAGCGTTTCCCCGTCACACGCGGCGTCCCACCCACCGGGCGACATGCTGCTCTTTCGCGGGCTGAATGCCCTGATGTTGAGCCAGCCTGGCTGGGCGCAGCGGGTTCTCGCCGCGGGCAGGCCCTTCATCTCCGGGCTACCGATGCTGTTGAGGGCAGGCGACGCGCCTGCCCTGCTGGCTGGAGCCATCGCCGCCATCCCGGTTATTGTGCTGCTGGGCCGGCTGGCTGTCGCGCCCATGTCGCTCCTGGCAGCGCGGTTGGGAGTGAACGGCCTGGCTGCCAGTCTGCTCTTTCTCGTGCTTCCCACGACACTCGTCCACCTGCCGCTGCTGGACACGGCCTACCCCTTGCTGAGCGCGAGCACGGTGCTGGTCGCGGTGCTGGCCGTGCAGCGCCGTTCGGTCGCCCTGGCTCTGGCAGCCGGAGTGCTGTTTGGGGCGAGCCTGCTGTTCACCGCGGGGCTGCTGGCGATCGGCATCCTCATCGGCGTGTACGCCCTGCTGACGGCGGGCTGGCGCTTCGGAATGATTCTGGGCGTGGTCATGCTGGTAGGTTGGGCTGCCAATTGGCTGGTGCTGTATCTGACGGCGGGCATCAACCTGCTCGCCATCTTCAACTTCATCAACCACTACCAACAGCACTTTGAAGCGCAGCGGAGCTACTGGCTGTGGGTGCGGTGGAAGTGGTACGACTTTGCGATGTTCTGCGGGCTGCCGCTCACTGGACTGTGCCTGCATTACCTGGTGCAGGCCATCCGTCGCTGGCGAGCGAACAAGCCATTGGACATTGACCGCTTCTTTGTGGCTTGGGCGTGCATGATGGTGTTTCTGTGGTTTTCGCCCGCGGCCCGGGCGGAGGTAGGCCGGTTGTGGGCGCCGATGATGTGCTTTGCGGTGCTGTTCGCTGCCCGGGCGCTGCCGCGCGGCCGATGGCCGCTGGCGACGGTGCTTCTCCTGGAGATCGCTCAGGTGATCGTCATCAACCGCTACCTGGAAGTCATCAACTCCGGGTGACGCCGAAGATGGCATACTGCCGGCATGAGCACAACCATCACCGTCTACTCCGACTTCATATGACCTTTCTGCTACATCGGCAAGTCGCGTGTCGACCGCCTCATCCAAGCGCACCCCGAGCTGGAAGTGGAGTGGAAGGGCTTCGAGATTCATCCGGAAACCCCGGCTGACGGATCCGCGCGGCGGTCCATGCCGCCCGAGCGGCAAAAGGCGGCCGACGATCACATCGCCGCGATGGCGGCTGAAGCCGGCGTGGAGATGAGCCGGCCGGACTTCCGCACGAACTCCCACCTGGCCTTGGTGGCCGATGCCTTTGCTCGCGATCACGGCCAGGTGAACCCGTTCCACGAGAACATCCTCCACGCCTACTGGACCGAGCACCGCAACATCGGTCTTCAGGAGGTGGTGCTGGACGTCGCTGCCGCCAGCGGCTTGGATGCGCAGGAGCTGCGAGCAGCCATGGAGGATGGGCGCTACGAAGCGGAGCTGGCCGAGGTGTACGACGAATGCAACCGCTACGGCATCAACGGCGTGCCCACCTTCCTGGTGGGCCGCTACATGGTGGTGGGGGCGCAGCCCTATGACGTGCTGGAGCGCGCGCTCACCCTGGCGCGAGAGGACGAAACACCGACCGAAGCGCCGGATGGCGCAGTGCGCTGACGGCGGCGGGGACGCGGCCTTTGTCGGCCGCGTCCCGCGGGCTCAGGCGCCGACGATGCGGTTGCGGAGCAGGCCCACTTTCTCGACCTCGGTTTCCATGACGTCCCCATTCTTCAGGAACTCGGGGGGCTTGCGGGCGAAGCCGACACCATCGGGCGTGCCGGTGGAGATGATGTCGCCCGGCTCCAGGGTGATGGTGTCGGTGATGTCCGCGATGCAGGTGGCGATGTCAAAGATCATGAACGAGGTCACCGAGTCCTGCTTGGTGACGCCGTTCACGCGGCACATGACCCGCAGCTGCTGGGGATCGGCAATCTCGTCGGCGGTTACCAGCCAGGGCCCCATGGGTGAGGCCTTGTCCAGGCTTTTCCCCTTGAAGAACTGGCGCCCGTGCCGGTACTGCACGTCGCGCAAGGAGAAGTCGTTGAACACGGTGTAGCTGTGGATGTGCTCCAGCGCGTGCTCGCGCGAGATGTTGCGCCCGGCCTTACCAATGACGACGGCCAGTTCCGCTTCCCAGTCGTTCTCGGTGGAGACGTTGTCCAGCTTGATGTCGTCATACGGGCCGCACACGGAGGTCGGCGCTTTGGTGAACCACACCGGATATTCCGGCAGCACCACCTCCTGCCCGCGCGCGGCGGCGCCCTCCGCCACGTGGGCCTTGTAGTTCAGGCCGAGGCAGAAGACGTTCTTAGTCGGCTTGGGGAAGGGCGCTAGCAGGGTAAGGCCGTGGAGCGGGTAGGTGGTGGCGTGCTCCAGGTTGCGGCGCACGCTTTCCAGCGCCGCTTCGCCACCCTCCACCAGGGCCAGCATGGTGGGGGCTACGTGGGTCACATCGGCCACATGGTCCTCCACCACCACGCCAACGCGCTGTTGATTCTCATGGCTGAAGGTGACGAGGCGCATGGACCATCCTCCGACGGCGAAATGTGGGCGCGGGCGATGATAGCACGGCCGTTTGAGCCCTCGGGGCCAGCGTACCTTTAGGCTGAAGCGCGAGCGGATAGGGCGGACCACGTTACGATGGTGGTATCCGCGACGTTTTGCTCCAGCTCCTCAGCAATTACCTGTGGTC
>DATKQD010000044.1:0-27443 GCA_035532895.1 Chloroflexota bacterium
CCAGGTAGTGGAACTCGTCGAAAACCAGGCAGGACACGCGCTCAATGCGGCTCAGATCGCGGCATACCAGCATGTTGTGCAGGATCTCCGTCGTCATCACCAGCAGGGGCGCGCCGTCGTTCTCGGTGACGTCACCGGTCATGATGCCGACGTTCTGGGAGCCAAAGAGCTGGCCGAAATCGTGGTGCTTCTGATTGGAGAGCGCTTTGACCGGGGCGGTGTAGATGACCGAATGCCCCGTGCGCAGCGCTCGGGCAATGGCAGCCTCGGCCACCACGGTTTTGCCCGCTCCGGTGGGCGCCGCGAGCAGCAGGGATTGGCCACGCTCCACCACGTCGATGGCCTGCTTCTGAAAGGGATCGAGATCAAAGGGATAGGGCAGCGGAGCGTTGGTACCCGGCGTCGCGGGCAGGGCGCCGATCAATGCCGATTGGGTGGAGGGGTCGCGACTCGCATCACGCTGCTGTGCATCACGCTGCTTTGATGGTAGCTCGCAGTGGTTGGGCCGAGCCGCACTATACTTCGCTGGCACATCTGGTTGGGTGGGCGGTTCAGCCCAAGGAGAGAGTCCGTGAGCCTCGTTCCAATGGTCATTGAAACCTCACCACGAGGTGAGCGGGCGTTCGACATCTACTCGCGGCTGCTGAAGGACCGCATCATCTTTCTGGGCACGCCCATTAACGACCAGATCGCCAACATCGTCATCGCCCAGCTGCTGTTCCTGGAGAGCGAGGATCCCGACAAGGACATCAACATGTACATCCACTCGCCGGGTGGGTCGATCCACGCGGGCCTCGCCATCTACGACACCATGCAGCTCATCAAGCCGGAGGTCGCCACCATGGCCGTAGGGGTGACGGCCAGCATGGGTACGGTGCTGCTGGCCGGTGGTGCCAAGGGCAAGCGCTTTGCCCTGCCCAACGCCACCATCCATATGCACCAGGCGCATAGTGGCACGCAGGGCGCCGCGACGGATATCGAGATCATGGCCCGCGAGATCATTCGCTTGCAGACGATGCTGCGCGAGATCCTGGCGCACCATACCGGGCAGCCATACGAAAAGATCGCCCACGACTCAGATCGCGACTACTGGCTCACAGCCGACCAGGCGAAGGAGTACGGCCTGGTGGATGAGATTCTGCAGCCGGCCGCCACCAAGGACCTGGCGCTGGTGGGTGGGCCTACCGCCAGCTCCAACTGAGCGACACCCTTACGCGGCGAACGCGGAAGGGCACAGCTCAGCCACAGCGCAACTGCCGCAGCGCGGGCGCTGGGCTGTGCAGCACTGCCGGCCGTGGAAGATCAACAGGTGGGCGAAGAGCGTCCACTCCGGCCTGGGCACCAGCGACATAAGATCCTGCTCCACCTTCACGGGATCATCCTGCGATGTCAGGCGCAGCCGCCGCGCAATACGCCCAACGTGCGTATCCACCACCACACCTTCGTTCAGCCCGTAGGCGGTCCCCAGCACCACGTTGGCGGTTTTGCGGGCCACACCAGGCAGCGTGAGCAGTTCGGGCATGGTGCGTGGCACGATGGAATCGAAGTGCTCCGCCAGCACGCGTGCCGCCCCCTGAATGGACTTCGTCTTGTTGTTGAAAAAGCCGGTGGGGCGAATCAGGTCCACCACCCGATCCGGGTCTGCCTGGGCCAGAGCGGCCGGTGTCGGGTAGGCGCGAAACAGGGCGGGCGTGGTGAGGTTTACCCGCGTGTCCGTGCACTGTGCGGAGAGAATGGTCGCCACCAACAGCTCAAAAGGGTTGCGATGATCGAGCGCGCAGCGCGCATCCGGATAGGCCTGCTTCAGCCGCGCGATGATCTCCAGCGTTCGTTCGCGCTTGCTTTTCAGTGACTCGGCCTTGCTCCGCTTGCGGCGCCCGGACTCCGCGACGAGTTTGCCGGAGCTAGAAGTTCGGCCGGAAACCTGCCGCGGCGGCCGGGCTGGGGTTCCTCCGGAGCGTCGCTTGAGCTCGCCCACTATAGCGACAGGGGATCGGCTGGGGCCGCCAATAACTTTCCGGCCGAATTTCTAGCCATTGATCAGGTCCAGCTGGCGCATGTGATCGTCGGCACGGGGCACGAAGCGGGGGCAGGGCGGCGCATCCGGCCGGATGGACAGGGTCCCATCGCTCCAGCGCTCCATGTAGGGCCAGGCGCCGGCATCAGGGTGCTTGCAGTCCGCTCCCAGGCGATGAAATTCAGGCGTCCACATCTCCCCGTGGGCGCAATCGGTGCACCGCTCGCGATTGCTGCGATAGACCGGTGCGCCCTCCACAGTCAGCGGTTGAGGAGCTGAATATCGTCGCCCGCGACGCGGAGCTCGAACTTGGCGCAGTTGCCGATGGGCGGATCGAGCGTACGGCCGGTTTTGAAGTCGAACCGAAAGTTGTGCCAGGGACAGGTGACGATATCGCCCTCCAGCTCGCCCTCAGCGATGGGGCCACCCTGGTGCGGGCACTCGCCCGCGATGGCGTAGAACTGCTCGCCGGCGTGGGCAATCGCGATGGCCTTGCCATCCAGCTCTACCTGGATCATCTCGCCTTCGCCAATGTCTCCCCTTTTGGCAACGGTCACCCACTCTTCCAACAGTCCAACTCCTCCCAGCATGCTCCTTCCAGAGTTTAGCTGCCAGCTGCCAGATTGCGGCTGCTGGCGTCCTGCAATAATCATGACTGCTGATTGTCAGCGGTTAAGGGGAGCGGAAGATGGCCGAGGCAGACGCGTCGGAGCGGCGGGGCTTGCCGGCGGCGCTGGCGGTGTGGCCCAGCTTTGTGCTGGCCCGCGTTGCCGAACTGAGCGACCGCCTGTTCGAGGGGCACTTGCGGACCCTGGGAATTCGCGCGCGGCAGTACGCGATGATGGCCGTGCTGGCCGACGAGGGGCCGCGGTCGCAGCACCTGCTGGGGCAGGAATTGGGCATCGACCGAACATCGATGGTGGCTTTGGTGGATAACCTGGAGCAGCTGGGCCTGCTGCGGCGAGAGAAAGCGCCGGGCGATCGGCGCGCCTATGCGCTGCACCTCACGGAGGACGGCGAAGCGGTGCTGGCGGAGGCTGGCCGGTTCGTGATTGCCGTCGAAAAGGAAGTATTCGCGGGCCTCTCGGCTCACGAGCGCCGCCAGCTGCACGAGCTGCTGCGTCGCCTGGTATAACGCTCCAGACCTTCTACGCCCGCAGCAGCGAGCCGCCGCGCACTTCGTAGCTGGCACGGGCAGGTACTGCTGTAGCTTCGGTAGTGGTGAACAGCACCTGCTCCTGTTCCACCATAATGCCGGCCAGCGCCGCGCGGCGGTCCTCATCCAGCTCCGAAAGCACATCGTCCAGCAGCAGCACGGGGTGCTGGCCGGTGTGCCGCCGCAGGAACCCCAGCTCGGCCAGCTTGAGTGCCAACGCGGCGGTGCGCTGCTGGCCGCGCGAGCCAAAGCGCTCCAGCGGCCGGCCATCCAGCAAGAGCGTCACATCATCGCGGTGGGGGCCCACCACGCAGCTACCCTGCGCCAGCTCACGTTCGTGCTCCAGCGCCAGGCGTTGGCGGTATTCGGCCTGCACTTCATCGGCTGGCATGGCGGCCAGGCGATCGCAGTCGGCCGATCCGCCAAACAACTTGGTGTCGTAGCCCACGCTCAACTGCCCGCGACGCGGCGCCAGCCGCTGCTGCTCCTGGCCGGCCAGCTCGGCCAGAGGCAGCAGGGCCCGCGCGCGCCCCTGGATAATGGCGCCGCCCTGCTCCACCATCTGCTCGTCCCAGTACAGGAGCTCATCGGCCCTCACCTGGCGCTCGCGCGCCTGCTTCAGCAGCTGGTTGCGCTGCTGCAGTACACGGTTGTACTGCAGCGTGGCCCGATAGTAGCCATGGTCCACCTGGCCAATCGCGGTATCCAGGTAAGCGCGGCGGTGGTGCGGAGAGCCGATCACCAGGTCCAACTGGTCCGGCCCAAAGAACACCATGGTGAGCCGACCCACCAGATCCACCACACGCCTGGCCGCGCCGTTGATGCGCGCCCGTTTGGTGGACAGCCCCGGCATGTCGGCCACCAGCAGTTCCACCTCAAACTCCGTTGCCTCGGCCGCGCCTGAATCATCGGCCGCGCTCGCCGAGGCGTTCGCAGCGGCAACCTGCCCCGGAAGCGGATTGGGCTCACTGGCTATTCGAGCGCCCGTCTCATCCAGTGCCGGGAGACGGACGCGTCCGGTGATGCGGGCCACACGATCTTCAGGCGGTGCCTCCCATCGAATGGTCTCGCGATCCGACGCAGCGCGGTAGGACGAACCGGTAGCCAGGAGGGCCACCGCTTCCAAAATGTTGGTCTTGCCCTGCGCGTTCGGCCCGTGCAGCACAATGAGCCCCGGCTCCAGCGGCATTTCCAGCGCCGCGTAGTTCCGGAAATTCCGCAGGCTCAGGTGTGCGAGGTGCACGAGGCCGCGAAACGAAAAGTGTGGCCGGGGGCGTGTCGCGGCCGCGCTGGTAGGGCCTCCCCGCTGCGCCGCGTCAGCTCGACGCGGCTGTCGCGGACGGCAGCTCGCGCTCGGCACATCAATGTTCCGGCCAAGGTTCAGCCGCCAGCTCGGCGGGCGTGAGACGTGCCCTTGCCCTTGCGCTGGGCGCGGTCGATCAGCGCGAGCTGGATCCGGCGGATGCTGGCGCCACTGACGCGCATGCCATGCTGCCGCTTTCGCCGCCGCGCCTCCCGCCGTTCGCCGCGCGTGCGATCTGCGCGCGCCATTCAGTGCTCCTCCGCCCGGTACGCCATCCCCCTGATCATGACGCATCCGGCCGCGGCTTGGCGGAGGTCAGGCGGGGCGCTGGCCCCACGCGGAAACGATGGTGGGGGAGAAGCCGGCCCAGGCCGGATCCTCGAGCAGGCTCAGCATGCGCTCCATCTCGCCCTCGGACAGTTTGCCAGGGCCCACCAGGCGCGAGCGGAGGTGCCTCAGCGACAGCAGCAACCAGCGCGCGCCGGCAGATCCACCCTCCATGATCCACAGCCGGCCCTCGTTGCCCACGCCCACCAGCCCCTGCGCACGCAGCAGCTGAGGAAGCCGGCGAGCGAAGGTACCATCGAAGCCCCTGCCGGTGAATTCGTGCAGCCGCACCGCAGTGACTCGCTCGTAATCGGCTGCTCCCAGCGAGCTCACCGGTGTTGCCGCCACCTCATCCGCATCCTCCAGCACCAGCCAGCCACCTGGCCTCAGCGCGCGCACCAGCTTCACCAGCACGGCATCCCGCTCGGGAAGGTGCTCCAGCACCAGGCGAGCGTGAATAAGATCGAAGCCGTCCTCCTCCAGCGGGTCGCGGACGATATCGTGCCGGCGCGCCAGCAGCCCGGGAACCGCGCCACTGTCGAACGCCTGCGTGTTGAGGTCGGTCGCCACCACCTCGCCGCTGGGGTTCATACGGCCAGCCAGCCAGCGGGCGATCGAACCGCCGCCCGCACCCACTTCCAGGCAGCGCCACCCTGGTGCCAGCCCAAGCCCGGCCAACACACGTATCGTTCCCCCATCCAGCAGTTCCTCCGCGGCCTGGATACGCCGCTCCTCATCATCTGTGAACAGATATGCAGGTGTTGTCATACCTTGGGGAACACATCGCGCCCGCGATCAGTTGCAGGCAGTGGTTTCGCCCGCACTGCCTATTGCAACGCGCGGTAGATGTCGCGACGATGTCCGACGGCAACTACCAGGATCATCAGTTGCGCGCCTTCAACGTCGTAGATGACCCGGTAATCGCCGACACGCAGGCGGTAGCGATCAGCATAGTTGGCGATCTTCTTCACATTGGCCCCTGGCCGGCGCGGATCATCACCCAATGCTGAAAGTGCTCGTAAGATCGTCAACGCATCCGATTGAGGAATCGCACGCAACTGTCTTACCGCGCGGTCGCGCCACCGGAAGGCATACTTCAAGCGGCTCCTTTGCCAGGCTCCTCTCCGAAGATCGCGGCGATGACCTCGGACATGCTGAATGTTTGGGCGTTGGGATGATCCTGCTCATCGCGGTCCGCTTCTCTTGAGAGAAACGTATCAAGCGCGTCTTCCAGCGCCTCGAAGTCTCCGATGGGAACGAGAGCGGCTACTGCCTGGCTGTTACGCGTGATGATCGTCGGCGTCCCCGCTTGAGCACGGTCGACAAGTTCCGCGAAGTGGGCGCGGGCGTCGCGCACCTTCACCTGATCGGTGGCATGATCCATACACGAAGTGTACTCGTTAGCGTGTACACAACTGGCGCGGCTGCAACTCTGCCTGTGGCAGGGTCATGTTGAGGGCGACAATTACCGTATGACGGATGACGCGGCGTGGGTGCAGCGGCTGCTGCCCGTGTACCGGTACGGCGTGGTCCTACCGGGGGTGGGTGATGTGCAGCGCGGCGTGGACTACCAGTTCTACCGGATCGCGCCGCTCAGCGTCATGCAGATCGGCACGGGCATCGGCATTCGCGACTACTCCGTCGCGAGCGTGGAGGCGGCGATGGAGCGCTTTTGGGACTGCGTCGAGCAACTGCAGCGGCAAGAGGCGGACTGCATTGTGCTCTCCGGCGTGCCGGTCTCAACGCGATTGGGGCGCACCCGGGTGCTGGCGCTGGCGGACGAGGTGCGGCGCCGAACACAGCTGCCCTTCTACAGCACCATGGAGGCCGTGATCTCTGCGCTGGCGTCTCTGGGCGCTCAGAGCGTCGCTGTGGCCAGCCGCTTTCCGGACGAGGTGAACGCCTCCCTGGTGGAGTATCTGGTGCAAGCCGGCCTGACGGTAGCGGCCATCACCTCGCGTGATGTGTCGCTGGGGCAAGCGCAAACGCTCACGCTGGCCGAGGGCATGCGCCTCACGCTGGAGGTCGGACGCGAGGCGTCTCAGCGCGCCGGAGATGCCGACGCATTGCTTCTTCCCGGCGGTGCCGCGCCCAGCCTGCACGCCATCCCAGCAATGGAGGAGGAGTACCACCGGCCGGCCATCACCAACCTCAGCGCCGAAGTGTGGGCCACGCTCATTCGCCCGGGAATCGCCCCGCCGGTGAACGGTTGGGGCCAGCTCCTGGCCAGCGCTGTCAGTAGTGGATGACGCCTGGCGTGCCGCCGGCTGTGGCAATGACCTCGCCGGTGATGGCCACGGCCCTCGCGGAGGCCAAAAAAGCCACCACCTGGGCAACCTCCTTGGGCACCACCACGCGGCCGATGAGGTTGGGATCAAACCGGCGGCGCTCCGCTTCCTCGCGCGAGATGCCCTGGCTGGCCATGGCCTCACGAACCTGCGCGTCATAGCGCTCCGTGAGCGTGCTGCCGGGGTGCACCACGTTCACGGCGATGCCGTGCGGCGCAAGCTGCACCGCCACGGCCTTGGTCATGGCCACCACGGCCGCGTTGCGTGTGCTGCCGATGATCGAGATAGGCTGGCGTGCCGCCATGCCGCTGATGCTCACAATGCGCCCGCCCCCGCCGGCGATCATGTGCGGCGCCACCTCGCGGATGCAGCGCAGGTAGCCGAGCACCTTCACGTTCATCTGCTCGTGGAAGGGCGGCTCGCTCAGCTCATCCAGCGGCAAGGCCACCGTGGTGCCAGGCACAGCGGCGCAATTCACCAGCACATCGATGCGACCGAAGCGCTGCATCACCCCTGCTACCATGGCCCGGACAGCGATATCGCGGCCCGTATCAGCCGCGAAGGGCACCACCGCTCGGCCGGTGGCCCGCGCCAGCTCGCCAGCTGTGGCCTGCAACGGCTCGAGCGTGCGCGACACGAGCGCTACGTCCGCGCCCTCGCTGGCCAGCTCCAGGGCAATGGCTTTGCCGATGCCCCGGCTCCCGCCGGTGACGATGGCGACCTTCCCACCTAGCTCCAGATCCATCTCGCTCCCGTCCCTTCGGCTACGCCAAATCCCTCAGAATTCTCCGGGCGAGTGCGGCGGCAGCGCGGTGTGGAGCAGCGCATCAGCCCGGGCGACAGCACCCGGAGTATGCTCTTCCACCAAACCGGCCGCCGCCAGCCAGCTAATGCTCACGCCACCAAGGTAGGCCGACGCCAAATCCATGACGTCCAGGCTCAGGGCCGGCGCGCCCGAAGCGCGGCCGGCATCCTGGCCCAGCCGATAGGTCCCGTTGTTCCAGGGGCAAAAGTCGTCGTGCACTTCCACGATCAGGGCGTCGGCCGTGGCCCAGCTGCGCGCCGCGAGCGCCGCGCCAACGTCGACCAACCGCAACCGCAGCCCATCGCCTAGGCTGATGCGCAGGCGGCGCGGGTCTACCACGCCCAGCCGCAGCGGCGCGGCGGGGTCCAGGTGGCGCGCGGTCACCCGGGTGCTGAGATCGATGGAGAACAGGAAGCGCCACATCTCCTTGCAGGCCAGGGCCGACGTACCCAGTGCCTCCTGCACGGCCACGGTATTGCCAGGCAACCCCTGCTCCCAGCTGCGGCGCACACGGTAAATGGCGTACGCCTCCGGCAGCCCGTCGAGCTCCAAAGCGGCCAGGAAGCGCGTTCCACTATCCGGCGGCTCGTCACGCTGGGAAAGCACGTGCTCCCGCCACCAGGTGAGCGTGCGGGCCAGCACACCAACACGTGCCGGCCGCGCCCGATCGTAGATGCCGGGCAGCGTCTCCAGCGCCTGATCGAGCGCCAACAGGCGCACCTGGCCAACCGGCCCCGCATCGGATCGATAGGCAAAGCCCGCGCGATCCGCATCCAGTCGCTGTCCAGGCACGGCGTAGCCGTAGCCGAAGCGGCCGTAGATGGCGGCTTCGGAAGCCCACAGGGCGGCCAGTGGCTCGCCCCGTTCGTGCAGTTCGCTCAGTTGGCGGCGCATCAGGTCCCGCGCCAGGCCGCGGCGGCGATGGCTCGGCAGCACCCCCACCCAGCTCACACCGGAGCAGGGAAGCTCGCCGCCGGGAATGATCATCGAGAACGGGTAGGCAGCCGCCACGCCGACCACGCTGCTGCCGTCGAACACGCTGAGGATACGGTCCAACGGCAAGGTGGCCCGCGCCGCCGCGAGGGACTCCTCCGCCTGGCGCAGCTCCTTGCCGAACACCGCCTCCACTGTGGTCAGCACCCGTTCGAGCTCGTCTTCTGCCGGCGGCCGCATCTCCAAGGCCATCACGCTCTCGTCCGCGAGCGGCCGGCCAGGCAAGGTGTCACACCGCGCCCAGGCCCACGTAGTTCTCGGCCAGGCTCATCTGCGCCGCCTGCGACGAGCACACGTAGGCCAGGTGGGAGCGCTGCAAGCCGCGACCAAAAGCATCATCGTCCGGATGCAGGTGCAGCAGGGTGGTCATCCACGAAGCAAAGTGCTCGGCGCGCCACACCCGGCGGAGGCAGGCAGGCGAGTACGCATCCAGCAGCTCCTCTGAGCCGGAGCGATACCACTCCGCCAGGGCACTGGCCAAGAGGCGCGCATCGGAGATGGCCAGGTTCATGCCCTTAGCGCCGGTGGGCGGCACGATGTGCGCGGCGTCGCCGGCCAAAAACAACCGGCCGAAACGCATCGGCTCGGCCACGAAGCTGCGCAGATCCGTGGCGCCCTTCTCCAGCACTGGCCCTGGATGCAGCACCCAGCCGTCATCGTTGCCCAGCCGGAGCTGGAGCTCCTCCCAGACGCGCTCATCCGGCCACTGCGAGAGGTCATCGTCGCGGCTGATCTGCAGGTACAGGCGGCTGATGCTGGGCGAGCGCATGCTGTGCAGGGCAAAGCCGTGCTCGCTGTGGGCATAGTTCAGCTCCTCGGAGGATGGCGGCGTGGCGGCCAGGATACCCAGCCAGACGAACGGATAGTCTCGCTCGTAGATGGTCAGTGCACCAGGCGGCAGCGCGTTGCGGCTCACGCCATGGAAGCCATCGCAGCCGGCCACCACGTCACATTCCAGCACATGGCGCTCACCCCGCTGTTCGTAGATGATGGTGGGGCGATCCGACAGGAGCTGCTGCACTTCCACAGCCGGCGCGTCGAACAGCACCTGCCCTCCGGCGGCCAGCCGCGCCGCGACGAGATCTTTCACCACCTCCTGCTGGCCGTACACGGTGATGGTGCGCCCGCCGGTGAGATCGGCCAGGGCGATGCGGTGGCCGCGCCGATCGAAGCGAATCTCCAGGCCGCGGTGCACTAGGCTCTCCCGCAGCAGCCGGCCGCCCACGCCGCTGGCAACCAGCAGGTCCACCGTGCCCTGCTCCAAAACACCCGCGCGCACGCGCTTCTCAATGTACTCGCGGGCGTGGCTCTCCAGGACCACCGACTCGATGCCCTGGAGGTGCAGCAGGTGCGAGAGCACGAGCCCGGCCGGCCCCGCCCCAATGATGCCCACCTGCGTCCGCACGGTCCCCATTCTAGAAGCAATGGCCTGGCGGCCCGCCGGTCAGAAGGCGACTATCACTCGTAGCGCAGGGCTTCTATTGGGTCCAGGCGGGCCGCGCGCCAGGCCGGGTACACGCCAAAGATGAGGCCCATGACAAAAGCGCACGAAAAGGCCAGGGCGGTCGCTTTGAGCGAGATCACGGCGGACCAGCCCACGACGTTGGAGAGGGCTCGGGCCACGCCCGCGCCGGAGGCGATGCCCAGGGCGCCGCCCAGCACGCTCAGCGTGACCGCCTCCACCAGAAATTGCTGCAGGATGAGCCCGCGCGTCGCGCCCAGCGCTTTGCGGATGCCAATCTCGCGGGTGCGCTCGGTAACGGAGACCATCATGATGTTCATGATGCCGATGCCCCCGACAACCAGCGAAATGGCGGCGATAGCCGAGAGCAGCAGCGTGAAGGTTTGAGTGACGCCCGTTGCCGCCGAGAGAATGTCCGCCTGGTTGCGCACGATATATGGACTCTGGCTGGGGTCCTTGATGCCATGCGTCCGATTCAGCGTGGCCACGATCTCCGCGCTGGCGGTGCTCATTTGCGCGGTGGAAACGGCGCCGGCGTCGATCCAGCGGAGATTGGCCGAGCCGATGAGCCGCCACTGCGCTGTGCTCACCGGTACATAGACATTGTCGTCCGGGCTGTCGAAGCCCACCCCCTTGGCCGCGAGCAGACCGATCACCCGGAAATTCACTGGCGTGATCGCCGCGCCAAGGGAGCTGCCTGAGCCAGTGACGGTAGTGGTGTTGATCTGCATGGTCTTACCCAGCGGATCCTCATTGCCAAACAGGTTGGTGGCCTGGGTCGCCCCCAGTACGGCCACCTGTGCGCCGCTCGCCTGATCCGCCGAGGAGATGAAGCGCCCCTCTGCCACAGTGGCATCGCGGATGCGCGCGTACGCGGCCGTGGTGCCAATCACCTGGGCGCTGGAGTTCTGACGCTGGTAGGTGAGCTGAAAGCCGCGACTCATCTCCGGCGCCACCGCCGCCAGGCTGGGCAGCGCGGCCAGCGTTGACAGATCGTCCAGCGTGAGGTTGGCGGACGCGGCCTGGGCCTGCGCCACGCCCGAGAGCCGCGGCGGAAAGGCAATCACCTGCAGCAGGTTGGTGCCCAGGGCGGCCACCTGGCTCTGCACGCGAGCCTGGGCGCCATCGCCTACGGCGACCAGCGCGATGACGGACGCCACGCCGATGATCACGCCTAACATGGTGAGCACGGCACGCAGCTTGTTGGTGCCCAGCGCACGGATAGCGATGCGGACGTTCTGAAGGCTGCTCACCCAGTGCTCTGATCCGCCACGATCAGGCCATCCTGAAAGACCACGGTCCGGCGAGTGTGTTCGGCCACCTGAGGCTCGTGGGTCACCACCACAATCGGAATGCCGGTGCGATTGAGTTCTCTGAACAGGTCGATCACTTCCAGGGTGGTGCGGCTGTCGAGATTGCCTGTTGGCTCATCTGCCAGGATCAGCGCGGGATTGATGGCCAGGGCTCGGGCGATGGCCACGCGCTGCTGCTGCCCTCCGGAGAGCTGGTTTGGCAGGTGCCGCTCGCGGTCGGCCAGGCCCACCCTGGCCAAGGCGCTCCGGGCACGCTTCCAGCGTTCCTTGGCCGGCACCCCGGCATACATCATGGGCAGTTGCACATTTTCCATGGCGCTGGTCCGCGGCAGCAGGTTGAACGCCTGGAAGATAAAGCCAATGTGCTGCCCGCGAAACCGTGCCAGTGCATGCTCCGAGAGCGTGCTCACGTCGTGGCCCAAAAGCTCGTAGCTGCCGCTGGTGGGGCGATCCAGCGCGCCCAGGATGTTCATGAACGTGGATTTGCCCGAGCCGGACGCACCCATGATGGCCAGGAACTCGCCCTGACACACCTGCAGGGATACACCTCGCAAGGCATCCACTCGGCTCTCCCCGCTGCCGTACACCTTGGAGAGGTCGCGCGCGTTGATCACCAGTTCGCTGGGTTGAGCGCTCACTCAGCCTCGCGGCCCGGGACCAGGACCCACGAACTTCACGGCTTGCGCCCCAGGGCCAGGCCCGCGAAAGCCATTGCTCGGGCGCGAGCTGGTCGAGGCCGTGGCGAGCACAATGGCCACAACTTGGCCGTCGCTTAAGCCGGTCGTGACCGCGGTGACGTTGCCGCTGCTGATGCCCGTCCGGACTGTTTGGTGGTGCATATCCGGCGGAATCAGCACGTAGGAGCGCCCGCCGGTAGACTGTATGGCCGCCGAAGGAACCACCAAGACGTTGTTCGCCGTGCTCACGACAATATCCGCCGTGGCGCTCATGCCCGCCTTCAGCACATTCCCCGTGCTGTCCAGGTTGACTGTCACGGCGTAGGTGATGACGCCTTGGCTGTTGGTAGCGGACGAGGCGATCTTGGATACCTTGCCACTGAATTTGCGCGTGGGAAACGACGGCACCGTGACGTGGGCGGGCTGATCCAGCGCCAGTTTGCCCACGTCCAGCTGGTTGACGTTGATGTCAACCTCAGCCTGGCTGAGATCGGCCACCGTCGCCACGGTGGTAGCCGAGGTGACCGAATCACCGGGCGACGCACCCACGGCGATGACCGTGCCCGCGAAAGGCGCGCGGAGAGTTGCGGCATCTAACTGGTGCTGGGCCAGGGCGGCGGCCGCCGTGGCCAGGTCCACCGCGCCCTGCGCCTGCTTCACGTCGTTCGGCGACACGGCGGAGGCTAGCGCGTGCTGCGCGGCAGCGGCCGCCTGCTGGGCAAGCTGAACCTGCTGCTGAGCGAGTTGCAAATCGGTAGCTTTGGGGCCAGCTTGGATCAAGGCCAGGTTCGCCTGATCCTTCGCCAGGGCGGCCTGGGCCGAGTTCACGCCCTGCTGGGCCGCTGTCATAGCGGAATCGGCCTGGTCCTTGGCCGCCTGAAGTGCTGCCTGCGCATCGGTCATGGAACGGTAGTCCGAATTCAGCTTGTCCTGAGTCTCGTTGCCCTTGTCAAACGCCTGCTTGGACTGGATGTAGTTGTTGGTCCAGTAGATAACCTGATCCTGCTGCGCCGAGATGGCTGAGGTGGCCTGTGGGCTGACCCGAGCGGCGTCCAAACTCTGCTGTGCCGCCTTGAGTGACAGCTGATCGCCATTCACGGCGTTCTGCGCGCTGGCAAGGTCCGCGGCGGTGTAGGGATGCTCTGTGGCCAGCAGCTTGGTTTGGGCGCTGGCCAGGTTGACTTGCGCCTGTTGCGCCTGGTTCTCCAATGAAGTGGTATCGGGATGCTCCAGGGCGTCGAGCTTAGACTGCGCCAGGCTGAGATTGATTTGCGCTTGCTGCAGCTGGTTGGCCAGATCCGTGGTCTGCAACTGTGCCAGCTGCTGGCCGGCCGCGACGTGCTGCCCGACGGTGACATCAACCGTCTTGATTTTGGCGGAGGACGATGTAGAGCCAGCTTCCGGCGACACATTCGCCAGCTGGGACAGCGCAATCGCCCCGGATGCAGAGACGGTAGCCTCAACGTTTTCGCGTGTCACTTTCACGCTCTGGTAGCGGGGCGGCGCAGCAGCAGGCTGGCCAGCGCAGCCCGCCAGCAGGGTAGCTGCCAAGCCACCGGCCAGCCAGGAAAATCCGCGGATCAGCGGCACAGTAAGACTCTGCTCAGAGTGGCACCTCCTTCTTCGCCTGGCCACGCGCAAAAGCCAACCGTTTGGTTGGCTTCTAACTTCCGGCATGGTACACCCGCGCGCTTGATACCCAAGCTTTCGGCGGGTGCGGCCCCGCTCACCCTCCGCCGGCACGCCCAGGAGAGAGTACAGCCGAACAATGAGAGGAGCCTGAGATTCCGAACGCTGGCACTTGCCAGGTTCGTGCAGCCTGGCGCTACATCGCGGTGCGGAGGTTGGAGGGAAGAACGCGCATGGCGTCGCGGTACTTGGCCACGGTGCGGCGGGCAATGAACATGCCCTGCTCGCGCAGCTCGCGGCACACTTCCTGGTCGCTCATGGGGCGCCGTCCATCTTCGTGGTCGAACAACTCGCGCATGGCGTCCTTCACGGCCAGGGAACCATCGAACAGATCGTCAAAGCCCACCACCCGCTTGTCCGGGAGGAGGATGAATTTGTTGGCGGTGGCCCGGCTGACCGTCGACTCGTGCAGGTTCACCTGGCAGGCCACCTCCAGCCGGGTAAGCGGCTTGAGGTAACGTACGCCGCGATCCAAAAAATCGTGCTGGCATTGCACCATGCACTCGGTGATCTGGCGCAAGGTCGCCCAGCGCTGCTGGATGCAGTCGATGAAGAACTTGGCGCGGCTGGTGCAACGCACCATGTAGGCGCGGTCGCCGGCCGGCAAGTTCTCGCCATCCCGCATCAACGCCTGGTAGTAGTGATTCACCTGCAGCCGGTAGCGGTCGGCCTCCAGGATCTCCACGGCATAGCCGTGATCGGTCGGCACAATGGCCACGTCGGGCCGCACGTAGCTGGAGCGATCGGGCGAGACGCGCTGCTCATCGGACCACGCGCTGAGCGCGGGGAAGGGCGTGAGGTTGGTGCGGATGAAGTCACGGCTGGCCAGCACCTCGGCCAGTTCCACATGCAGCCGGGCAGCGATGTGCTCGAACTTGTGCTCACCCAGGTCTTCGAAACAGTCCGTCAGGATGGCTCTGGCATGGGGATCGGTGATACCCAGTTCAGCCAGGTGGTCCAACTGGCTCAGCAGACACTCCGGCACGGTGCGCGAGCCGATCCCTGCCGGCTCCTGGCGGCGCAGGGCCTTGAGCACCTCCTCCACGGCATCGGGCGACACACCGCATGCCTCGGCGATCTCCGCGGAGCTCAGCGACAAATAGCCATAGTCATCCAGGCTGCCGATCACGTACTCAGCGATGGGAAAGGACGCCTCAGGCAGCACGGCCTGCAGGGCCTGGCTGAGGTAGTCCGACAGGCTCACGGTTGACGGCAGCAGCGACAGCGCATCGAATTCGCGGTCGCCGTTCTGGTCATGGCGGCTGGCGGGCATATCGGCGTAGCTGGAGCCGTCGTAGGTCTCGCTCGCCGACTCACTATCGCCGCTTGCTCCATCCGGCATGGTGGCGCCGTGACACTCAGGGCAGAAGCCATCCTGCAGGGGGCTGCCACAGGTGCCGCACGTCTCGCGCTCCTCGATCTCGAGGATCGGGTTGTCTGTCATTTCCTGGCGAACCGCCTGGGCCAGCTCTTCGGAAGAAAGCTGCAGGATTTTGAGCGAGGTAATGAGCTTCGCGGAGATGGTGGTCGAGAGTTGGGGCAGTAGGCCCTGCCCCAGTTCGAGTGACATTATCCGAGTCTCCCGCATGGAGAATGGCCCGCGGCGGGCTTCGACAAACAATGGGCACGCAAAGGGCGTGCCATGGGGGAGCACAAGGAAGGCAAGGTAAGGTGCACAACCAGTGATCGCTTACACAAGCGGGCTGGGAGACGGCCGCTTGTGGCTAGCCAGCCACACGTCCCGCACATCGCGCCCACGTCGGGACCACGCCAGCACGGCCAGCGTGCCGAAGCCTAGCGTAGACACCAGCAGCAGAAGCAGCCGCGGCAGGTCAGCCCAGCCACCAGTGGCGGGCCCAAGCAGGACCAACGGTAACGGGTGCAGGATGTAGATGCCCAGGCTGTGCTGACCCAGCACATCGATTGCTGCCTGCACGTGCGCCAACCAGCCCGCTAAGGCCCGCCCAAGCCACAGCAGCGTCAGGGTAAAGGCACAGGTGAACGGTAAACGCGATGGCCAGAAATACGCGCCCGTGCCCTGCTGCCACATTGAGCCACCAACATGAGAACCCTCCAGCAAAGTCAGCCAGCCGGCGATCAGCGTCACCAGCAGTGCCAGCGGCCACCAGCGGTATCGCTCGAGGATGGCGAGCAGGTGCCTCCCAGCCAGGCAGCCGATGAGAAACAGCCCGATCCAGAAGGGAAACTCCTCCTGTGCCAAATAAGTGCCCGCCCAGGCTGCCGCGCCGCTGAGGTTGGGGCCGTAGGTGTGGAGGGCATCTAAGCCCTCCTGCAGCACCAGCGCCGCCAGCGCTGTCCACCACAGTGCCGCGCGGCCGCGCGGCAGCAGCAGGAACAGCAGGTAAAACTGCGCTATCAAGAGCAGAAAGTACAGGTGTCCGGCGCCGTACGCCAGCCACGAGACGAGTGACGCCGTGTCGTGCACCTCGCGCGTGTAAAGGGCGACGAGCAAAAACAGCAGCACCGCCAGTGCCCACGGGACGAGCAGGCGGCTGGCCCGCTTGCGCAGAAACCAGCCGGCCGGCGGCCGGGGCGCGCCGTACAAGTGCCACAATGTCGCGCCACTCAGCAGCACGAATGCCGGCACACAGACGCGGGCCAGGCTGGCGAGCGCTGGCAGAAAGCCTGCGCTTGGTGAGGCGCCCGAAGCCACCAGCCAGGCGGAGCTGTGAATGATGGCCACCGCCACCAACGCCACGGCGCGCGCCAGGTCCAATTCGCGAATGCGCCCGCCCCGTCCAGTAACGGCTGCCCGTTCGACAACGCCCAACAGACGGCGAGCTACGCAAGAGCCGGGCCAGGTGCACTGAGCCAGCACGAAGGCGCTCCACCATCGCGGCCAATGGCACGCCGTTTGCGTGAGAGTAAGACACTGTTCCAGGGAGGATGCCTTTGGCCCCGCTCATCGTACCCGCGCTCACCGCACCCAGCGGAGGCGACCATCCCCATGCCTGATTTTCTCGGTCGCGAGAGCTCACCGCTCACCGCGGCCCAGTGGCGGGCGCTGGATGCCGCTGCCGCGGAAGCCGCACGAAAAACCCTGGCCGGCCGCCGGATTATCCCGCTGTACGGGCCGCTGGGACCAGGTTTCGAGGTCACGCAGAGCGATCGCGTGCCGCGCGGCGCCGGCACTATGAACGTTCTGGGCGAAGGCGGCGAAACCCTCTCGCCGGAACGGCAGCGACGCTACGTTTCGCTGCCTGTCGTATCGCAGGACTTCGTGATCCACTGGCGTGATCTAGAAGCCTCCGCGCGGTTAGGGCTGCCGCTGGATACGAGCCTGGCCGCTGCCGCGGCGGTGGCCTGCGCCCGCGCGGAGGATGAGCTCATCTTCAACGGCAGTGCCGCGCTGGAGCAGGCCGGCCTGCGCACTGTGCCGGGCCGCGTGGTGATTCCACAGAGTGATTGGTCCCGCATGGGGGGCGCCTTTCGCGATGTCGTGTCGGCCGTGGACGAGCTGCTGGGCCGGGGGCTGAACGGCCCGTTCGCTCTGGCTGCGAGCCCGGACCTGTACATGACCATGAACCGCATGTTCGAGAATACCGGCGTGCTGGAGATCGATCAGGTCGGCAAGCTGCTGCGCGGCGGCGTGTTCACCAGCGCGGTGCTCCCGCGCGGCGCGGCCGTGCTGGTGGCGGCTGGGCCCGAGAACGTGGACCTGGCTGTGGGCGTTGACATGTGCGTGGCGTACACCGAAACGAGCCAGATGAACCACCACTTCCGCGTGCTGGAGACGGTGGCCCTGCGCATCAAGCGGCCGGATGCCATCTGCACTATCGAGCCAGCTGGTCAGCCTGCCAGCGCGCGGGGAGCAGCCCGTGCCTGAAACGAACCCGTTCGCTTACAACGCGCCCCGCAAACTCACCGACCAGGAACTGGCCCGTGCGCTTCGGCTGGATGCTATGGCCGAGCTGGATGCGATGAATGTCTACGAAGCGCACATGGAAGCTACCGACAATGAGGACGCTCGCAAAGTGCTGGCCTTCATCGCCCGCGATGAGAAGGAACACTACGCGCTCTTTCAGGAGCTCATCCGCCGGCTAGACGGCGATCAGGCGGAGGAGATCGACGGGGCCCCCATCAAGCTGGACGCTATCCTCAGCCAGCCGTTGGGGGCCAGCCAGGAGCGAGTGGATGCAGCGGCAGCAGCAGGCGACGCGCCGGAGCGCCCCGGCATCGGCTCGCTGCTGGGAGAGCCGCAAACCTAAGCCAAGAAGCGTTGGCCGCCCCACCCGTCTACGCAGGCTCAGGCAAGGCCACAGGTGTGCGCGAACCTCACAAGGCCCTGAAATTGCTGTTGCCGAGGGTTGGGCATTCGACCAGAACCATGCCGCCGCCGGCCCGGGACCGCGCTCTCCTTCGAACAAACCCTCGGGCGGCATCCAAGGCCCTCCAGACGGCATGTCCGGGACCCGTAGGCCGCACTGGCAAGCGCGGACGTTTACTCTGAGGACAGCACGCGGTGAAGGGTATCGAGCAGCTTATCCAGATCGAAGGGCTTTTCAACAAACGCCTGCGCTTGGACCTCGGCAGCCCAACGACGCGCGTCCTGCGCGGCGGTCATCACCACGATCGGCGTTGCCAGCTGCCGGGCGCGCATCGCGGCGGCAAATTCCCAGCCATCGATTTTGGGCATACGCATGTCCAGCAGCACCAGCTCCGGCTTTTCCACGTCCAGCAGTTCCAGCGCCTCTGCACCATCGCGCGCCAACAGCGTCCGATAGCCCTCGAAGGTCAGTATCTGCTGCACTGTGCTGAGAATGGCTTCGTCGTCATCCACCACCAGCACCAGCGGGCCATCCAGCGCTGGCCTCGGGCTGGCGGCGGCCAGCAGACCCCGATCCGGAGCGGCAAAGCCGAAACCTCGGAACCGGGACATTGGCGGCCGGTGGACGGCCGGAAACAAGACGGTAGTCGTCACGCTCTCCCCCACAACACCGTGTGTAGTTGTACCACTTCGGCTGGCAGCCAGCGCCAGCAGCTGTATCGCGAACCCGCGGCGGAGCGAAAGCATCGGAGGAGGGTATGCCTCGCCCCGTCCGCCGGCTGACCTGCGCGCGCTGCGGCGCGGCATTCCCCCGGCGGCCAGGCCTCTTGGGGGCTTCGCTCTGCATGGACTGCGTGGCCCAGCTGCGGGAGGCGTATCCCGCTGCGCTGCTTACTGAACTGGCCGGCGACTACAGGGTACCCAGCGACACCATCAAGGCCTGGGCCAAACAGCAGCGCCTGGCACATCACGCCACCTGCCTGAGCTGTGGGCGCGAATTCGAGTTCAAGTCAAGCCGCCAGCGAGTGTGCCCCGCCTGCTCCGTCCGGTCGGGCTTTGCACTCACGCTGGGCCACACCCGGAAGTAGCTTGCAGCAGCACCCGAAAGCCGCCCATGCCACGCGGGTTGAGCAGGCTGGTCACGGCCTCGCGGGCGCGAAAGTACTCGGCCGGCTCGCTGGCTCGGCGCTGGATATCCTGCAGGAGATCCCCAATGCCGTGCGCGATCAGGAACTCGGCCTGTGTCGTGAACTGGCGCGTAGCCCAGCCCATGGCCTCGCCCAGGCGCATGACCGAGGTGAAGTCCACGTGGCTGGTCATGTCCTTCAGCCCCACCTGGTCGTAAGGGCGGCCATCAGTGATGTGCCCAAAGTAGGTGAGCAGCGTTCCCTGCGGATGGCGCACAAAGAGCTCCTCCGCTTCATAGCCATAGTCGATGATGAGCAAGCATCCAGTGGCGCGCCGGTATACGGACTCCAGGAGGCACAGTGCCTCCAGGTTCACTTCAGCCAAGCCAGCCGGAGTAAGGTTCAGCCGCTGGAAGTACTCCCCCAGGCGCGGGGTTGAGTAGGGCCCCAGCTCCTCGTGAAGCTCGTCCGCCTGGCAGCTCACATACAGCTCTCGATCTCGGTCGAGCCGGTGCACCGGCAGCGCATCCAGCAACTCGTTCATCACCACCAGGCCGTGGAAGCGCTCCGGGACGGCGTCGGACCAGGTGACGCGCTCGCCCAGGCGCGCCTGCTGGCGGCCGCGAAAATCCGCGCTGCGCTCCACAATAGTGCAATGGGCCAGCGGAGCGAGCGCGGCTGTGAGGGCGCCGGTGCCGGCGCCCAGCTCCAGCACCTGCCGCGGCAGCCCGGCCTCGAACAGGCCACGGGCGAAGTGTGCGATGGTCTGCCCGAACAGCGGCGAAACCAGCGGGCTGGTGAGATAGTCGCCCCCGGGGCCAATCTTTTCCCCGGCAGCCTGGTAGTAGCCCAAACGCGGATGGTACAGCGCCAGCTCCATGAAATCGCGAAACGTGATGCGCCCAGCACCAGCGGCTATCGCTTCGTGGATGGCCGCCAGCAGCTGGCGCTGGCGGTTGGCCGTGGCGTGCTCGGGCGGCGGCGTCATGTGCACACGGGCGAGTGAAGGCGCAAATGAAGAAGGACGAGAGTCGGGCCGACCCGCCGCCGGAGCTGCTGGCGGGCATTGCGCAATTCAACGCCGGAGCCTTCTACGAATGCCACGAAACGCTGGAGGCCATCTGGCTGGCCGAGCCAGGTGCCATTCGACGCCTGTACCAGGGCGTTCTGCAAGTGGGCGTGGCCTTCTATCACCAGCGAAACAACAATTTTCGCGGCTGCACCAGTCTGCTGGAAACGGGGCTGGCCTACCTTCAGCCGTTTGCTCCGGTGTGCCTGGGCGTGAACGTAGGGCAGCTCATCGAGGACGCCAGCCGCTGCCAGGCGGTGCTGTTGGACCTGGGTAAGGAGCGCGTCCAGGAGTTCGATCGCCGCCTCATCCCGTACATCGAGCTGGTGGGCCAACCTGGAGTCTAAAGGCTCGCCAGGGGGGCCCTGAGCGGCGGCACGGCAGCCCCCGCGGACCGCCGTACGGCACCGGATTACGGCGTCGGTATGACCCTTGCCCCCCGGGGGAAGGCAAGGGTGGAAGTAGGCTGTCACCAGCAGCGGAAGCAACCGGAGGGCCACGCAGGCCGCCGGCGCGTGTCTCCGGCCATGCTGCTACAGCAAGAAGGGGATGACGCGGGTGGTGTGCCGCATGTACTCACGATAGGGCTCGCCCAGCTGCTCCAGCAAGGCGCGTTCCTCGGCCTGAATGCGGTACAGGTGCCCCAGGGTGACGCTGACCATAAGCAGCACCAGCGCGGCGATGTTCGTGAGCGTGAGGCCGACGCCGAGGAAGATCAGCAGGCTGCCGCTGTAGCCTGGATGCCGCACGTAGCGGTAGGGGCCTCGCGGAGCCAGGCTCGGCCGCGGCCCCCCATTGAGCTGGGCCGGGTCGCGGGGCGAGCCACGACGCACCGCCTGGTTGGCATACCAGCGCAAGGCGATGCCGGTCATCATCAAGGCAATACCCAGGAAGAAGAGCAGACCGCGGTCGACACGAATGCTGGCGCCGCGCAAAAGCAGCGACAGCCACAAGGCGATGAACGCGCCCAACCAAATGGACACCAGCAGCAGCAGGTAGGATCCCGAATCCTGCGTGATTGCCGGATTGCCCCTGGCGCCACGCTGGCGGAAGCCAGTGATCCATTCTGTGATGATCCACAGCGCTATCGCCGCGAGAAATATCTGCGAATAGGGACTGTAGAAGGGCAGTGGGAACATGTGCTCGCGTCAGCCGCGGGTAGCGGCGAGCGAGGCAAGCCGTAGCCCCACGCCGCCCCTCACCTACTGGCTGGGATTGCCGCCGGGTGCTCCGCCGGGCCGCGGCGCTCCGGCGGGCGGTGCCCCAGCCGGGCGCGGTGCGCCAGCGGGCGGTGCCCCAGCCGGGCGCGGTGCGCCAACGGGCGGTGCTCCAGCCGGGCGGGGTGCGCCAACGGGCGGTGCTCCAGCCGGGCGCGGTGCGCCAACGGGCGGTGCTCCAGCCGGGCGTGGTGCGCCAGCCGGCCGGACAACTCCGGGGCCGGCGGGACGAGGCGCCGCCGGCCGTGGTGCCGCCGCTGGCCGCGCAGCCGCGGGGCGCACAGGCCGGCCGGGGGTTGCCTCGCGGCGTCGCGCATCCAACTTGCGAGCCTTGACACGATGCTTCTGCATCGCCACTCTCTTGGTCTTATTCATGCCCGCGCAGTATACCCAATGCCTTAAGCGCTGAGCGTGGCCGGGTTCCGCAGGAGCGTCAGGCCGCGCGTGCGCTGGGTGTAGGCCTGGTCAATCCAGCCGGACAACTCGAAGGCGTTGTCGGGGTAGAGCTGAAAGCGTGCGTAGCCGGATTCCAGGTTGAGCCGCAGCCGCTCCGGCAGGCGCAGCGTGGCGGAGCGGTGCAGCAGGCGAATGGCCAGCAATCCGTTGGCCTGCGCCGTCTCGGACTTCTGCAGGCTGCCGATCAGCTCGGCCTCTACGGATCGGTTTTGCCACGTCTTCTGGCCCACCAGCACGATGGTGACGGTGGAATCCGCCAGGTAGAACTCCCGCATGCGCCGGCCAAGCGACGCGACGTCGGTGCCATCGAGAATGTAGCCGGGTATGGTTTCGCCGCGGGTGAAGAGCCACTCGCCGCCCACATCGAACTCCTCGCGAAAGGCTTGGGCGCGCGACTCATCCGCACGGTCGAAGCTCAGGTAGCAGCGGTGCCGCAGGCTAATGGCCGGCATCCGTCCGAGCCTGGAGACTGCGCCGGAAAGCCGCGACCGCGCGTGTGAGGAGGCCTCGCGCCGGCCGCCGCGGCCTGCTTCCGACCACGCTACTGGCTCACGACAGCAGAGGCACGAGCACCAACAGCGTGCCGATCTGTGCCAGCTCGTTGATGGCCCCGTAGCTGTCGCCGGTGAGGCCGGGCAATCGCGTGAGCAAGTACAGGCTGGCCAGCAACCCCACCACCAGGCCACCCAGGGCGCCGCAGGCGCCTTGCCAGCCCAAGAGGCCCCAGCCCAACCCCACCGCCAGAGCTGCGTTCACCGGGGCCGCCAACATGCTGGCGTGATCCTTGAAGTCGCGCCCCAGGCCGGAGGGGCGCGCGTAGGGGAACAGGCACACCGCCAGCGCCATGGCCGCGCGCGACGTGGTGGCCATAACCAGCAGCGCCACCTCCTGGTGCGGGCCCGTGAGATCCACAATACAGGCCCACAGCAGCAGCAGATCCACCACCCCACCCGCCACCGCGAAGGCACCGCTGCGACTGTCGCGCATGATCTCCAAGCGCCGCCGCGGGGGCTGGCCATTCAAGGCGCCATCGCACGTATCGAGCAAGCCATCGAAGTGCAGACCTCCTGTGCTCAGCAGCAGCGCGACGACTACCAGCACCGTCCCTACGGCCGAGGGCCACCAGAGCGCCGCCAGGGCATTCACCGCCGCCGCCAGGCCCCCCACCAGCAGGCCCACCGGCGCGAAGAAGAAGACAGCGCGGCCGCGATCCCTCGGCTGGAACGTGCCTGGCAGCGTTACACGCCACACGGTGAGGAAGCTGAGCGCAGCCAGAAAAGCCAGCGGTGCGCTCAGCCACGCTCGCCACCTCACGCCAGTTGGGGCGTCTGAGCCTGTTCATCGGATTCGGACACGCCAGCCTCGGCAAAGGTGGCCATCTCGGCTAGGATTTTGGCCGCCGCCTCAATGAGCGACATCGCCAGCGCGGCGCCAGTGCCCTCGCCAAGCCGCAAATCGAGCGCCAGCAGCGGCTCCAATCCCAGGAGGTTGAGCGCCACCGCGTGGCCCACCTCCACCGATCGATGCGCAGCGAACATGTAGGGCACGCAGGCGGGCGCCAGCCCCGCCGCGATCAGTGCGCCAGCGCCGGAGATGAAGCCATCGATCACCACCGGCGTGCCGGCCGCGGCCGCGCCAAGGATGGCCCCCGCGATGCCGGCGATCTCGAACCCACCCACGGCGGCGAGCACGCCCAGCGCATCCGCCGGATCTGGATGATTCACCTCTAGCGCCCGGGACACCAGCGCGACCTTCCGCTCGAATTGCTCGTCCGACACACCGGTGCCGCGGCCAGTCACCTGGCGCGCAGGGAGGCGGCTGAACGCGGCCACGATGGCGCTGCTGGGGGTGGTATTACCAATGCCCATGTCGCCGGTGGCCAGCAGGCTGGCGCCGCGGGCAACCTCTTCCTCGGCCGCGGCAATGCCGCGCTCGATGCACTGCGTGGCCCTGGCGCGTTCCATAGCCGGGCCACGGCTGATGTTGCCGGTGGGCTGTCCTACGCCCATGTCCAGCACGCGCACGGTGGCCCCCACGTGCCGCGCCAACACATTGATGGCCGCGCCGCCAGCTTTGAAGTTGGCCACCATTTGCGCCGTTACCTCGGCAGGGTAGGCCGACACCCCATCCTCGGCCACGCCATGGTCCGCGGCCATGACCAGGACCGTTTTGATCCCCAACTGGGGCACGGGCTGACGAGTGATGCCGGCCAGCTGAATTGAGATCGCCTCCAGCCGGCCCAGGGCGCCGGCCGGCTTGGTAAGCGTGTCCTGCCGGGCGCGCGCCGCGGCCATGGCGGCTTCATCCAACGGTTGGATGCGGGCGATCGCCTGCTGCAAAGTGCTCATTGTTCCTCGGTCACGGCATCAGTCTACCTGCCGGCCGAGGTGCGCCAGCGCCCTGGTCCGCACCGCGAGACGCTCCGCCTCGCTCACGCCAAAAGCGGGGCCATCCTCCAACGCCGCGAGGGCCGTTTCGGCGCTGCCCAGCTCATCGGCCAGGGTGAGCATGAGCCGGCGCCCATGCGCCTTGTAGCCGGAATCGCGACTTCCGGCCAGCAACCGCCGCAACCAGCCCAGGCTCTCCTGCTGCCGACCAGACTTGTGCGCCAGATCGGCTGCGCCAAAGAGCAGCTCCGGGTGGTCCGGGGCCAAGGCCAAAGCGCGCGTGGCGTAGCTGTAGGCGGTTTCGGACTGGCCCAGATTGTCGTAGATGCCACCCAGCAGCGCCAGCGGCCGCCAGGTGGACAGGCTGTCCTGATGGAGCTCCTCGTGCAGGATAGAGGGGTCCTCCGCCGCACGGCGCAAGCGGGCAATGGCTTCGTCCACACGGCCAAGTCGCCAGGCCGCTACGCCGGCAAAGTACACCAGGTCCGTGGAAAGGAACTCGGCCGGGGTGGCCTGCTCTATCTCAGCCACGAGCGCATAGCGTTCCAAGTGGATGGCCACAAAGGCGGCTGAGGCGAACAGGCCGGGCACCCAACCCAATGGCCTTGGATGGCGCCGCCACAGTTCTATGCCGCGCTCCAGCTCGGGCAGCGCTTCGTCCCAGCGATGGCCAAAGCTGTACTGCAACCCCAGGTTGAAGTGATGCCGCGGGTCATCCGGCTCGTCGCGCATGGCGGCGGCCAGCAGGTTCAGGTTGCGCTCGGCCTTGCGTGCCAGCAGATCGCCACTCGGCAGGTAGCCCCAGTGGCGCGTAACCACGGCCTCCTGCGCCGCCAGCTGGGGCGACGCGCCATTCGGCAGCTCCAACTGCTCGTGGATGCGGCCGTGAAAGATGATGCCGCGGTGATTACGGAACACCCGCCACTGGCGGGCGACCACGCCAATGTCGCCGTCGTAGCTGGCGAGGCTCTGCGACGGCACCCAGCAGCCATCCCACTGCGCGGGTAACTGCTCGCACACCCGGCGCAGCGCCCCTGGAATGTGCTCGATCAGCTCCTCGTCCGCATCGATCCAGATGATCCAGTCGCCACCAGCGAGGGCAAGCGAGGCATTCCGGGCCGCGCTGAAATCGTCGCACCAGGCAAAATGGCCTGCTGCCAGGCTGTTAGCGCGGATGATGTCCAGCGTGCCGTCGGTCGAGCCGGTATCGACCACGACGATCTCATCCACCTTGCCGCGCAGCGAGTCCAGGCAGCGCTGCAGGTTCTGCTCTTCATTCTTCACGATCAGGCAGGCGGAGATGGTCGCATGCCTCTGGGCCCGCCGAGGCGCCCCACGCCGCGGCCCTTTGCGCGGGCTCACGTGCCGCGTACTCCCGGAGTGCGCACGATGCAGAGCATAGTCCGCTGGCCCCTGCGCCGGAGGCGATTAGGCCGCGAGATCGGCGGCCATGAGGGCCAGCCACTCCCGCGCGACGGCCGGCCAGGTGTAGGCACGCATCCGCTCGCGATTGCGAGTGGAGATCGACCGCCACAGGTCGTCGGCCCGAAGCAGTTCCACCGCGCGAGCCACGAAGGCAGCGTTATAGGCCGGGCTGCCCGGGGCGGCATAGATGATGGCGTTGCCCCATGCCGTTTCGGGCAGTGCGCCCAGGTTGGAGGTGACCACCGCGCAGCCCGCGGCCTGGGCCTCGATGGCGGCAATGCAGCTCGTCTCGGGAAAGGTGTTTGGGTACAGCAGCACTCGCGCGTTGAGCAGCTCAGTTGCCAGCTGCTGCTGGGGCACCGAGCCCATGTATTCCACGCCCGCCATGTCGCGCGCCTGCGCGTACAACTGCTGGTGCTCCGGCTTCTCCCGCGAGCCACGCAGGTACAAGCGCATGGAGGAGAAGACGCGCAGCGTCGCATTGGGCACCTGGCGGCGGATGTCCGGCCACAGGTCGAGCAGAATGCGTAAGCCGCGGCTGGGATCGCTGGTGTATACGGCGACAGGCGGCCGAGGCCCTTCATCCGGAGTGGCCTGTTCGAACAGCCGCGGGTCGATGCCGTTGCGCGTTTCAGCGATCTGCTCCTCGGGGATACCGAGGCTCAGCATACGCTTCGCCTGGTATTGCGACAGGGCGAAGAGACGCGTGGTGCTCGCCAAGAAGCGCTGCCGAAAATCCGGCTCCCGCAGCCGGTCCCAGAAGGGCTGGTCAACATCGTCCGGCGCCCAAAAGTAGTTCACCTTGGCAAAGGGGGGATCCAGCAGCACGGGGTGCCGCTTGACGATGAGCACGTCCACGCCCTGCAGCCGCTGCAGGCGCTCCGGAAACTGCTCGAAATACACCTCGTGGCCCAGCTCGCGCAGCGCCCGCGCCATCCGCAAGATGGCCGTTTCGGTGCCGCCCAGGGGATGCGTATCCAGCATCTGCTCTGAAAATGAGATCTCGCCTGAGCGCAGCACCAGGCCAATGCGCAAAGGACGGCGTGGCGCATTAAAGGGCCCAACCGCGGTTGGAATGCCCTGCTCCAGCGGGAAGCCAGCGGTCCAGCGCTGCAGTTCGCCCCGCTTGCCGGCGGCCGCGGCCATGGCATGCACAGCGTCGTCCACGCGGCCCAGCTCCCACAGGGCGCGCGCCAAACACTCGTACAGCTCGGGTGGCGCGGTGGCATCGTCCAGTGCGGGGCCCAGCTCAGCGAGTACCGCCTGGTACTGGCCTGCCCCGCACAGCAGCCAACCCAGGCGGAGCCGCGCCCGGTGGAGCTGAGGGCTGGCAGTCAGCACTGCCTGCAGGGTCTCGTACGCCTCCTGCGGGCCGTCGCCGCCAAGCGTGAGGAGTACGTCAGCCAGGAGCTCCAGCGCTTCCTCAAGCTCGGCGCTGGCGCTG
>DATKQD010000045.1:0-2740 GCA_035532895.1 Chloroflexota bacterium
GCTGGGGCGCCTGGTGTGGTTTCAGCCGCCGAATGAGATGGCGACCAATCTTCAGGTCCAGCGCTACCTCGGCACCCCGGTGCTCACCTACTGGAAAGGATCGCTCGACATCGGCATTGGCTACGGTGAGAACGTCATCCTCGATTCCTCGTACGGCTCAGTAGCGACCGTCCAAGCGGGTCATAGCTTGGGCAGGGTCCACACCCGCCAGTCTCCAGCCCGTGGCTTCGGCGGCGAAGCAGCATTTCGAAACGTCCATCTCCTTCGCACCAGCGGCAAATACATTGCCGCGGCGGCTTTGGATGCCCAGGTCACGTCCTTGGCGCGTCACGCGCCGTTCCAGTTTGAGGAAAGCCAAGGCAGGCAGGGCAACCAGACGGCAAGTCGGTTGGCCCGCGGCCGATCAGGTGGGGCCGGTCGGCGCGCCAGTGAGTGTGCCTGCACCTTGGGTTTGAGCCAGCACGAAGTTCTGATATGGGCCGGGGTGTGCCAGCAGCTCACTGTGCGTTCCTTCCTCCGCAACTCGGCCGTGGTCCAGCACCACCACACGATCCGCATGACTCACGGCGGAATAGCGGTGAGCCACCAACAAGATGGCTCGTCCGGCGCAGTCCACTCGCAGCTTTTGGAGTACGCGCGCTTCCGTGGCTGGGTCCAGCGCCGAAGTGGCCTCATCTAATACCAGCACGGGTGCGGCCTTCACCAGCGCCCGCGCTATCGCCAGCCGCTGCCGTTGGCCACCGGAGAGCCCGCCGCCGCGCGGCCCGGTAACGGCGTCATAACCGTCCGCCCGCTCGCCGATGAACTCGTCAGCCTGGGCAATGCGCGCCGCCTGCTCGATCTCTTTGTCGGTGGCATTCAGCTGGCCATAGCGGATGTTCTCGCGCACACTGCAGTTGAAGAGCATGGGCTCCTGCAACACGGCCGCTACCTGCTCCCGTACGCTATCGGGATCAAACTGATCCAGAGGATGCCCATCCAGGCACACGGCGCCTTCGTTTGGTGCGTAGTAGTTCAACAGCAGGCTGACGATCGTGGTCTTGCCGGCTCCGCTGGCGCCAACCAGCCCAACCATCTCGCCCGGCCGTATGGAAAAGCTGACGTCACGGAGGACGGGCTGGCCGGGCGTGTAGCCAAAACTCACATGCTGGAACTCCACTGCTCCTGCCACCGGGGGCAACGCTGGCCCACCCCGCCGCTCGTGAAGCGCGGCCGGTGCATCCAGCACCTCCACCACGCGATCCGCCCCCACAAGCGCACGCTGGACCACACTGGTGAGCGCGCTTATGCCCTGCATGGGCGTGTACAGCGATCCAAGGTAGCTGATGAACACCACCAGCGAACCCAGGCTGAGCCGTCCGTCTATTACCCCCTGGGCGCCAATCCACACCACGGCGGCGGTGCCGGCCGCGGCTATCAGATCGGCCATGGGCGGAAAGACGGCGCGGATCCGAACAGAACGCAGCCGCGCGGCAGCACTCTGGCCGGCGACAGCACCAAACCGCGCTTGCTCGTACGGGGCTCGTGCGAAGGCTTTCACCAGGGCAATGGCGGACAGTCCCTCTTCCGCGGTAGAGGTCACCCTGCTGGCGCAGTCGCGGATGTCGCGCTGGGCCGCCCGCCCTCGCCGCGCGCCCTCAATGGCGGACAAAGCCAGCAGCGGCACAACGCCCAGTGACACCAGCATCAGGCTTGGGTCCAGGTACAGCAACAAGCCCAGGAAGAGCATGATGGTCACGCTGTAGGCCACCAGATTGTTGAGCCCCCCAACCAGGAGGTCTTCCAGAGCGCCGATGTCCCCTGAGATGCGCGTCAGCAAGTCGCCCAGTCGCTGGCCATGAAAGTAGCCGAGAGACATTCCCTGCAGGCCGGCGTACAGTTGCACACGCAGGTCACGAATAACCTGCGTACCCACCCAGCCACTCAACTCTTCACTCCAAAACACCAGCACGCCCCTCAGGAGGGCGATCCCCAGGAATCCGCCGGCGACCAGGGGCAGCAGGCTCGCTTGGCGCCCCTGAATGACCGTATCAATGAGGACCTTCAGGAGCCAGATGCGCGCGGCGCTGAGCAGCGGCCGCGTACCACTGGCAGCAAGAGCCAGCAGCAGACGGCCGCGATAAGGGCTGAGCAACGGCAGAAAGCGCCTGTAGAGGGTGAGATCGGACCGCGGCAAGGCGGTCACGCCGCCTGGTGGGCGGGAGCGAGCGATGGCAGCCAGGCCGTAAAGGTGGTCCCTACGCCAACGCTGCTGGTGACCTCAATATGCCCGCCGTGGGCGCGAACAATCCAATCAGCGATGGACAATCCCAGCCCCGTGCCACCTTCGGAGCGGGCTCTCGCTTTATCCACGCGGTAGAAGCGCTCGAACAGGTGAGGAAGGTGCTCGGGGGCGATGCCAATGCCGGAGTCGGTCACCGACAGCAGCTCCCAACCATCCATCTGCTTCACGTCCACTCGGACGTGACCCCCGGCTGAGGTATAGGAGATGGCGTTGCCCACCAGGTTCAACAGCAGCTGCGTGAGGCGGGTAGCATCCCCCACCACCACGCGTGGCTCAGCCGGGCCGGCGGCGAGGTGCACCTGGCGCGCTTGCGCCAGCGGCAGCATGGCCTGGATCACGTCCACCGCGAGCTCGCTCAGGTCAACCCGCTCTCGAAGAATCTCTTCCCGTCCGCTGTCGGCCCTCGCAAGAGTTAACAGTTCAGCAAGCAGCTGGCTCATGCGCACGGCATCCCTG
>DATKQD010000046.1:0-10622 GCA_035532895.1 Chloroflexota bacterium
GATCGACCCGCTTCACCCTTGGTCGCCAGGCGCAAACGGGCATCGTGCTGCGCTGGCCCGACCATGAGGACTACGTTGTGAAAGGCGGCGAGCCACGCGTCGTTCTCTCAGGCGCACCGAGCGAGCTCATGCTGTACGCGTCGGGTCGCCGCCTGGCGGCTGCCGTGGGGGTCGAGGGACCGCCGGAAGCGCTGGCGTACCTCAGCCAGGGCTGACGCCGCCCACCGGCGCGCGTGAGTATTGCCTCACGGCGGCCGGCGGAGGTGCAGCAATCCTCCTCCATGCACATCCACCGAGCGGGTGCTTGAAACTGCTGTGCCGGTCGCACCAGCCTTATCCGCCGCGCCATACGTGCCAGCGCCGCTGTCAATCACCGAGAGCGCTCATTTCGAGATGGCGAGTTCCCTCAAATTTTCCGGCGCTCACACCCCCAGTTGCGTGCCTCGCGCAGTGGGGTTCAGCGCAGGAAAGGCTGCCTGAATCGCGCAGCGTGCACTGAGGGGAACGCGTCTTGCTTAAGCTGCACCAATTACGGACATTACATAGGTGACTCAGAGGTCCTTCCCACAGACCCCCGCTTCTGCTTCAGCTCCCGCAACGGGGCCGCTACTGGCGCTGCTCAATGAGCGCAAGGCTGCGCGCGAGCAGCGCCGTACCGCCCGTCCCCTACCGCGCGAGGTACACGATCGCCCCACGCGGCCCGACTCACTGCGCAACCACTTTCTGATCGAGCTGGAGGTCACGGGCAACCCCACCGTCGCTGCGCGCTCGGCTGGCTGCACCCTGCATGACGTGCGCGCCTGGCGTATGGCCGACCCCAAGTTTGCGCGCGACTTCACTCTGGCTATCGTGGCGCACTTGCGGGCTCTCAAGCTGATGGTCACCAAGCTCGCCGCCTGCCACCCGCTGGAGTCCGCGCGACACGAAGCCGTGCTGCTGCTCAGCCAGGAGCATCGTTATGTCGACTCCGATGGTCTGCTCAACGTCCGCGCCTGGTGCGATGCGCTGCACGCCTTCACCCACAGCCTGGGTCTTGAGTTAGGCAGCTGGGACCCAGATCTGCCCTACACCAGCGACGCCGCGCTCGAACCTACCGGCTGAATCACAAGAGCGCCATCGGCACCGGCAGCGCTTCCACACGACGCCGCAGCTCTGGCCCCTCGTTCGCCACGTTGTTCACCAGCGATGCCACAGGGTACATGCTCATTGCGGCCTCCGGCAGCACACCCAGCAGCGGCATCAGCTCGGCAGGATCGGTGGCCGTCGCATCCAGCCAGATGCGCTCGTCCTCGCGCCGAAGGATGATGGGCTGCCGGTCGTGGAGTGACGCCACGAGCGGGTTCGGCGCGCTCGTGAGGATGGCGCACGAGACGAGCCAGCCCTCACCATCCTTGGCCGCCACCCAGATGCCCGCGAAGGCGAACAGCTCACCGCTGCTCAAGCCGATGGCATAGGGCTGGCCTGTTTTGCCCGTGTGGTGCCGCCACTCGTAGAAAAAGTTCGCCGGAATCGCGCAGCGGTTGAAGCACAGCAGTTTGCGATAGGCCGGCCGGTCGAGGATGCCCTCGGTTCGAATGTTGAATGAGCGCGGCTTGGATCGGTCCTGCAGCGCCCAACTTGGCGTCAACCCCCAGCGCATACTCCGAATGCCCCGCCGGCCGCCCAGCCGCTTCGATGGCGCCACCGCGAGCACAGGTTGTGTTGGGGCGATGTTGTAACGCGGAACCAGGATCTCGTCCCGCTGGACATCAGGCAGGAGCGTTGCCTCGAACCGGCTTTCGCTGAACTCCGCCTCGTCCAACCCGTAGCGGCCGCACATGGCCCAAGTGTAGGGCGTCTAAAAGAGGCGGATGAAACGCGCGCTCTGAACAACGCAGAAGATCGCCAGCAGCACGATGCTGGCCTTGAACAGCGCGCTGCGCGCGGCCATCACACGCGCAGCCGCGTGAGGGCGCAACAGCTCGCTGGCCAGCAGCACGGTGATGAGCAGCACCGCGATGCTCAGTTGGAACCACGTGTTCAACCCCAGGGAGACAAGTCCTCCCCAAACAGCAGCCAGCGCAGGCCCTAGCCCAATGACCAGGGGCGCAGACCCAGCGCTGGGTGTGAGGCCCATCACCCGCGCCCTCCCTGCGCCCAGGAAGCGCCCTCTCTCTGCCGCCGCTGGCGCCCAGCGAGGGGCCAGCCGAGCGGCAGGAAGCGGTGACTGCGCCGGGGCAAAGGACGCAGCCGACCTGATCCGTGGGCCATATCGCGCCTGGCGGCTGGCGGCCGTGGCGAGCGATAGGCAAGTTGCGCCAGGCGCAGCAGCGCTCCCGCAACGGTTAGTACCAGCAACGCCAGCAGCGCCACGTGCACCGACCAGCGGCCCAGGTACAGCAAGGTCGCGCCGACCATAGCATCGATCGACCAGCTCAGAGCAACAGCCAGCGCCAGAGTGGCGTAACCATCCTGGAGTTCCGACAGCTCAAGAAAGGCCATGCCCGGGCAGACTGAAAGGAACCACAGCGTCACGATCAGCCGTGCCGCTTGCCCTGGCGCCAGCGAGACGCAGACAGCCATGGCCACGGCCGACAGCAGGATGCTGACAGGCCAAGTACAGGGGAGGAGGCGTTTCACTGCCGGCAAGCTCAGGTTGCGCGCACCCATCATCGCGGCATGCCCGTGCGTGGATTCACCCGGTTGCCCGGCGCGCCCGCGGCGATGGCGGCGTTATGAGCGACGGCCCAGGCCTGCACGTTGCCGCCAAACACGTGCTGCACCGCCCAGGCATCCGTGATCGCGCTGGTCGGCTGCTCCAACGCTCGGGGTTGCACGGCCACTGGCTCGCCCCGTGGCGAACAGCCGGCGGCACCCGGCAGCGCAAACAGCGTCACGTCAGGCGTGGCGAATACGGTGCACACCAATGGCGATTCGCGCAGCGCCTGCACCACCCTCTGCATGGTCCCCGGTGCCGAACCCGAGGTCAGCTCCAGGCCCGCTGCCTCACTGCGCGTGGCCACGAAGTACACGTTGGGCGAGCCATGCCGCTCAGCTCTCACCATGGCTGCTGCCACCGGCGCGGCGGTGCCGGAGGCAAAGGTCGCATCCGGCAGATCATCGTACGAATCAAGCTCATAGCCTTCGAAACGCAAGGGTGATGGTGGTGTGCCCAGGATCACCGCTCCGGTTGGCACTACCTGGTGCATCCGCTCGATGCCGCTGATCTCGCCCGGGCTGAAGGCATCCATACGCTCGTTACCGTAGCGTGCCAGGAGGAAACCATCGAAAAGGAGCACACTGGTTAGGCTGACGATGGCCAAAGTGATGGGCTTTGCCGGGCCGCTGCGCGCAGCACCAAGAAACAGCGCGGCGCCGAAGAACACCATACCGGGCAGGGCGAACAAGTAGACTCGGAGTAGCATTTCGCCGCCATACGGTTGCAGCGCGATGAGCGGGAATGGCGCCAGCGCCAGCAGCAGCGGTGCCACATCGAACTTGCGTTGGAACAGGCGCCGCAGGCCCCCGAGCGCGGCCAGCACCCAGATGGCCAGCGTCATCGCCAGCCGCACGCGCACCACGAAGATGTGGTCAGCGCTCCCTGCCAGCCGCTGCGCCACGTTTTGCGACAGATTGGCGCCCAAGTTCAGCAGGCCGCTGGTCAAGACCGAGAGGTTACCTTGCAGGTATTTCGTGGTCATGAAGCTGATCCAAGCCACGGTCATGACGCCGAACAGCACTGGCAGTCCGCGCGGCCGCAGGCAGCCCGCCAGCACCAGCAGGCTAATCGCCGCGAGCACGGCGAACGGCGTGAGCTGATGGCTGGACGCGCTGAACGCGAACACGCCCGCCAGGGCCAGGATAAGCCCGCTGGCCACCCATGGCGTAAGAGGTAGCGCCTCGCCCTCGTGGGTCACGATCACGCTCAAGCGGGCTTTGGAGGTGAGAGTGCCCAGCCGCGCCGGCAGCGGGCCCGGGGAGCGCTGAAACCAGCGCAGCAGGACGGCAATGATCGCGAGGTAGAGGAACACATTGATGCCTTGCGGCGAGAAATAGTCCTGGCCGATCCAATTGGTCAGGAGAAACAGCCACGCCCCCAGCCAGGGCAGCAGCGGATGTTTGCTGACGCTGCGCAGGATGACCAGGAGCGGAAGCAGGTACAGCAGGTTCAGCGCAACCGGTGTCCACATCGCGAGCGGCTCCGCGCTGGCCAGGCCACCAAGACGCGTGGCCAGCGCACCCAGGATGAAGAACACTGGCCAGCTGAAGTAGGCGTCCAAACTGGTGTCCACCCGGCCGTTGCGGATGATGTAATCCACGATGCCGATGTGGCGCCAGGTGACGGAGAAACGCGGCACGGCCTCAACCAGCGAAGGTGTTCCGTACAGCATGAACACTGTCACCACCAGGTGCGCCAGCAGCAGCGGCCCGCGAGCGGGCTGCGCTGCCAGGGCCACGCAAAAGCCCGCCGCAAGTAGGGCAAAAGCGAGAAAGTAGCGCGATGGGAGCACCGAAATGAGCCCCAGGTCGGTCATCTGGCGCACGTTGATGGCACCCAGCGAACTCAACCAAGTGGCCACCGCGGCGCTGAGCAGTAGGCCCGAGCACAGCGGGTTCGCGATTGCCCGAACCCACCGCCAGGTGGCTGGCAGGACAACTGTACGCTGCCGCGTCTCTGGCAGTCGCCTATCCAGCGTTCGCACGCTCCCGCGCTTTGGCCCACCCGCGCCGAGGGCGCGGCCAATTGCGCCGGGCACCGTCGGCAAACTCACCCACATTGCGCCGGACTCACGCAGCGTGGCGCGCGGCTCCGCAGGTAGGCCAGGGGTCCATAGAGCATGCCTGCTAGCTCGATGCAGGTGAGCTGGGCAGGGTAATTGGCCTGCTTGCCACTGTTTTTGGGTGAGGATTTGCTGAGGATGTGGGCCAGGGCGCGTGGCAGGCGCGGCATGAAGGCCACGGCGTGGCGAGGATCGTGGGCCAGCACTTTGGCCAAAAAGGCCGTGAGACCCACGCCGTAATCAAATGCCTTTTTCTTCAGGGAGGGATAGTCGCGCTGGTGCGTGTGGTAGACGATGCCATCTGGCTGGTAGGCGATACGGTAACCGCGCTTCATGAGTCGAAACCACATCTCCAAGTCCTCCCCGCCGCGAGCCGGGCTCCCAGTACCAAGCTCGGGATCGAACCCTCCCAGATGGCGCAGCACGCGGGTTTTGAAGGCAAAATTGGCGCCCGCGCCGATGGCGCCAACCGAGTAGGGGAAGAGTGAATCCGGCGGCCGGTGTTGCCGCAGGTCATACAGCTGGCTGGCGAAGCCTTTGCCCAACCGGCTGAGATCCTCGAACCATACCTGCGGCAGCGTGTCCAGCTCCCTGGGCAGCACCAGCCCTGTAACGCAAGCGATCTCCTCCTCCGTTTCGAACCCGCGAGCCAGCTCTGTCAGCCAGTTGGGGTCCGGCTCGGCATCGTCATCCACAAATGCCACGAGCTCGCCCTTGGCTGCCGCGAGGCCCGCGTTGCGTGCGTTGGAAACGCCAACACGCTCTTCTCGCAAGCAGCGCACGCCCGGCTGAGCCTGGCAGATGCGGGTGATGGCGCGGGCCGCGGCCGGGCGCGACGCATTGTCCACGACGACGATGTCGAGGTTTGGGTAGTCGAGACGCTGCAGGCCATCCAGACAGGCACCGAGAGCCTGAGGCCGGTCTCGCGTGGGAACCACCACGGTGGCCAGCGGGGAGCGGGCCAGGAAGGCCCGCCTCGCTACGCCGCAGGCAGGCGTTCCACGCACGGGAATACCCTCGGCGCTCAATACCGTTGGGGCCGGCAAGCCATCCTGCAGCAGATGCTCGCGAATGGCGCTGTCCAACGCACGCCCAACGGCCGCCGCGTGCCGCTCGGGCAGGGCTGCCACGGCTGGCTGCAGGTCAACCATGCCCAGCGGCTTACCGTGCAGGAAGACGATGGATCGCACGCGAGTGGACGCACCATGGTGCTCGCTCAGTGGGGCGAAGCCGGCGCTCAGCTCCACGTACTGGACGCGGGTGTGGCGCGCAGGCAGGCTGCCGGGCTGCACCTCGCCTTCAGGTCGGCTGGATGTTCTCGGCAGCAGCGCAGGCAGGCCGTGGCGGATGACACGCATAAGTAGCTCGCGGTCCACCTTAGCGGTTCAGCCCGCGGCATCAGAACGGGGAAAGGACCTAGGGCGGCTGCACTGGGGTGCACTATCAGGTGAGTAAAAGGCCGCTGGCAGAGTTGCTCATGCTCGGCTTAAAAGTGACGAGATCCATGAATGCGCCGCTCCTTCGCGACCTGAACGATCGCGCCCGCCAGGGAAACCCGGTTCGCATCGGCATCGTGGGCACCGGCTACTTCGGCTCAGGCATCGTTGGCCGCGCCGAGCGCATACCTGGCCTTCAGCCGGTGGTCGCCGCGAACCGTACGCTGGAGAAAGCCGTGGCCGCGTTGCGTTCGGCCGGCGTCAGCGCCGCCGACATCACGCTGGCCGAGGAGCCCTCCGCGGCGGAAGCGGCGCTGCTGGCTGGGCAGCGCGTGGTTACGAGCAATCTCGCCCTCCCGGCACAGGTGAGCGCCGTGGACGTGGTGATGGAGACCACAGGCGACGTAGCCGTGGGTGCACGCGTCGCGGCGGACGCCATCGCCCGCGGCAAGCACCTGGTAGCGGCCAACCCGGAGACCCAGGCCACCGTAGGGCCGCTGTTGAAGGCACTGGCCGACGAAGCGGGCGTGGTGTACAGCGATGTGGACGGCGACGAGCCGGGCATCCTAACAGACCTGGTGCGCTACGCACGCGGCATTGGCTTTCCGCCGGTTCTCGCCGGGAATTGCAAGGGCGTGCTCAAGCGCTATGCCACGCCTGCTACCCAAGCCGAGTTCGCCACGGCGCATGGCCTGCAGCCCTGGATCGCCACCGCCGCGGCGGACGGCACCAAACTCAACTGCGAAATGGCCGTGGTCGCCAACGCCACCGGCATGCCGCCGGCCAGCCCCGGCATGACCGGCGTCGCTACCTCGCTGGAGACAGCTGTAGCCGACCTCGATCGCGCCGGCCTACTCAGCCAGGGACCGATCGTTGAGTACGTGTTCGGCATCCCTAATGGGGTGTTCGTGATCTTTCGCGCGGACAATGAGCCGGCTTTCCAGCGCGACTTCGAGTACCTCAAAATGGGCCGCGGCCCGCACTACCTGCTGCACCGCCCGCACGTGCTGGTGCACTACACGGCCCCTCTCAGCGCGGCAGCCGCGGCCCTGTACGGCTGTGCTACCGTAGCGCCTGCTGGTGCACCTGTAGCGGAGGTCATCGCCTACACCAAGCGCCCCCTCCCTGCCGGCACCAGCCTCGACGGCATCGGCGGTTTTGATTGCTACGGCCTGGTCCATCGCCGCGACCAGGCCGCTGGCCTGCTGCCCATCGGCCTCGGCCGTGGCGCCACGCTCCTCGCCGACCTCCCACAAGACGCGCCCATCCCCCTTACTGGCGTCGACCTGAGCGACGTCGATCCCATCCTCCTGGATCTTCGCCGCCGCCAGGAGGGGCTTTTCGAGATGGGCACGCTGCCCGCCCGCGGAATCGCCGCGGCACGCTAGAAGTTCGGCCGGACATGTCCCGGCCACGGAAACAAAATGGAGGGCGTGGCCGGGAGGTGCATCGCTATGAGTCAGCTGAGTGGCAAGTTCGGTTTTCGGGAAACAGCGTCTGCAGCACACTGGGCAACATGGCCAGCGCTTCAGCGATGAGGGCGATCTCCCAGCCAACAGCCAGGCCGTTGAGGCCGGCGGCATGCGCACCGAGAGCAGCGCCCGCAACCTCGGCCGCCCCGCCCGCGGCCACCAGGCTGGCGGCGTGCAGCGTGCGACCCTTGGCTCGCTCAATGGTGGCGTAGTGGTCCTTTACAACATACGGAAACAGGCCTAGCCCCAGGATGCGCAAGCAGGTGCCGGCCGCATTCGCATAGGCACCGCCAAAGAACTGCAGCACCAGTGGCGCACCCACTCCCAGGCCAGCCGCGAATAGCACGGCCGCCAGCAGGTCGAGGCCAACGGTGAAGCGCACCCGATGGGACATCTGGCCCGGTGGTCCGGATCCCACGGCGTACAGCGTCGTCGCCAATGCTGAAGATGCCGCGAAACCGAAGCTGGCGATCATCCACGCGGTGTAGAAGTAGGCAGTAGCCGCCGCCGAGAGTGTTGCTGCCACGACCAACGTAAGCGCCAGCCCAGGTGCTCGCAGCGACAGGTTGAGGGCGTGATGCTTGAGGCCCGAAAGGCCCAGCACTCTCAGCAGCGTCCAGCGGGGCAGACCACGGCGGTTGAGCTTGCCGCGGCGGAGCGCGGCCACAAGCAATGGTGCCAGCGACAGCACATTGCCGGCGAGCCACAGCGCGTAAATGAGCAGCCCGCCACGATCTCGGCCAAGCAAGCTGAAAGCAAGGATGAGCAGCAGTTTGGCGATCGCAAAGGCGGCATTCCTCCCGAATTGCAGCTGGCCCAGCAGAAATCCCACCAGCCCCTGGTCCAGCACCACCGTCGCGGCGGTGACGCCGACGCCCAATCCGAACAGCGCCAGGGTGCCGGGACCGCTCGCCACAACCCGAAGGCCCGGCAGAAGCAGCCAGCCGAATGCTGCGAAAAGCACCCCGGCTAGCGTCCCCAACACAAACGGGGCCAGCAGTGATGTCGTTAGCAGCGCGTCTTCGGGATCGGTGCGGTCGCGTGCCTCGCCCATCACCGCGGTCCCCTGGCCCAGCATGGCCGCGGTGCCCAGCAACGTCATGGCGGAGATGGCCGCGGCGGCGAGCCCCACCGCGCTCGCGCTGAACTGACGATCGGCGATCCACCAGAAGGCAAAGCCCAGTGCGGAGTTGAAGCCGACGCTCAGCCAGATGGAGGTGGAGTTACGGAGAATCACCGGCGCATCGGCGCCCAGCGTGCGCAACGTAGCGCGCAGACGTTGGCTGGCCATGGCGGAGGGCCGGCCCAGGGTGAGCGGAATCACGCCGAGACAGCGAGGACGTCGCCCCGCGGGTGGTGAACTCGCGCAGGCGCCCGCGTGTACTCGCCTTTGAGATGATCGCTCAGGCGCAGCGCCAGCGCCACCACGGTGAAGGTAGGATTCGCATAGCCCACGGCCGTAGGGAATACGGAGCTCCCAGCCACGTACACGTTGGCTGTGCCGTGCACACGACAGTCCGCATCCACCACCCCCTGGCACGGGTCCACGTGCATGCGCGTTGTCCCCATGGGGTGATGAAAGCCGCCCAGCAGGTCTCTCGCGCGCGAGAAGGGCGCCAGCAGCGTCGGCGCCGGATCCTCCAGGGCAACCCAGGGGATAAATTCTCCGATGCCCGCGGCCGCTACTTCCTCGCGGAAGATCTCCCGCGCCTGATGAATCGAGCGTTGCTCATCCTCGCCCCAGCGCCAGCGAACGCGCGGTAAGCGCTGCCCCAAACGGTCGCGCTGATGCTGCAGCGTCACGCGGTTGTCGGGGTTGGGCGCCTGCTCGGTGGCGGCCACGACCTCCAGCAGCGCCAGGCGTGGGTCGCCCATTGGCGCGGCCGACCAGCCACCATGCGACTCCCGAAACAAACGGGGGCCCAGCAGCGTGGCGCAACGAATCGCTTCGACTGTTTCCCGGGGATGCCGGCCCAGCCACCGCGCATCCTCCAGCGCGGACACCCAATCGCCACCGCGGCGCAGGGTCGCCAGCCGTTTGAGCGCTTGGGCGGCTTCACCGCCGTAGGCCTCGGGTTGGGGAACCAGCAGAGCGCCCAGGTTGAGCAGCTCATGCTCGCGCAGCACCGCGTCCGCCAGCGCGACCATGCCGCTGAGGAGCACACCGTTCACCCAGCGAAGGTCATACAGGGCTGCACGCTGAAGCAGGCCGGGTGCTGGCCGAATAACTCCCAACCGAAATTCCGGGTGCTCCAGCAGGAAGCGGCCCACCAGGTCGTGCTCGTTGCCGATACCCCCGCGGCGCTGGTCGTCCGAGCACAGCAGCAAGCGTGGATTCTCGATGCCGCCCGCGGCCAGTACGAAAGCGCGCGCACGGACGCTGAACGGCGTCCCAAGGGAGCTGCGAGCGCGCACTACCTGAACCTGCTGAACATCCGCGCTCTCCCGTTGACCATCCGGGCCGCCGTTCTCTAACCGCTGCGCTACAGCGTGCAGCACCACGCTGACCTGCTCCTCGGCCAGCACCTCCTCGCGAATGGAGCGGCTGAAATTACCGTACTGGCACACCGTGCTGATGAGCCGGCGCTGGTTGAGGGGCAGCGGCTGCTCGCCGGGAAACAGCGTGCTGCCTGCAACGTCCCTGTCGAAAGGGCCAATGCGGAACACGCGTTCGGCGCGCCGAAAGAAGGGCTGCAGCGTGCGGATTGTGAACGGCCAGCCGCTCCAGGGTAGGCCCGGCCGCCGCTCGAGATCGATGGCCCGTGGGGCCAGCATCCGGGCAGCTTTGATGACTTCGCCCGGCTGCGTGTCATACAGCCAGATGTTTGATGTGCCACCCAACTGGCGCCGCCGGCCCGTTGCTAGCGCATTGCGCGGCCTGTGTTCCGAAACAGCCAGGCCGCGCGAGAGATCATCGGCCTCCTGCTCGAACTCAAGGCCTCCGCTTTCCAGCA
>DATKQD010000047.1:0-15533 GCA_035532895.1 Chloroflexota bacterium
GGCTGGCCGAACGGCACTTCTCGTCGCCCGAGCGGATCCAATCGGGCGCTGGCGGCGGCGTCGCGTCGTTCGCCTCGGCCCCGCTGATCCTGGCCAGCGCGCTCGGTGCCCGCACCTCACACGTCCGCGTCGGCATTGCCGTCAGCGTGCTGCCGCTGTCACATCCGATCCGATTGGCCGAGGAGGTGGCCACACTCGACCACGTGTGCGGCGGCCGGCTTGACTTCGGCATTGGCCGCAGCGGCTTCGCCACCGCCTATGCCGGTTATGGCGTACCTTACGAAGAGAGCCGCGAGCGCTTCCAAGAGTGCCTCGACATTCTGCTGGCCGCTTGGACCCAGGAGACGTTCAGCTACTCCGGCAAGCACTACCAATTTCACGACGTGTGCCTGGTGCCAAAGCCGCTGCAACGGCCCTACCCGCCGGTGCGCATCGCCGCCACCACCCAGGACACGTTCCCGCTGGTCGGCCAGGCTGGCTATCCCATCTTCGTTGGCCTGCGCGGCACCGACGTGCCCCAAACCGCCGAGCATCTGCGCGTGTACCGCGACGCCTGGCGCCAGGCTGGGCATCCGGATATGGGCGACGCCGACCTGCGCATCCCCGTCTACGTCGCCGAAACCGAGAAGGCCGCCTATGAAGAGCCGCGCGCCAGCACCCTGCAGTCCTATCGCCGCCTGGCCGAGAGCTACGCCAGGTCCGCTACCGCGGCGGGCGCACAGCTGTCGGAAGACAGGGCAGTGCGCGGCGAGCGTTTAGCGGACACCGGTTACGATGAGCTGCTGCGCAACCGGCTGGCCTACGGCACGCCCGACATGGTGGCCGAACGGCTGGCTGCGCTGCGAGACGAGATGGGCCTCAGCGGCTTCATCATCGAGCCCAACGTGGGCGGCGGCATTCCGCGCGAGCGGGTGTTTCGATCCGTCGAGCTGTTCGCCCGTGAAGTTGCCCCTCGACTGCGCGAGTGATCAAGTGCTGACCGCGAGGCGGTTGGCGCGCTGGAAGGCGCCTGAAGTGCTGCTGAGTTCGGGGCGGATTGCCGCTCGCGTCAGGTCAGGTTGGAGAGGCTGAAAACCAAGCTCGGTGGGCTTCATCAAGCGGCCCAAGGTCATCATGGATGAATCGAGCGCAGCCCGGATGCTTCAAGAGCGACGCCGTCGCGGCAGCCGCGGGCAGGCCGTGCTGTTGCACCAGGCTTTAGCATGTGCGCATGGCAACCAGCGGCGCGGCGGAGATACGGGAACAGCTTGGGCATCCGGTGGTCGATTGCGATGGGCACTGGCAGGAGTCGCTGCCCGTATTCCTGGACTATCTGCGAGACACCGCGGGCACAAGCCTGGCGGATCAGTTCGCGGCAGCTCGGCGGGCGGGAGGATGGAGCGACCTCACCCCCGAGCAGCGGATGCACCAGCGGCTGCGGCGGCCAGATGTGCAGTGGCCGGTGCCGGCGGAAACGGAGGATCTGGCCACGGCCATGTTGCCAGGCCTCATGGCCGAGCGGTTGGGCGAGCTGGGCATCGATTTCGCCATTGTGTACCCCACGCTGGGCCTGGGGCTCTCAGGCCTGCCCGACGCAGAGATGCGGGCGCAAGCCTGCCGCGCCTACAACCGTATGGCAGCCGAAGTGTTCGAGCCACACCGCCAGCGCCTGACTCCCGCGGCGGTCATCCCGCTGACCACACCGCAGGAAGCCTTAGCCGAGCTGGACTATGCCGTGCGCACCCTGCACCTCAAGGTCATGATGGTTCGCGGCGCCACGCAGCGGCCCGTCCCCGCGCACGCCCAGGGCGCCGCGGGCGCCCCGTACTACATGGATTCGCTGGGCCTGGACAGCCCCTACGATTACGATCCCCTGTGGCGCCGCTGCGTGGAGCTGGGCGTCGCCATCACCAGCCACGGCGGCTCACGCACCTGGGCCGACCGCGCCTCAGTCAACAACTTCACCTACAACCACATCGGCCACTTCGCCCAGGCGAACCACGTGTTCGCCAAAGGCATCTTTCTGGGCGGCGTCACGCGCCGCTTCCCCCTCCTCAATTTCATCTTCCTGGAGGGTGGCGCGGGCTACGCGGTGAACCTGCTGCACGATCTCATAGGCCACTGGGAGAAGCTGAACGTGGCCAGCGTTCGCGCCTTCCGCTCACCCCATCTCACCGATCGCGCGCGACTGCGCGAGCTGATCGAGCGCCACGGCTCCCCAATGATGCGAGCCAGGCGCGACGAGATGATCGCCAGTCTGCCTCAGCCCGAAGCGATCGTTCTGGATGACTTTCAGTACCTGGGCGACACCACACCGGTCGAGATGGCGGATCTCTTCAGCCGCCGCTTCTACTTTGGCTGCGAGGCCGATGATCCAGTCACTGCCTGGGCCTTCGACGCCCGCATGGGCGCTCGCGTGAAGGCCGTCTTCAGCTCGGACATCTCCCACTGGGACGTGCAATCCATGGCCGAGGTCCTCCCCGAGGCGTTCGAGATGGTGGAGAAGGGCTGGCTCAGCGAAAGCGACTTTCGCGACTTCACCTTCGCCCACGCCGTACACCTGCACGGCGAAATGAACCCCAGGTTCTTCGATGGCACCACCGTTGAGCGGGCCGCGCGAGCGGAGCTCGGGCCCGCAACCAGCGCTCAAGGCGGGCTCTCTGGGCATTCTTCCGCCTGAGGCATGCCTTTGCCTGGCGAGCGAGCGTGGCTCGTCACACTGGCGAGAAGGCGAACCTGAGCCGGCGCATCCTGGCGGCCGCGAGCGCTAGGCCGTAGAGAAGTGCCGCCACAGCCATGATGGTAAAGCTGGGCGGAGCAGCGGGCACCGCCGCGGCGGCCGCCAGGCCGAGCCACATGCTGGCTACCGAAAGCGCGGCCGAGAGCGCCAACCCCACAAACGGCCGGCCAGTCAGGCTGTGCGCAGTCCCCGCGGGCGCGGCCAGCAAGCCCAGCAGCAGCAACGCGCCCACGGCCTGGGTAGCCTCCGCGGCGCAGGCGCCCACCAGCGCCAGGAACAGTACCCCCAGCAGCCGCACCGGCACGCCCTGCACGGCCGCCACGGCGGGATCGATGCTGGCGAAGAGCAGCGGACGAGCAATAGCCAGCATCGCTACCGCCAGCGCCAGACCGATAGCCGCCGCCACCAGCGCCTCACTCAGGCTGAGGCCGAAGATCGAGCCAAACAGCACGCGCGCGGAGGCCGCGCCATTGCCGCCGCTGGCGGTGGTGGTGAACAGCGTCAGGAAGAAGACGCCGAGGCCCAGCACCCAGGCGAACAGCGTACCGATAGCCACGTCGTCTGGCTGGCCGCTTTCCCCTAGCCCGGCCATACTCACGCCAACCACAATCGCGGCCACAAAGAGCCCCAGCCGGGGATCCACACCTGCCGCCAGCGCTGCCAGTGCGCCGGTAAACGTCACGTGGGACAGGGCATCGCCCACAAACAGCTGGCCGCGCAGCACGATGAACCAGCCCACCAGGCCTGTGGCCAGCGCAATGCACGTCCCCGCACCCAGGGCGTACAGCCAAAACGGCTGCACCAGCTCAGCCAACAGCGCCACTGGCCCAACCTCGGCCCCGCGGTAGGTGCAGCGGCCACAGCCATGGCGCGTGTGCCAGCAGGTACGCTGCAAACGCCAGACTGGTAACGCAGAAGCCGATGGGGTAAGGCGAGTAATAGGCCACCGCCAGGCCCAACCAGGTGACGCCCAGCGCCAGCAGCACCGCCAGCAGGGCACTTCGCGCGGGGCGCGCGGTCAGCTTCTGCGCCGTGGCCGCCGGCATCACCAGCAGGGCGAACACCAGCAAGGCTCCGGTGATCTGGCTAGCCTCCGCCGCGGCAGCCCCCAACAGCAGCAGAAACAACACACTCAGCCGGGCCACCGGCAGCCCGGCGGCCTCGGCCACCGCGGGGTCCACGCTGGCAAACAACAGCGGCCGAGCCACACTGCCGAGCACCAGCAGCGCCACTACTCCGCCGCAAGCCAGCGTGACTACCTGCCGAGCAGTAACGCCGAGGAAGCTGCCAAACAACAGCGCGGACACATCGGAAACGTTGCCCCGGTACAAGCTCACGAATAAGAACCCACACGCCAGCGCAAAGGCCTGCACTGTGCCAATAGCTGCCGCCTGGCGCACCTGGCTGCGCGGCAGCCCAACGCCACGCGCTCCCGCCGCGCCAATGAGCAGCGCCCCACCCAGGCTGAACGCGAAGAAACCCGCGGCCAGCGGCAGCCCCAGCAACGTTGCACCCGCTGCGCCCGGGAAAGCCACCACCGCCAGTGTGTGGCCGGCAAAACTCTGGCGTCGCAGCACCATGTACCACCCCACGAGACCCGCGACGATGGCCACCACCGTCCCGGCCACAAGCGCGTGGACCATGAAGGGGAAGGTGAAGAGCTGCTCGACATCCGTGGCGATATTCCACGACAGCAGAGGATCCATCCTCAAGCGGCGCCATGGCGGTCGGCATGGAGAGCCGGCGCCTCGGGCTCGCCCACCACCACCAGCCGCCCATCGCGCGTGGAGAGCACCTCGATCGGGGCGCCGTACAGGCGCGTCAGCACGTCAGAGGTGATCACCGCGGCGGGGCGGCCCGCGACCGCCGCACCCTGAGCGATGTACACCACCCGATCCAGGTAGGGCAAGATGGGGTTGACGTCGTGGGCGACCATCAGCACTGTTACCCCACGCTGGCGGCAAACGCGCCCCACCAGCGCGGCGACCGCGGCCTGGTTCGGCAGGTCGAGGCTATCCAGCGGCTCATCCAGCACCAGCAGCGCCGGCTCGCGCACCAGCGCCTGGGCGATGAGCAAGCGCTGCTGCTCGCCACCAGACAGCTCGCCAATGGGCCGCTCCGCATAGGGCGATGCCCCCACCAGCTCAACCACGTCTCGCACCGCGGCGGTCGCCTGCTGCCAGGATCGGCCGCGCCAGACGCCAGGTGGCACGGGGATACCCCAGCGGGTCCCGGTGAGCCCCAGCCACACCACGTCCAGCCCGCGCACACGTACGCTCGCGTCGAAGCTGCGCCGCTGGGGTAGGTAGCCGATCTCGCCGCGCCTCTGCCCCGGGGGCCGTCCGAGCACCTGCACTGTGCCGGCTGAAAAGGGCAGCAAGCCCAGCAGCGCCTTCACCAGGGTGGACTTGCCGGCGCCGTTCGGCCCAAGGATGGCGACGAATTCGCCGCGCGGAATCTCGATATCCACGCCGCTCCATAAGGTGCGCCCGCCGAGGCGTACCGCCGCGCCCCGCAGCTTCACCGCCGGGGCGAGCCGGTCGTCTTCGGCACGCCGAGCTGCGATTGTAGGTGAGGGATCAGGACCGGTGCTCTTGGCCGCCCTAAGGCCCTTAACAGCCATCTACCGCCCTCCTGGCGCACAAACGATTCCGAGGCGAATCAGTGGCCGTGGCAAAACGCGCGGCTACCCGGCGGCCCACCTCCGGCCAACCCTGACGCCCGTTCACTCGGCAGCTGGCCGAACGAGCACGGGCGCCATTGCAACATTCCTGCCGGTCGTGGCGCTGGCCAGCGCGGCCTGGAGCGCCAGCAATTGAGCGGTCTGCCAGGTCTGAAAGGTAGCCGTCGCGGGAGACAGCGTCTCCGTGAGAGCCACCACGGGTATGCCTTGAGCATGGGCAGCGTTCACCTGGGCCTGCACGTCCGGCGTGGCGTTTTGCGTGTTGAACAGAAATACCCTGATATCGTGCTGGGCGATCTGCGCATCGGCCTCGGCCTTATCCGCTGCCGTGGGATCGGCGCCCTCGCTGATGGCATTGAGAAAGCCCGCGGGGGTGATGAGCCGCAGGCCCAGTCCGGCAGCCAGCGGTGCCGCGATGCTTTCCGAAGCACCGATGCGCTGCCCGGCGAACCGCTGGCGGATGCTGGCCACAGCTCGACTGTAGCCAGCCAGCCCCTGGGTCACGTACTGCTCGTGCTGGGCCGCGAAATAGGATGAGGCGGCAGGGTCCAACTGCTGGTACGCCGCGGTCACGCGATCGATTACGCCGCGTACGTCCACGGGCGAATACCAGCGATGTGGGTTGGCGCCAGGGTGCAGGCCCAGCGCATCACCCACATTCAGCACCAGCCGCCCACGAGTAGGGTTGGCGGCAATGAGGCGCGGCGCCCAGGCGTCGTACCCCAAGCCGTTGATGATGACCAGACGCGCCGAGGCAAACAGGCGCGCGTCGGCCGCGCTGGGCTCGTAATCGTGCGGATCGGTAGCGGGGTTGGCGATGATGCTGACCTCCGCCACTCGGTCGCCACCGAGCTGCATGGCTATTGAGCCCCACACATTTTCCGCGGCTACGACCAACAGCTTCCCCCCCGGAAGGCTGGCCCTTGGGGAAGCGGGCGCAGAGGCCGGTGGCGTGCAGGCCACCAGCAGCAGCGCCAGACCCAGCGGAGCTGGCCTGAGCGTGCGCCGAAACGAGCGCGAAACGAGACCCCATCTCATATCCAATTGCATCTTACCATGTGAGTGATACGGGATATCAGATCAGCAGAGCGAGGGAACCCGCGCGGACTGGGGCTGCTCAGCCGCCGTAACCTACCGCTCCAGCGCGAGCGGTATCGTTGGGGGAGACATGGCAGTGCGCGCCCGCGGCTCAGCAACCACCTCCGCCGCCGGCTGGATGCTGCGCCGGCTGGAGGAGCAGGGCCTGCGGGTGACCGGCCAGCGGGAAACGGTGGTACGTGCCATTGCCGGGAAAACCGGCGCGTTCAATCCGGAGGCGCTGTTCGACGAATTGCGTCCGGGCGGCATTGGCCGCGCCACGGTGTATCGGGCGCTGGAGCTGCTGGAGCGGCAGGGCATGCTGGCCCGCATCCACCTGAATGGCTGCCACGCCTACACGGTGTGCGAAGCGGAGCACCACCATCACCTGGTGTGCACTTCCTGCAACAAAGTGGTGCCGGTGGACGCCAGCGATGTTGAGAGCGCCATCCGCAGGCTGGCGGTGGAGTTGAAGTTCCGCGTGGACACCCATACCCTGGAGTTCTCCGGCCGCTGCGAGGCCTGCCTGGCAGCCGATCCGCTGCGCCAGTAGCTGCTTCGGCTGGTGCGGCGCATCGGCCTGAGCGAAGTTTCGGGTGCCGCGCCGCGCCCTTGACCCGTGCCCTTCTATCGCCTCTCTCCATCTGGGAGAGGAACCGATCTGGTCCGACCCGGCAACACTCCGAAGCGCGTTTGCCCGGCGCAATGCACAATAGTCAATGGATGATGCAGCAGCTCCGGCGAGCCCGCGGCTTTTCAATCTGCACCGGCACGCGGTTCGTTCACTGGCCCGCGGCTTGAGCGGCGGCGCGCACCCGGCGCCCGTGCGCACGCCACCGGGCCGGCCCGCGAGCGGCGCGCGTTTCGCCTCCGCCTTGGTGGCCATTTCGCTGGTCGCCGTGCTTTCGGCGCTGGACCAAACAGTCGTCTCTACCGCGCTGCCACACATTATCGACTCGCTGCAGGGCGCAAGCCTGCTGGGCTGGGTGTTCACCGCGTATTTTCTCGGTGCTACGGCAACCGTGGCGGTTACCGGAAAGTTGGCCGACCTGTTCGGCCGGCGGCCCGTGTTCATCAGTTCTATCGTTTTGTTCGCCGCGGGTTCGCTGCTGTGCGGTGTAGCCAGCAACATGCCCATGCTGGTTGCCTTTCGCGGCCTGCAGGGCATCGGCTCCGGCAGTATCCAGACCTCCGCGCTCATCCTCATGGGCGATATGTTCTCGCCGCGAGATCGCGGCAAGTGGCAGGTCATCAACAGCGTCGGCTTTGCCACCGCCAGCGCGCTTGGCCCATCGGTGGGCGGCGTGCTGTCTGACGCTGTCTCCTGGCGCTGGATATTCCTGCTGAACGTCCCCGTGTGCCTCATCACCATTGGCGCGCTCCTGTACGGCGTGGCCGGCGCGGCCAGCTACGGAGCCCGCCCACGCATCGATTGGGCAGGCATCGCCTGGAGCATGGTCAGCATCGTGAGCTTCCTGGTGGCCATCACACTCGGCGGCCAGGAGTTCGCCTGGACCTCGCCGCAGATCATCTCGCTGGCGCTGGTGACGCTTATCGGCGGCGGGCTGCTGTATGCGGCGGAGCGAGCGGCCATGGAGCCACTCATGCCGATGGAGCTCCTGCGTGGCAATGTGCGCACCCTTACCTGCCTGGCCGCATTTGCCAACTCCATGGTCTGGTTTGGGCTCATCCTCCTGGTACCGTTGCGTTTTCAGCTGGAATTGGGGGCCAGCGCCACCACCTCTGGCGCGCTGGTCACGCCTGGCATTGTGCTGGGGCCTATCTGTTCCTTTGTGGCCGGGCAGATTCTCAGCCGAACCGGCCGCTACCGGGTGAACAGCCTCGTAGCCGGTTGCTTTCAGCTAGGCGGCTTGCTGTGCATGCTGCTGGTGCCCACCAGCAGCCACGGCTACGCCTGGGTGACGCTGGCCTACGTGGTGTGCACAGTTGGCACTGGCTTTGGCGGACCGACCTTTATGATCGTCTTCCAGAACGCCATCCCGCAGCGCCGGCTGGGGGCCGGGCTCGGGCTGTTGTCGTTGTTCCGCCAGTTCGGCGCCTCTGTTGGGACGGCCATCGTAGGCTCGCTGGTTGGCTCGGGTGCCGTAGCTGGTGGCAGCTCGGCCATTGCAGAGGCCATCCATCGCGCCATCGTGGTGCTGCTGCTGGCCGCGGCAACGGTGCTGCTGTGCGCCTGGTTCACCCGTGACGAGCCGCTTCGCAGCACCATCAGCGACGAACCTGAGCCGCCGGAGGCGGTGGGTCGGCCGCTGCTGCTGGAGGTGTAGCAGCGAGCCTCAGCCGCCGAAGGCGGGCCGTACCGGCGGGTTACGCCGCTGAACAACATCGTCCGCGCGGCGCAAGATGTCCACGTTGCTGCTGTCCTCAGTGAGTATCCAGAACTGGTCGTCGCGAATGGCCTGCAACACCATATCGGCCGCCTCCAGGGGGTCCTTGCCAGTCTCCACCGCACGCTGATACACGCGCTCCGAAGCGCGCCGCTCGGCAGCCGGCGGAGGTGCGTTCACTTCATCCAGCAGCTCCGGCGGCCGATTGCGGTAGGCATAGGGCATGTTGGTCCGCACGGTGCTGGGGCACAGGACGGAGACGCCGATCCTCGCTTGCGCCTGCCGCAAGTTCAGGTAGAGCGCCTCGGAGAGCGCCACAACCGCGTGCTTGGTAACGCCATAGATGCGCGATCCGGGCGTGAGCCCGCCGATGGAGGAGGTGTTGACCACATACGCGTCGGCCCCCTGCCGCAACATGAGCGGTACAAACGTCCGCACACCGTGCACCACACCCCACAAATTGACACCCAGTGTCCACTGCCAGTCCTTGAGGCTGGTCTCCCAGAGGGGAATGGTGAACAGCCCACCCACCCCAGCGTTGTTGCACAGCACGTGCACCGCTCCAAAGTGCTGCAGCGCGGTATCCGCCAGCTCCTGCACGGATTCGGCCTTCGAAACGTCGGTGCCCACGCCCAGCACGTCGTACCCCCGAGTCTTCAGGCTATGCACCGCGTTGTCGAGCGCGGGCTGCTCCACGTCAGCCAGCACCACCTTGAGGCCAGCCTCCGCGAAGCGGGTGCCCAGGCCCAGCCCAATGCCACTGGCGCCGCCGGTCACCACCGCCACCTGGCCAGCCGTGAGCTGCATGGTCAGCGGCTCCCTATGACTGGCCCAGGATGTCGCGCTTATACACGCGCAGGTTCGCCAACTGCTCTTTCGTGGTGAGGTCGCGCATGCGCAGCATGAGCCGGTCGGCGCCGGCCGCGCGCCAGTATTCCGTCTCTTCGCGCCAGCGATCGGGCGTTTTGCCGGTCAGCGTGATGTCGCCTTCAATGCCAAACGTCCCCGGGGCGCGCCCGTACTCGGCGGCGTACCGGCGTAAGCGCGCCACCACGTCGCTCGCCTCTTCGGGCGGTACCAGGCTCATGGCGATGAAGCCATCGGCCAACCGGGCCGCGCGGCGCAGCAGCCGCTCGGCAGGCACCGGCTGCCGCGTGCTGCCGGAGCCGATCCAGATCGGGATGGGCCGGCTGGGGCGCGGGTTCAGCGTGGCGTAGCGCAGGCTGTGGAAGCGCGACTGCACGTAGACCGAATCCTCCGTCCAGAGGCGGCGCAGCACTTCAATCTGCTCGTCCATGCGCGCCCCGCGTGTATGAAAGTCCACGCCCATGGCCTCGTACTCCAGGGCCGAGCCGCCCACGGCCACGCCGAGCCGCACGCGCCCGCCACTCAGCATATCGGCGTGGGCGGCCTGCTTGGCGACTAACGCCGTGGGGCGAATGGGCAGGATGAGAATGCAGCTGCACAGCTCGATGCGCTTGGTCACCCCGGCCAGGAACGACATGAGCGTGAACACTTCATTGAAGGGTGCGCGGTGATTGCCGCCGCGTCCACCCAGCTCAGGCAGTTTGGACGCACCGTTCTGGACAACTCGCTCGGCAAAGCCGTAGTGATTGAAGCCGAGGTCCTCGACCGCCTGCGCAAAATCGCGAATGGCCACGGGATCGGGTCCCGTGGCAAAAACAGGAGGCCCGGCAACGCCTACCAGCATCAGTCTTCCTTACTCGTGTTCGATGTTATGCGCATGCGTCGCGCGCGGAGCAGTGTGCAGTGCCGATCAGTGCGCGAAGTTGGGAAGCACCTCGCGGCTGAAGAGCTCCATGGAACGATCGTGCACCTCGGCCGGCATGCGGCCCATGGGGCTGATAACAAACAAGTCGTAGCCGATGCGCTGCTGGCCTTCGCGCAGCTTGCGGGTCACGGTATCGGGGCTGCCCACGAGGACCAGGCCGTTCTCCACGCTGAAATCAAAGTCAATGCGGGATTGCTCCATGGTCTTGGCGCGGGCAGCATCGTCCGGCCGCTCGCTGTCGCGCCCCATACCGCGGGCATGGCTGCCCCAGCCCACCCGCGTTTGCGCGATGGCCCCGGCGAAGCGCGTGCCGGCGCCCGGGCTGGCACCGCTATATTGGCGAGCTACCTCCAGTGCCTTCTCGTCGGTCTCGGCTACGTACATGGAGCGTTGCAGAAATACGCGCGGCATCGGCCCGGGGTGGTGGCATTCCTTCCACACCGTGCGGAAGAGATCGAACTTGCGCGCGACCACCTCATCGGTATCGATATTCTGGGCGACGTTGTAGTTGTTACGCGCGGCAAACTCCACCGCCGCATCGCTGTGGACGGCCGCCCAGATCGGCGGGTGAGGCTGCTGGTAGGGCCGCGGGTGCGGCAGCGCCTCGTTGAAGGTGTGGTACTTGCCCTCGAACGTCACCTCGTCTTGCGACCAGGCCATCTTGATGATCTTCAGCGCCTCCTCGCTCATGGCGGCGCGCTGGTAGTAGTCCACACCCCAGCGAATGAACTCGTGCTCATGCACGCCGATGCCAGTGCCAAACTCCACCCGCCCGCGGGACAGATGATCCAGCGTGGCTACATCCTGCGCCAGGCGGATCGGATGGTGAAATGGCAACTGCCACATCATGGCGCCGATGCGCAGCGTGCTGGTAGCGCGGGCTACCGCCGTGAGGAACACCGTGGGCGCGGTAATGCGCCGCGTGGGTACATTCTGGTGCTCGATGATGAAGTACGAATGGAAGCCCAGTTGCTCGATGCGCTGCGCGGTCTCCACGTGGCGGTCATAGAAGTCCGCGTACGAGTCCACCGCGGGCACATCCATCGGATCCCACAATGCAAAGTTCAATGCGGCCAATTCATGCTTCTCCTTCTCACTGCCCCGAGCGTTGTAGCAGGTTCGCTGGCCGCGCGTCCAGCGTGGCAGGCGCTCGGCACCGGCCAGAGGTTCGTCTGCTCGTATCCTTGAGGGAGCCTATGGCCTTTGCAGTTGAATGGAACCCTCTGGAGGCGATCACGCCGGATTACGGAGGCGCCTGTTTGCTGGAAGTTCCGCGCGCCATCGTCCACGGGTTGGGTGGCGCGCCCACCCCTTCGGGCTTGCCCGCGGAGCTGGCCGACCCGCTGCGCCGCTACCGGCATCTGGTGCTGCTCGTACTCGATGGCTTCGGCTGGAACCTGGCGCTCCGGCTGCTGCCGCGCGTGCCGCTGCTGCGGCGCTTCCACGAGGCCGGCGTGCTGCTGCCTGGCACAACGGTCTTCCCATCGTCAACCGCCGCCGCGCTTACCTCGCTGGCATCTGGCCAGAGCCCGGCGCTGCACAGCATCTATGAATGGTGGATCATCGACCGGCACTGGGGCCAAACCATCCAGTCCCTGCCCTACGCGCCCGCGGACTCGCCCGATCGGGACGTTCTGTCCCGCTTTGGCGGCTACCCCGCCGAGCTGTTCGACGGCCCCACCATCTTTCAGGAGCTCAAAGCGGCCGGCGTAGCGTGCCGCAGCTTCCTGCCCACTGGCTTTCAACACCAAACCTACTCCCGCGCCACTCACGCCGGCAGCGAGTTCACCTCGTATAGCTCCTTGCCCGCGCTGCTGGCTGCCATGTGCGACGCTATTCGAACAACCGAACGCCCAGCCTTGTCTTATGTCTACTGGTCCGAGGTGGACAGCGTCAGCCACCGCTTCGGGCCGGATTCCGAGGAAGCGGCGCTGGCGGGCGCGTCGGTGCTGGGGCTCTTCGCGGCAGCCATCGCCCAGCTGCCGGCAGCCGCCGCCCAGGACGTGGGCGTGCTGCTGCTGGCGGACCACGGCCACCTCGAGGTCGATCAGGAGCGGGTAGTGCGTCTCAACGACTGTCCTGAGGTGACCGGCGTGCTGGCGCGCAACGCCGCCGGAGCCCGCATCCTGCCCGCGGGTGGTCCTCGTTGCGTGTTCCTGGACGTGGAGCAGGACGGCCTGGCGCGATCGGTCAGCGCTCTGCGGCAGCGCTTCGAGGGCACCGCCGAGGTGCTGGAGATGTGCCAGGCGATCGATCGCGGGCTCTTTGGACCGGATGCGCCCTCGCCACGCTTCCTGGAGCGTGCCGGCAACGTGCTGTTGATCGCCCAACAGCGGGCAGCGCTGTGGTACCAGTATTCACAGCGTGCCTGGAACTATCGCGGCCTGCATGGCGCGCTCAGCGCCAGCGAAGTGGTAATCCCACTCGGCCTGGCCAGCCTGGCCGACCTGATCGGCGCTCAGTGAAGGTTCTGGTCGCCGACCTCATCGCCAGCCAGGGCGTGGAGGAGCTGCGGCGTTTCGCTGAGGTGGACCTGCGCACCGGGATGACGCCCGAGGAGCTGCTGCGGGTTATCCCCGGCTATGAAGCGCTGGTGGTGCGCAGCGAGACGCAGGTGACCGCGGAGGTCATCGCCGCGGGCACCAAGCTGCGAGTGGTGGGGCGCGCCGGCGTGGGTGTAGACAACATCGATGTGGCCGCGGCCACGCGGCGGGGCGTCCTGGTGGTGAACGCGCCCACGGGCAACACCATCGCCGCCACAGAGCACACCTTCGCCATGTTGCTGGCGCTCGCCCGCAACATTCCGGATGCTCACCATTCGCTTAAATCCGGCCGCTGGGAACGCTCGCGCTTCATAGGCGCCGAACTGCACGGCCGCACGCTGGCGGTAGTAGGGCTGGGGAAGATCGGCTGGGAAGTGGCGCGGCGCGCCCGTGCGTTTGAGATGGAGATCGTGGCTTACGACCCCTTCGTCACCGCCGAGCAGGCCCGCGCGGCAGGCATTGAGCTGCTGCCGCTATCGGAAGTCATGCGCCGGGCCGACTTCCTCACCGTGCACGCGCCGCTCACACCGGCGACAACGAACCTCATCGGTGCGGCGGAGCTGGCCTTAGCCAAGCCCACGCTGCGGCTGGTGAACTGCGCCCGCGGCGGCATCATCGACGAGCAGGCGCTGGCTAGCGCCGTGGCGGAGCAGCGCGTGGCAGGCGCGGCGGTGGATGTGTTCACGCACGAACCCGCGGTGGATAACCCGCTCGTGAAGGCGAGCGGTAAGCTGGTGGTCACACCCCACCTGGGCGGCTCCACAGAAGAGGCACAGATCGCCGTAGCCATCGACGTCGCCCGCCAGCTGGAGGAGGTGCAGCAGGGCCGGCAGCCGCGCTACGCGGTGAATGCGCCAGCGCTGCTGCCGGAGGAGTTGGAGGCGCTGCGGCCCTTCCTGGCGCTGGCCGAGAAGCTGGGCCGCTTGTACAGCCAGATGCAGGAGCCGTTAGGCGACATCGAGGTGATGGCCGGGGGAGCGGTTGCTCGCTACCCTATCGCGCCCATCACCGCTTACGTGCTCAAGGGCATCCTCGAAGCTACCTCCGAGGAGCGCGTGAACCTGGTGAATGCGCAGACCGTGGCCACGGCTCGCGGGCTGAATGTGGCCGAGAAGAAGGTCTTTGAGATTCCCAACTACGAGAGCCTGGTCACCTTGCGGGTTGGCGAGACCGTGGTGGCCGGCACCGTGGAGTATGGCGAAGCACGCATCGTCCGCGTGAACGGCTACCGGGTCAGCGTGCCGGCGGCCGGCATCTGGCTGGTAGCGCAGCACCGCGACCAACCGGGCATGGTCGGCCGCGTAGGCACCGAGCTCGGCGACGCCGACGTGAACATCAGCGGCATGGAGGTAGGCCGCCTCACCGCGCGCGGCGAGGAGTCAGTGATGATCCTTATCCTGGACGACCCCATCCCCGCCGCCGTGCTGGCCCACATCCGCGCCATTCCCGGCATCGTCCGCGCCCTCGTAGTGCAGCTGGACTGAGGGCTGCAGCCCTGTGGCTGCCACAAGCGCACAAGTCTTCGGCAATCGCGCTGTTGCTTACCAAGATAGACCTGCGCGCTGGCTTGCGAATGGGCGACGGCCCATCCGAGGTCATCGCGCTCTATCCGCTGGAACTTCATCCTCGGCATTGCGCTGCGCCCAGCCGGCCAGCAGCGCCAACTGACATGCTCAGCCCGGAGGCTCGCCACGTGCGCGCCCACATTGTCCGCCCATTAAGGGACCCGTCACAGCCCGGTGTTAGTACGGCGAGGGTCGAGTGCCTCGCGCAGGGCGTCCGCAAGGTAATTCAGGCCTAGTAGCAGGAGGGCAAGCGCGACACCTGGCCAGATGGCTATCCAGGGATCCGCCCGAAGATAAGAGCGACTCTCATTAAGCATGCCCCCCCAGGACGGAGTCGGTGGCTGCGTGCCCAGTCCCAAGAAGGCTAGTCCCGCCTCTGCCAGGACGGAAAATCCCATCAACAGCGCAAGGTTGACATACAAAGGGGCGATGGCGTTCCGCAAAATATGTCGGAACATGATCCTGCCGCTCCTGGCTCCGAGGCAGCGCGCAGCGAGCACGTAGTCTCGGTTGCGCTCCTTTAGCACCAGCGATCGGGCAACGCGCCCCAGGCTGGGCACCACCGAACTCGCGATAGCATAGGCAACCTGTGTAGTTCCTGGCCCCAAGGCTGCCACCACCACAAACCCGAGCAGCACCGGGGGGAAGGCGAATAGCGAGTCGAACATTCGAGATATCAGCTCCTCGACCCAGCCACCAACAAATCCGGCAATCAGGCCCATCCCTATGCCCAGACCCCCTCCCAAGGCAACAACCATCAGCGCCACCAGTAGGGAGGGCCGCGTCCCGAAAATCACGCGGCTCAG
>DATKQD010000048.1:0-4137 GCA_035532895.1 Chloroflexota bacterium
ATAGCCACGAACAGCAGCCGGCCGCCATCCAATGCCGGGAAGGGGATCAGGTTCAGGATGGCCAGGTTGATGCTCAGGAAGGCCGCGAACTGCAGCAGGCTGCTGGCGCCCAGCGCCGCCACCTGCCCGGTGACGTGCGCAATGCCCACGGGCCCGAGAAAGTCCGGCGCTACCTGGCCGGCCACCATCTGGAACAGACCGCTCCAGATGCCCACGAAGATCAGCGCCGCGCTTTTGCAGGCCAGGCCGATGGCAGTCCAAATGGGGTACTGCCGCAGCACCGTCTCATCCTGGATCTCCACGCCCACGGAGCCCTGACCTGCCGGTGGGTTCGCCCGTGGCGTGAGGGTCTCGTGCACGGTCTGGCCGTGATGCAGCACGGTGAGGTCAGTGGCTGACCCGAGCCGGAAGCTCACCTGGCTCTTGAAGTCTTGCACGCTATGGATGGGGTGGCCCTCGATGGCGGTCACCACGTCGCCCGCGGTCAGCCCCGCCGCGGCCGCCGGGCTGCCCGCCTGCACCGCGGCGATGTCTACGCGGCCATTGGGCGTAGGTACGCCGAGCAGGAAGACCGCGATCAGCAGCAGCGGCGCCAGCACCACGTTCATCAACGGGCCGGCCGCGAGTATAAGCGTCCGCACGCGTTTGCGCTGGGCCGCGAAGCTGCCAGGCAGGAGCTCGCCGGCCTCGCTGCCATCTTCACCCACCATGCGCGTGAAACCACCCAGGGGCAGCAGATTGATGGAGTAGATGGTCCCTTTGTAGGTGAACCCGAACAGACGCGGTGGGTAGCCGAAACCAAATTCCTTGACCGTGACGCCACTCAACTTCGCCACGGCAAAGTGCCCCAGCTCGTGCACCAATACCAGCAGAAGCAGAATAGGGATGATCCATAGCCAGCTCATGGTCAGCAGCCCACGTAGTGTAGCGAGCCAACCTGAGGCCAGGATGAGGGGCGCGCGCGTGCAGCGCGCAGCGGCATAATCGGTATTGGCCGTGGTCCCGTACAAGGGTCGCGCGGCCGCTTGAGAGAGGATGCGCGCCACATGAACGGTTCCCATCCGGAGACGATCTTCGCCCCTATGTTCACGGACTTCGCGACCGATAGGCGCGACGCAACCAACCGCTACTTCGACCTGGACCACGTGCCTCAGCGCCTGAGCTGCCCAGGCTTCCTCGCGGCCGAGCGTTACGAGCTGGCCTCGGCACCCCTGCCCGATGCCGCCAACCAACCGTTCCGCTACCTCAACTTCTACTACCTGGCTGCCGCGGAGGTGCTGGCCAGCCCCGCTTACGCACGCCAGTTCTCCAGCCGCTCCTTGTGGACTCAGCGCGTTGCGCCGGCGGTAGTCGGCGCAACGCTGAGGGCAGTGTGGGTTGAGCGGCCCAGCCCCTGGGCACACAGCTTCGAACCGCGGCCGGCCAGCGGCCCCACCACGCTGCTGATGCTGCTCGAAGACGCTGTCACACCGGGCGAGCCGGGCGCGGCTCCCATAGGCGAGCTGAACCGCCTGCTGGATGAGGAGATCGTGCCCAGCTGGCTGAGCTGTCCCGGCTTCCTCAGCTGCCGGCGCTACGAAAGCGGCGCCGTGGATGTGCCGGGGCCGAACCCGCTGCCTGCACCGCGGTTCATGACCCTGTACCAGCTCTCCGCGCCCGAGGCCGTGACGACGGATGCTTTCCGCGATGCGCTCGGGCGAGACATTCCGCGGCGCGCCGCGTCGCCGGCTAGGAGTGCTTTGCGCTGGCAGGGGGTGTACGCGCAGCGGCCGAGCCCATGGACGGTGCAGCCCTCGGCGCTGGATGCGCCGCCTGCCCCGACGGCGACATCCAGCCAGGCAGCAGGCCGGCCATGAACGCCGAAGCCGGCACGCTGGTGCTGATCCACCCCATCGCCAACAGTCGAGAATGCTGGCAGTTCTTGAACCTGGCGGCGCTTGACCGCCTCGTCGAGCGCTATGAGATGCCGGGCCATGGGCACACACCACGCCAGCGGGACATGAGCTTCACCTCCATGGCCGATGACATCGTGCTCCAGTTCGGTGGCCCGCTGCACCTGCTCGGCATAGCCGTGGGCGCCTTCATTGCCCAACAGGTACTGGTTCGACACCCGGGGCGCGTGCTGTCTGCCCTGCTGGTGAACGGCGCACCTGTGGTCGCCCACCCTCCGGAGGCGCAGCAGCGACTGATCGCCCGCGGCGAAGGCGCCGCGGACACAGGTATGGAGGCCCTGGTGGCAGAGACGTTTCAGCGCTGGTTCACGCCCGCCGCGCAGCAACAGCCCAACCTGCCCGGCGTAGCCTGGGCGCGCCGTACACTGATCGAGATGCAGCCCGCCGCGTGGGCAGATATCTGGCGCGCCAACGCCACGTCAGAGGCCATCGCGCCCAATCAGCTGGCAGCCATCCAGCAGCCCATCAGCCTCATCGCCGGCATCAACGACTGGCCCGCCGGCCCACGCGGCTCACAGGCGCTGCACCGCCTCCTGCCCAACAGCCGGCTGCAGTACGTGCCAGGTCCACACATGGTGCACCTGGAGCGCCCGGCCAGCCTTCTCAGCGCCATCGGCCATCACTTCAGCTGGCTGGACGTCTCGGCTCAGCGCGTGGACGCGCCCCTCTATTTCGAGGGGGAGTAGCCCGCTCGCTGTCTGGCGGCCCTCGAACGCGGTTCCTCACCACGGCCGGGCTCTAGCGGCAAGATGGAGATGTGTCGAAATCGGCATTCACGGATCGTCTGTATGGTGTCCGGCCGAGAGCACGGTGCGCGGAGAAACCAGACACCAGCCGCTCGGCATTGGAAATAATCACATCGGAGCGGAGGATCGCAATGAAGTTCATGGTATTGCTGACCAGGGGCGAGTGGCAGGAGTCTGGCTCGCAGGAGGAGCGCGAGCGGGTCTTCGGCAGCATCCAGGAATGGTGGGGCAAGCTGAGTGCCAGCGGCCAGATAGTGGAAGGCCACCAGTTGCAGCACCCCCAAACAGCCACGACTGTCATCATTGAGGGCGGCCAATCACTCCTGGTGGACCGGCCTCTGATCGAAGCGAAGGAGGCCATCGGCGGCTACGCCATCCTGGAAGCGGCCGACCTGGATGCGGCGCTGGCAGTGGTTCGGACGTTCCCCATGCCGGATGGCAAAGCCGAGGTTCGCGCTGTCGTCGAGCGTTAGCGACAGCAGCCCCTACGGCCGCCTGGAGCGGGTGTTTCGGGAGGAAGCCGGCCGGCTCACCGCCAGCCTGGTACGGTTGCTCGGCGACTTCGACCTCGCGGAGGACCTGGTGTCCGACGCACTGGTCGAGGCGCTGGAGCACTGGCCGCGCGAAGGCGTACCCGACCGGCCGGCTTCCTGGCTCCTCACAACAGCCAAGCGCAAAGGGCTCGATCGGTTTCGTCGCGAGGCGAAGTACCGGGAGAAGCTGGAAATTCTCACGGCCATGCCGGATGCGCCCCGCGCCGAGCCCGATGATCGGCTGCGGCTCATCTTCACCTGCTGCCATCCGGCGCTGGCCCGTGAGGCGCAGATCGCCCTCACGCTGCGCGCGGTGGCGGGCTTGACCACCGAGGAGATCGCGCGGGCGTTCCTGCTGCCGGTCGAGACCCTGGCGCAGCGGATTGTGCGCGCCAAACGCAAGATCGTGACGTCGGGCATCCCCTACCGCGTGCCGCCGGCGGAGGAGCTGCGGCCGCGGCTGGAGAGCGTGCTCGCGGTCATCTATCTGGTATTCAACGAAGGCTATCTGGCCACCGCGGGCGATGTGCCGCTGCGGCGCGATCTGGCGCAGGATGCCGAGTGGCTCGCTGGCTTGCTGGCGCGTCTGCTGCCGGATGATCCTGAACCGCTGGGGCTCCTGGCTCTCATACGGCTGCACCTCGCGCGCTGGACCGCGCGACTGGATGCTGCCGGACAGCTGGTGACATTGGAGGAGCAAGACCGATCGCAGTGGAACCAGGAGCTCATCAGCCGGAGTGTGGAGCTCATTGAGCGGGCATCACGCCTGGGCCGGGTAGGACCGTACCAGGTGGAGGCAGCCATCGCGGCGCTGCACTGTGAGGCACCGACCTGGGCCGCGACCGATTGGCCGCAGCTGCTGGCTCTGTACACGTTGCTGGCCAGCCTCGATGCCTCGCCCGTGGT
>DATKQD010000049.1:0-8201 GCA_035532895.1 Chloroflexota bacterium
CTGAAGCCGAAAAGGAGTGGAAGCTCATGTTTAGTGGCACGTTCAGCCATGCGCCCGAACTCATTATCCTGCTGATCATCGCGCTGGTGATTTTTGGGCCCAAGAAGCTGCCGGATCTTGGCAAAGGTCTTGGCCAGGGCATCAAGGAGTTCCGCCGCGCCACCACAGGCGAGGAAAAGCCGGCAGAAGCTGAGAAGCAAGGCGAGAGCGCTCTGCCGGAGCACATCGCCCAGTCCTCCGCCGTTGCTGCCCCCGCGGTCCCCGAGCCTGTCGCGCCACCGGCGCCGGCGGTTCCCGCGGAGAACCACCAGTCCCCCGCCTCGGCCCCCGCTAAAGCCGACTAACCCATCGGGCAACGGCGCGCAGGGGCATTCCTCGCGCGGGCTGCGCGCGGTGGGACGGCCTCCGCGGCTTGCGAGCGAGGGGTGCGCTGTCGCTCAGTGCAACTGAACCAGGGATACGCCGCGGTCTGCGCCGGAGAACTGAACGCCGCGCATACTCTCGCGCAGAGGAAACTTAGCGCCGTTCACGGTGATGGTGGTGCCCGCGAAGGCATCGCCGCGAATGACTACCGCCGCGGACAGGAAGCGCGACACATCGTCGCCCGCCTTCACCAGCTGCAGCCAGTCGATCTCCAGCGAGGTGGGCACCCCGCTCGCTGAACCCGACGAGTTGCAGATGATGCCGCGTGCCGCCTTCACCCGTCCGCCCACGATAGACCCGCGGCCCAGCACCGTGACGCGGCCCCTGGAGCTGATCGTCCCACGCACGATCTGGCTGGCTACCATGATGTCCTTCTCGGCCACGACTTCGGCACTGTCGATGAAGCGCGCGGAGAGCTCCCCGCCGCACACGATGCTGGAGTGTCCGTGCCCGCTGATGCCACCCTGGATGAGCACGTCGCGCCCGGCTTCGATGTTGGCTTCGTCCACCAGGCCGCCCACCTGTACGCTGCCGCTGGCGCGTACGGTGAAGCCAGGTTTCACATCGCCGCCAACATAGACTTCGCCCTTGAAGTCCACATTGCCGGTTGAGAAGTCTACGTCGCCCTGGATCGCGTAGACCTCCAGCACTTCGATGCGGCCCTTTTCGCGCAGAGGCCGGCCAGCCTTGGAGGCGATGTAGTCCACGCCGTTGCTCGCCAGCGCTACGTTGGGTCCGGCGAAGCGGTGCGGCGGGATCTGGGTGCCCATCTTATTCGGCGTTTCACGATTCAGCACGTCGCGCCGCGGCTCGCCAGCGGTGGCCGGCAGGTAGTGCCCCAGCACGGTACCGGAGGGCACTGTGTGCAGGCGAATAAGATCCCGGTAGTCCACTGAGCCGTCGTCGCGGATAAGGGGCCGCAGCACGACGTCCGGGTCCTCGTCGGGGAACAGGAACTCCACTGCCGAATCGCGGCTGGGTGAGCCGTCGAAGCCGCGGGCCACGCATGTGGGGCGCGTGAGCTTATGGCCGTCCAGCGCCTGGATAGCCTGGCGGTCGATGCCGTAAGTGACCCCCTTCTGGGCCAGCGCGGCCAACAGCTCTGCCGCGTTCATCACGTGATCGAACGGCTGGTGGCCCGGGACGGCCCAGGCGGACATCGCATCGGTGGGAATCTTCAGGAAGAAGGTGGTTTCAGCTGTCAGGTCCGGGGGTGGCGCGATGCGGCCGATCATCACGTTGGCGTTGTTGGCCTGCGTGATGGCCGCGCGCAGCCCATCGCCGAAGTATTCGTCGAAGGGCCAGTCCGCGACGGCATCTTCCACTTCGCTGAGAATCACGCCCCGGCCGCTGGTACGGAACATGCAGTCTCCCGCTTCGCTCCACACCAGCCACCTGGGCCGGGTGGGGACGAGAGGCGCAGCCTCGCTGGGCGGCAGCTCAGCCGGCGCCGGCTGCACAGGGGCAACGAGTACGTTGGCGGCGATCTCCGCTTGGCTGTGAGGCGCGCCTGCTGGTTCATTGGGAGCAGCCTTCCAGGCCTCTACGACGATGTCGGGCGCTCCCAGGCCAAGCAGACCGCCGCGGCGGGCGCCCGCGACGCGCAACTCTACTTCGTTAGCGTCGACCCCGAGTTGGTAGGCGGCTTTTCGTCGCGCTTCGTCCATGGTCCGAGCGGCCACGGTTACTGACTGCTCGTCCGCCATCGGCGCTAGTATGCCATTCCGTCGGTGCCGCGTGCGGCCACTCAGGCGCGGGCAGCGAGCTTGCCTATACTGGGTGGCAATCCATGAACATTGCCATCTGCATCAAGCAGGTGCCCGACCTCGAGTCGCTGGAGTTCGATCCGCTGACCAAGACCATCCGGCGCGAGGGCGTGGTGAACCTGGTCAATACGTTCGAGAAGCATGCCCTCACCGCGGCCAAGGAGTTGGTCGAGGCTAGTGGTGGCGGCGAGGTCACGGTGATCACGATGGGTCCGCCTCAGGCCAAGGAGGCGCTGCTGGAGATGCTGGCCTCCGGGGCGGACCGCGCCGTGCACCTGAATGACCGCGCCTTCGCCGGCTCGGACACGCTGGCGACGTCGCGGGCGCTGGCACAGGCCCTGGCGCGCGGCCAGTATGACCTGGTGTTCTGCGGCAAGTACAGCCTGGATGCTGAAACCGGCCAGGTTGGGCCGGAGGTCGCCGAGCTGCTGGGCATACCGCAGGTGACGAACGCCGTGAAGGTAGCGCAGCTCGCTGATGGGCGCCTGGCAGTGACCCGCATGACGGACGACGGCAGTGAGGAGCTGCTCGTCGAGTTGCCCGCGCTGCTTACAGTCCCAGAGGATATTGCTCATCCGGCACGGCCGAACCGGGCGGGCCGAGAAGCCGCTGCCAGCAAGCCCTATGAGGTGATCTCCGCGGCTGACCTGGCGCTGGACGCGGAGCTGCTGGGGGTGAAGGGCTCGCCGACATCCGTGCGCGAGATCAGCACCATCGAGGTAGGCCGTCGGGTGCGCCAGATCCCGGCCGGCAACCTTCGGGCCGCGGCGCAAGAGCTGGCTGGTGTGCTTGTGGATTTGGGCGTGTTCGGCCGCTGGAAGCTCTCCGGCGGTGAAGTACCCATGGCTCCCGATTCGCGCGCACCAAGCAGCGACCGCGCCGTGTGGGTGGTGGCGGAGCTGTACGATGGGCGCGTCCGCCCGGTGACCTTCGAGCTGCTGGGTAAGGCGGTGGCGCTGGCCGAAGAACTGGACAGCGAAGTGTGCGCGGTGGCGCTCGGCCCTGAGTCGGCGAGCGTCGCGCCGGAGTTGAGTGCACACGGTGCAGATCGCGTCCTGCTGGCGACAGGCGCAGAGCTCGAGCACTACGACACGCGACGCTACGCCCATGTCCTGGCCGAGGCGATTCGGGCGCGACAGCCGTATGTGGTCCTGCTGCCCTCCACCGTCAACGGGCGCGATCTGGCCCCGCGGGTCGCGGCGCAATTGGGCCTGGGCTTGACGGGCGATTGCATCGGCTTTGAGCTTGATGCCGAGCAGCATCTGGTGCAGCTGAAGCCGGCCGGTGGCGGTAACATCGTGGCGCCCATCCTCTCCAGCACCCGGCCGCAGATGGCCACGGCGCGTCCGGGCGTGCTTCAGGCACGGCGGCCTAACCCGACGCGCCAGCCGCTTGTGGAGGTCCTGAGCCTCGCTGGCCTGCCGTCGGCGGGCACCCAGTGGCTGTCTGCCGCCGCCACCGTCGGCGCCAAGGGTGTGGAGCTGGAAAGCGCGAGGATGGTGGTGGGGGTAGGCTACGGCCTGGGTGGCCCGCAAAACCTGCCGCTGGCCGAGGATCTCGCGGCGACGTTGCGCGCTTCGGTGGCCGTTACGCGCAAGATTGTGGATCTCGGTTGGGTGCCGCGCCAGCAGCAAGTGGGCCTCACCGGCAAGGTGATCTCGCCGCTGCTGTACGTGGCTGTGGGCATCCGCGGCTTCTTCAACCACACCATCGGCATCCAGAAGGCGCAGGTGATCGTGTCCATCAATCGCGACCCCGAGGCGCCCATTTTCGCCATCTCCGATTATGGCGTCGTGGCCGATGCGCTGGAGTTCCTACCGTTGCTCACGGCTGAGCTGGCTGCCGCTCGGCGATCCACGCTGAGCTGATTCTGGCGCGCTGGGCTCAGGCGACCTTCGAGCGCTCCTCGGGCGCGCCTTTGGCCATTTCCACGCTGGCGCGGAGCGCTTCCATGAGGTCCATCACGCGGGTGGATGGCTTGGCTTGGGGCGTCTCCTCCAGTGGGGTGCCCTGAATCTTCTGGTTGATGACTTCCAGCAACGCCTCGCGGTAATTATCCTTGTACTTCTCTGGTTCAAACTCGCCGGCCAGCGCTTCAATGAGGTTGACGGCCATCGCCATCTCCTTGTCGCTCACGGCCACATCCGCCTGAATGCCCTCCAGCTGGCTGGAGTCGCGGATCTCGTCCGGATAAAAGAGCGTCTCCAGCGCCAGCACGTCGCCCACGCAGCGCACCAGGGCTAGGTGCTCCTTATCTCGCAGCACGATTTTGGCGAGCGCGATCTTGTTTGCCTGGGCCATGGCGCGCTTGAGCAATGAGTAGGGCTTGCCAGCGCCCTCCTGCGGCTCCAGATAGTAGGTCTTTTCGAAGTAGATGGGATCCACTTTGGGAAGATCGACGAACTCGGTGATCTCGATGGCGTGACCGCTGGCCAGCGGAATGCGCTCGACGTCGTCCTCTTCCACAGTGACGTACTGGCCCTTGGCGTACTCGTAGCCGCGGACCAGCTCGTCATTGGCGACCTCGCGCTCCTCTTCGGCGCACACCTTGCGATACTCGATGCGCGAGCCATCGGCCTTGTGCAGGTAGTGGAAGTGCACGTCTTTGCTTTCGGTAGCCGCGTACAGCTTGATCGGGATGCTCACCAGGCCGAAGCTGATGGCGCCTTTCCAGATCGAGCGCATATGGTCACTCCCTCTCGCGCAGCCAGGCCAGCCTTCCGCCAGCCAGCACTACCCGCGTTGCAGAAATCGTACCAGCGGCAAACCTGGTGAGCAGCATAACGAAAGCGGGCCGCGATGTGAAACGAGCGGCTTGCGGAGTGATGGGGCGAGGCCGGATACTTTCCCTTGCCTCCACACGCGGCGGGCCGTGGGCTCGCGCCTGTGGTTGGAGACTCATACCGGGAGGATTTGAACGCATGGACCTGGGTTCGATTGGAGTATGGAGTTTTGCTCTCCGCAATGGCGACCAGGCGCAGATATGTGAGGCCGCGGTCGAGCTGGAAGAGCTGGGCTACGGCACCATCTGGTTCCCCGGGGGCCGACACGAGGGGCTGGCTGAGCTGGTGAACGCCATCCTCAGCGCCACCAAGCGCGTGGTGGTGGCAACAGGCATCGTGAGCGTGTGGACCAATGAGGCGAGCGACATCGCCGCGGATCACGCCGCGATTCAGAAGGCGCACCCCGGCCGCTTTCTGCTTGGCCTGGGCGTAAGCCACGCCATGGCTGTGGAGCGCAGTGGCTTGCACTATGCCAAGCCGCTGCAGAAAATGGTGTCGTACCTGGATGAGCTGGACCACGCGGCTCAGCCTGTGCCCAAGGACGAGCGGTTGCTGGCCGCGCTGGGTCCCAAGATGCTGGAGCTGTCCGGTCGCCGCACGTTGGGCACACACCCGTACTTCGTGCCGCCGGAGCACACGCGCGTGGCGCGCGAGGCGCTGGGACCCGAGGCGCTGGTGGCGCCGGAGCAGATGATTGTGCTCGAAACCGATGCCGCCAAGGCGCGTGCCATCGCTCGTGGGTCCATCGGCATGTACTTGGGCGCGCCGAACTACACCAACAACCTGCTGCGCCTTGGCTTCACCGCCGCGGACTTCGCCGACGGCGGCAGCGACCACGTGGTGGACGAGATCGTAGCCTGGGGCACACCTGCCAAGATTCTGGATCGCATCAACCAGCACCACGACGCCGGCGCGGATCACGTGTGCGTGCAGGTGCTGACCGGCGGCGACCGAGCGGCCATACCCATGGATGGTTGGCGGCAGCTCGCTAAAGCCATGAAGGGCTGAAAGCGGGCAGCACGCTCAGCTTCGTGGCGCCTGCGTGCTAGTATCCGGCAGCAGAACGACCGGTTGTCAGGGAGGGATGTCTATGGCCAACCAGGATCGCTTCAAGGGCGAAAGCAAGAAGAAAGCGTCTGGCAGCATCAAGGAAAAGCGCAAGCAGAAGCAGGAGAAGCAGGCCAGCAAAAAGGGCTGAGCCGCCGCGCTGCACCTTTGGGGCGCCGCGCGGGCTGATGCGTATGCTTCAACCGCGGCCCATGGTCAGTCCTCCCGCAACGCGCACTGATATACTGTTTGTCTGTCCCCATTCATAGCGACGTCCGAGGATGCTTGACGCTTGCCTAAAGTCAAAACGCACAAAGGTACCGCGAAGCGGTTCAAAATCACTGGCACCGGAAAGGTGTTGCGCAACAAGGTTGGCACCAACCATCGCATGCACAAGTCCAAATCCATGCAGCGCAAGATGAAGCAGGATCTGCCCCTGCATGGTGCCGATGCCGCCCTGGCCAAGAAGATGTTGCCAGGCCTCAAAACAAAGTAGGAGACCGGCTGCATGCCCCGTGTCAAACGCGGCGTTCCCGCGCATAAGAAGCACAAGAAGGTCCTGAACGCGGTCGAGGGCCACAAAGGCGCCAAGAGCCGGCTGTTCCGGCCGGCGCACGAGTCCCTCATGAAGTCGCTGCACTACGCCTATCGGGATCGCAAGGCCCGCAAGCGCGACTTCCGGCGCCTCTGGATCGTCCGCATCAACGCCGCGGCCCGGCTGAGCGGCCTGTCCTACAGCGTGCTGATGAACAAGTTCAAGCAGGCCAACGTCACCATCGATCGCAAGATCCTGGCGGACATGGCCGTGCGCGACCCCGATGGGTTTGCTGAGCTGATTCGCGAGACGGCTGCGCCCGAAGCCTGATCTCCAGCGCCTCCAACCCTAAAGTTCGGCTGCTGCGCTCCTTGAGCGAGCGCAAGGCCAGGCAGCGCCTTGGCCTCTGCCTGCTGGAGGGCGTGCGACTGGTGGAATCCGCCCAGGCAGCCGGGCTGGCCCTTGATCCCATCCTCTACGCGCCGGAGCGGCTGGCCGCGACCGCCGCGGGTCGCGCGCTGCGCAAGCGCCTGGAGCACCTGGCTGAGGCTGAGGAGGTGGCCGACGGCGTGTTTCGCGCGCTGTCCGATACGGTGACCAGCCAGGGCGTGGTAGCTGCCGCGCCCATCCCACCACCGCTGCCCCTGCTGGCTGAGGGCCCGGTGCTGGTGCTCGATGCCATCGCCGATCCCGGCAACGCGGGCACCATCATTCGCTCGGCGCACGCGGCTGGCGCGGCTGGTGTAGTAGCGCTGCGCGGTACGGCTGACTTGTGGGCACCTCGAACGCTGCGCGCGGCCATGGGCAGCCACTTTCAGGTGCCGCTGCAGGTCAACCTCGACTGGGAGCAGCTCGCGGCAGCCCTTCATCCTCGCCCGCTGCTGATCGCCGCCGCCCGCGGTGGGCCGTTCTACTGGGACGTGGATCTGCGTGGGCCCATCGCTATCGTTATCGGCAGCGAGGCCCGTGGTGCCAGTTCGGCCGCTCAGGCGGCGGCCAGTTCCAGCATTTGCATCCCCATGGCAGCGGGCGCGGAATCGCTGAACGCGGCGGCGGCGGCGGCCATCCTGCTGTTCGAGGCCGTCCGGCAGCGCGGCAGTCCATGGCAGCCGGCGCCGTAGCAGCGTGAGCTTGGCGCTTTGGGTTGGGAAACCCAGCGGTAAGGCGGCGCCAGCAACTGAGCCGCGGGGGCTATGTATGATAGTGCTACCACAGACAGGAGTACCTTGGATGATCAGCGAGAAGACCCTGGCACTCGAACCGACGCCCACCGAAATCGAAGGGCCGTACTTCAAGCTCAACTCGCCGCACCGATCCTGCTTGGTGGATCCGGAGGATGAGGGGACCCGGATCATCATCAGCGGAAGAGTGCTCAGTACATCGGGCAAGCCCATTCCCCATGCCGTTGTCGACCTCTGGTCGGCCGACGGCACAGTCGGCAACTATGACATGGTGGGCGACAAGTTTCGCGGCCATGTATTCACGGACGACGAGGGCCGTTACTCGGTGGAAACCATAATGGCCGCCTGCTATCAGCCGCGCGATGCGAAGCACATCCACGTGAAGGTGCAAGGCGTGAGCCGGCCAGTCACCACGCAGCTGTACTTTTCGGACGATCCGGGCAAGGACAAGGATCGCTACTTCAAG
>DATKQD010000050.1:0-15434 GCA_035532895.1 Chloroflexota bacterium
TCCAATGCCCTGCACCAGGCGCTGGGCGTGCGCGTGCGGGAGCTGCCCATGTCGCCCCGCCGCCTGCTGGAGGAAACGGGCGTTATCGGCAAGTGAGCCATCCGCGGCCCGCGAAGCGCGCCGCCGCGAGAGGCAGGTAACGGTGGCAGCGCATCGTAGGGCGGGGCCTGATTATCTCGGGCCCCGCCCCCATTTGGTCCAGCGGTTGCGCAACCCGCGGTTGGCAGAGTAGTCCTGTTGGCGCGCGTGTTCATCCCCTCTTTGCTGAGGCCGCTGTGCAACGGCCAGCAGCTGATGGAGCTGCCTGGCGCGACAGTGGGTGAGGTGCTGCGGGCGCTCGTCGCCGCTTACCCCGCCGTGGAGGAGCGCATCTTCCGCGATGGCAGCGTCGCCAGCGGCCGCTTGCAGCCCGGCATGTCTGTAGCGGTGGACGGCGACGTGGCTGCCCACCCCCTCAGCCATCCCGTCCAGGCCAACAGCGAGTTGTCCATTATCCCCGCCATAGCCGGAGGGTAGGGCAAGCTGACAGTCAAGCTGGGCGCTGGTTACACTTGCGCTCAAGCTGCCGTTGTTGCGTAGTGTGCTGGGGCGGGAGCCGCGGCCACCGCGGCCCGCGCAAGATGCGGAGGAGTGTATAGCCATTGGTAGCAGGTGAGGGCACCACCGCCGTGAGCGTGCCCCCCAGCGAAACCGAAGTGGTGCCCGGTGATGGCGCGCCGGGTGCGCAGTCTGGCAACCGGGTGAGCCGCTTCCTCACCGGGCGCATAGACGTCAAGATCATTGGCCCCTACATGCTGGTGATGCTCGTCCTGGCGGTGCTCGCCACATTCGTCACGCTGCGGCTCATGACCAACCAGCTGACGCAGCGTTTCCAGAACCAGCTCGTTGATGCCGGCAAGGCGGCCAACAGCACCGTGCTGCAGGTGGAGCAGGAGCAGCTGCAACTGCTGCGCCTCATGGCCGCGACAAATGGCGTGGACGTAGCCATCAGCAAGAACGATCCGATCACGCTGCAGAGGCTGCTCGTTCCACTTGAAGCGAACTCGCAGTACAGCATGATCGACATCACCAACGCCGCCGGCCAGGAGGTGCTGGCTCTGCGGCCTACCAGCGGCCCGCTGGCCCGCGCACTCGATCCCAGCATCGGCCAGTGGACTATCACCAAGCAGGCCGACGCCGGCATTGCCGATCGCTTCGGCGACAAGTACTCGGACCTGGTGGCTGCCAGCTATGGCCGCGTGCTGTACACCGCCGGACCGGTGAGGGACAGCGCCGGCAAGGTGGTAGGGGCAGTGCTGGTGGGCATGCCCCTCAGCGACCTCATCCAGCGCCTCACCAAGGGCGTGCTGGCCAACGTCACCATCTATGGGCCCAACGGCAAGGCCATTGCCACCACGCTCGGCGCCCCAATTACCGACCCCTCGCTGACGGTGGACCCAGCAACCTTCCAGCGCGCCACGAGCACCGGCACGCAGGTTTCCGTGCAGCGCTCGCTGACCATCGCCGGCGTGCAGTACCTCGAGCTGTTGGGCCAGTTCTACGTGGGGCACGACCGCGTGGCCGCCGCGCTGGGTGTAGCGGTGCCGATATCGGCTATTGCGCGCGCCAATTCCAGCACTCGCACGCAGATGACACTGTTGTTCGTCGCCGTTGTGGCCCTGGTGATGGTGGTGGGCTTTGCCCTCGCCCACAGCATCACGGCGCCAATCATCCGGCTGGTTCGCGCGTGCCAGTTGGTGGCCTCAGGCGACCTGGACCAGCAGATTACGGTCAGTACGCGTGACGAAACCGGCCTGCTGACCTACACCTTCAACCATATGGTGTCCGGCCTCAGGGAACGCGAGTTCGTGCGCGACACGTTCGGGAAATACATGAGCAAGGCGGTTTCGGAGCGTATCCTGAGTGGCGAGCTGAAACTGGGTGGTGAACGCCGGCTGGTGACGCTGCTGAACTCAGACATCCGAGCCTTCACCACGCTGTCGGAAACCATGGAGCCCGAGGACTTGGTCGCCTTCCTCAACAGCTACTTCCACTCCATGGTGGACTGCGTCGTCCGCTACGAAGGCGTGGTCGACAAGTTCATCGGGGACGCGGTGATAGCCGTGTTTGGTGCGCCCATACCTTTCGAAGATCATGCCCGCCGGGCAATGCTGACCGCGCTGGAGATGCGTCGCCGAATGGTTGAGTTCAACCACTATCTGGAGGAGGGTGGCCACCACCCCATCCGCATTGGGATTGGACTGCACACGGGCCCAGTGGTTGCCGGGAACATCGGCTCCGAAGTGCGCATGGAGTACACCTGCATCGGCGACACGGTGGACACGGCGGACGTGACGCAGATATACACCAAAGAGTTCAAGACCGACATTTTGGTCAGCGACACGACCTACGACCTGGTGCAGGAGGACTTCGAGTTCACCGAACCTCACCTGGTCGAGAACCACGGCACACACGCCCCCATCTACGGCGTCATCGGCCTGCGGGCGGACCTGCACGAAGTTCTCTCAGATCAGGGCCCGCTGCTCATCGCCGAAAGTGGCTCCATGTCGCAGGAAGAGATCGACGCGCAGCTGGCCGCCACGTGAGCCAGCTGGAAACAGCACTCGCGCCCAGGCCGACCACGGAGGTGGTTCCGGCGGCCGGCCCGGGCATACCGACCGAACTGCGGCGGCGCGGCTTGGTCGGTGTACTCACCGGGCGTATCGACGTCAAGATCATTGGCCCCTACGTCATCGTCATGCTGCTGCTGCTGGGGCTGGCGAGCTTTGTCACCCTTCGCCTGTTGACCGATCAGTTGACTCAGCGATTCCAGAACCAGCTGCTCGATGCCGGAAAGGCTGCCAACGACTCCGTCATCAAAGTGGAGCAGGAGCAGTTGGAGCTGCTGCGCCTCATGTCCGCCACGATTGGCGTGGACCAGGCGATCGTTGCCGACAACCCCGTGGCTCTGCAGAGGCTGCTCGTGCCGCTGGAAACCAACTCACAGTACAAGGTCATCGAGGTCCTAAACCGGCAAGGTCACGAAGTGCTGGCGCTGCGGCCCACCAGCGGGCCGCTGGCCGGCGCCCTCGACCCCAGCATTGCCAGCTGGAGCCTGACCAAGCAGGTGGTCTCCGGGGTCGCGGATGCCTACGGCAACAAGTACTCCAACCTGGTGCAGACCAGCTTTGGCAAGGTCTTCTACACCGGTGGGCCGGTGACCACCAGCTCCGGCCAGGTGGTGGGCGGCATCCTCGTCGGCTTGCCGTTCAACGACTTCCTGCTGCGGCTGGGTAAAGACGTGGGCACCAGCGTCACGGTGTACGGGCCGAACGGTCAGCCCTTGGGCACCACGCTCCCGCAAGGCACCTCTCTGGCCATCAGCCCGGCCCTGTTCCAGCAAGCGGTCGACCCCAAGGGCAAGCACATCGTGCTGCGGCCCTTAACGCTGCACGGCGAGGCTTACCGCGAGCTGTTGGGCCAGCTGTTCGTGGGCCATAACATCATCGCCGGCGCCCTCGGCGTTGAAGTCCCCACGCCGGCCATCGCCCAGGCCAGCGCCCAAACCCAAAGGCAGATGACCATCCTCTTCGGGGTCGTGTTTATCGCCGTGCTGTTCATTGGCCGCTGGGTGACCCGCAGCATCACGCGGCCCGTGCTGGTGCTGGTGAAAGCGTGCCAGCTGGTAGCTTCGGGCGACCTTGAGCAGCGGGTGCACATCAAGGGCCGGGACGAGACGGGCGTGCTGGGCACGAACTTCAACACCATGGTGTCCGGCCTCAAAGAGCGCGACTTCATCAAGGACACCTTCGGCAAATACATGAACGAGGCCGTGTCCAACGCCATCCTCAGCGGCGACGTGAAGCTGGGCGGCGAACGCAAGAGCGTAACGGTCATGATCACGCACATCCGCTGGAGTGGCGCACGTCCCTTTGCCTCGCTCTACGAGAAGATTGAGGCCGAGGAGCTCGTCACCTTCCTCAACAACTACTTCCACTCCATGGTGGACTGCATCATTCGCTATGAAGGCATCGTCGATAAGTTCGTAGCGGATGAGATTCTGGCGGTTTTTGGCGCGCCCATCCCGCATGAGGACGATGCCAGGCGCGCCGTGCTGGCCGCGCTCGAAATGCGCCGCCGGCTGGTGCCCTTCAACGAACAGCTGCAGGCCATGGGCCAGGACCCGATCCGCATCGGCATGGGTCTGTACAGCGGGCCGGTCGTCTCCGGCAACATCGGCTCCGAAGTGCGCATGGAGTACACCGTGATTGGCGACACGGTGAACTGCACCGCTCGTACTGAGGAGCTCACGAAGGAGTTTCAAACCGACCTCCTGATTGGCGACACGACCTACGAGTTGGTGCAGGAGTTCTTCGATGTGGCCGACCCGCACTACATCACCCTGCGCGGCCGCACCCAGGAATCCGCCGTTTACCCGGTTATTGGGCTGAAGGAAGACTTCGAGGAGTTGCTGTCCGACCAAGGGCCCATCCTGTCAACGGACGAGCTGTTCGACCAGGAGCGGATTGATGCCCAGCTCGCGGCGGCCAGCCAGTGACGGCGCTCTTTGAGCTGATCGCGGCCAAGCTGGGCGGCGGCATCGTGGGCTACGTGATCACCGCCGCGCTGGCTATGGCCATCACCGCCGGCAGCGTTGTACTGGTGGGCGCCCAAGCGACGCGCATCACCATCACTGGTCTGGACCTGCCCTTCTCGTTCCAACCGGGCAACCTGGTGCCTGTGGTGCAGCAGATTTATGCCCAAACTCCAGAGGGTGTTGGTGTGGCTGCCTTTGCCGCGTCCGCCGCCAGCGGCGGCAAAGTGGTGGAGCTTGCCGCGCTCGAACCCGCTGGCCTGAAAGTTGGCGCTGTCAGCGAACGCATCGTGGCCGAAGCCGCCCAAGACAACGCCAACTTGCAGAAGATCTCGCAAGTCGTGGATAACAGCAGCGTCTTCCAGGCGCCGGCCGACACCAAGCTGGTACTGAGCCCACCCAAAGCGCCGGGCGCACCTCCGCCACCGCCTCCGCCGCCGCCTGGCCCGCAGGGCGCGCTACCGCCAGTTGGCAACGCGCTGGCCCTCGCGCCCTCTAACCCGTCGCCCACGGCCCCACCACAGGTCCCCACCAGCGCACCACCCACGCAGGCGCCCACACTCCCACCCGTTGAGACCGTGGTGGTGAGCACCCCACCACCGGCCACGCCTCCACCCTCCCCCGTGCCCAGCGTGGTGCCGACCTTGCCGCCATCGCCTGTACCCACCGTCGCAGCCACCGTCGCGCCGACCGTGGCGCCGACCGTAGCGCCAACGCAAGCGCCCACGGCTGCCCCAACCGCGGCGCCCACACAGGCTCCACCCCAGGCGACCGCCACACCCACGGCGCTGCCACCCACCCCAACGCCTACGAACACACCGCTGCCGCTGGTCATTAGCCTCAGCCAGCCCCTCACCGGCTTCATGTCACTGCCGGCCGGCGTACCGGGCGACAGTGTCAGCCGCCCCATCACCATCTCCAATGGCGGTTCGGGCAGCTTTACCTACAGCCTCACGCTCAGCTGCGCCTCGGGCTGCACCTCCGCCCTATGGACGGACGCCGTCAACGGCCTGCAGCTCACGGTCACACGCGCCGGCAACGGCAGCGTACTGTACAGCGGCCCCATCGCCTGCCTCTCGTCGCCACCCGCGAGCAACCCCTGTGGCGCGCCCACTACCACGGCGGTCTTGAGCATCGTGAATAACGGCGGCTCGGCAGTCATCGTTGCCGCGGGCACCAGCGACAGCCCCATCACACTGAAGATCGCGCTCCCCCCTGCCGACGGCAACACTTTTCAAGGCCAGTCAGTCACGTTCTCTTATACCTGGACCGCGACCTCGTATCCGTAGGTCTGCCTTGCTTCATCCTGGCAGTTCGCCCTCACCAGCTCCCCTGGGCAGGCTGGAGGGGACCCGGATTACGTGGCTCAGCGGCCGAAGCGGCCGAGGTCCGAGGCGATGATGCGCCGTTCAAACAGCCAGCGATTGCCCCGCTTCACGCACACGTCCTCGTAGGAGCCAACCGACGGCACAGCTACAGCACCGCCATCCGCCTCCTGGGTGAAGATGGTGACGTAGGTGTGAGCGCGGCAACGTTCGTCATCGCCCTCGATCAGCGGCAGGCCCACGAAATGCCGTGTCCGGGCCGCCTGCCCACCTATGCGGCCCGAGCCAACGAGGCGGCGGAGAAGGGCGCGAATCTCCTCGCGGCCGGCAAAGGTGCCAGCGCTGCTCTCGATGACCCCATCCTCGGTGAAGTTGCTGGCGTAGCCATCCACATCCCCGGCATCGATGGCGCGGGCATAACGCGCGATGAGGTCCATCACCGCCAGGCGGTTGTCCGCCGTCACCGCGGGCCTGATCGCTGGAGCATCGCTGGAATAGCCACTGGCACAGTCATTTGGCTGCCATGGTAGCGCTGTGCTGCTATACCATGCCTGCATGGTCACGGAGCCGCTGCCATTTGAGGTCAATGCCTTTGGGGGCGTGACTATCCTGCCGGCCGCGTTAGAACTGCCAGACATGGCATTCAACGAAGCGCTACGGCACAACCTCGACGCTTGGGCCGCCCAGGGTTACAAGCTGGCCTGGCTGAAGATCGGCCTCGAGCGCGCGGCCCTCATTCCCCTCGCCGCCGAGCAGGGCTTCGCTTTCCACCACAGCGACGAGACGTCGTTGATGATGACGCGCCGGCTCCAGCCTCAGGCATTCGTTCCCGCCTACGCAACCCACTACGTCGGCGCGGGAGGCGTAGCACTCAACGAGCGCCAGGAACTGCTGGTGGTATGTGAGCTGCACCGTCGCGGCAACCGGCCCTACTACAAGCTGCCCGGCGGCGCCCTGCAAGCCGGTGAGCACCTGGCCGACGCGGTAGTGCGGGAGGTGCTCGAGGAGACTGGCGTGAGCACGCGCTTTGTATCCCTCGCCTGCCTGCGGCACTGGCACGGCTACCGCGACGGCAAGTCCGACATCTACTTCGTGTGCCGGCTGGAGCCGCTATCGCAAGCCATTCAGCGGCAGGTCGAGGAGATTGAGGAGTGCTTGTGGATGCCGCTGGCGGACTACATGGCCTCGGATCTGGTGAGCGCGTTCAACAAACAGATCGTGCAGGCGGCCGTGGGCACCCCCGGGCTGGCCATCGCCGAGATTACCGGCTACGGCCCGCGGGAGCGGTACGAGTTCTTCATGCCGCACGACGACTGAGCCACGCGGTACACACGGCGACCGCGGCGAATCGTCACATTTGCTTGAGTCGCGGCGCTTGCTCACGCATAATGCTTGAGCGTGCTGAGGACCGCGCAGGCGGCTGAGTCAGCGTGTCGGACAGGCGGCACGTGCGAGGCGCGCCAACCCGAACGACCAGGAGACAACCCATGAACGAAGACGCGAGCCCCTCAGCGGGCACGGCGCTCACCAGCGTGAGCCGCCGCCAATTCCTGCGCGTGAGCACCGCGGCCGCGGCCGGGGCGATGGCCCTGCCGCTGCTGCTCCAAGCTTGTGGCGGCAGTGCCGCGCCAGCCAGCAGTGCGCCTGCCAGCACAGCCGGCTCCGTTGCCGCGAGCACCAGCGCCAGCTCAGCCGCCGCCAGTACGTCCCCGGCCAGCAGCGCCGCCAGCTCGGCCACGGCCGGTGGCGCGCTGAAGATGCCCACGTATGTCCCCTTCCAGGGACCCACGCCGGACATCGCCGGTAACACCAGCGGCCTGCCGCCAGCCTATTTCGCCTACCCCAAGGCCCCCGTGAAGTCCGTCGCCAGTCCCCCCGGCAAAAGCGACGACGTGAGCATCCTCACCTTCACCATTGGCGCACCACCGCCGGCGATGGATCAGAACAGCGCCTGGCAGGAAGTGAACAAGGAGGTTGGCGCCAAGCTCAACATCAACGCCGTGGGCGCGCCGGACTACCTCACCAAGCTCACCACGATTGTGGCCGGCGGCAACCTGCCGGACCTGTTCTACGTCTCGGTGATCGGCACTTCGCTCCAGAACATGCCGCAATTCCTGGAGTCACAGTGCGCGGACCTCACGCCCTACCTGGCGGGCGACGCGGTGAAGGCCTACCCCAACTTGGCCAACTTTCCATCGTTCCGCTGGCCCTACGGCGTCTTCAACAACAAGATTCTGGCCGTCCCCGCCGCCGACGCAACCGGGCAGTCGTTCTACGCCCAGGGCAAGGCGCTGGACGCCGTGGGCGTCACCAGCATCAAGGACAAGACCGACTTCTTGAAAGTGGCCAAGGAGCTCACGCAAGCAGGCAAGGTGTGGGCCATGGCGGGCACCGGCTCCGGCTACAGTGCCACGACCACCGCCGCCCAGAACCCGCTGGGCTTCATGCTCCAGGTCTTTCGTGTGCCCAATGATTGGCGAAATGACGGCGGTAAGCTGACCAAAGACATCGAGACGCCCGAGTTCAAGGAGGCACTGGCCTACACCCGCGGCCTGTGGGACGCGGGCGTGATGCACCCCAACTCGCCCTCGCTGAACCTCACCCAGCTCGGCAACTTGTGGTACACGGGCAAGGTCATCCTCTGGCAGAACTCCTACTTCGCCTTCGGCTTCGCCTGGGATCAGGCCCTGCAGCGCGACCCGGCCTTCAGTCCACGCTTCCTGCAGCCGTTCGCCTTCGACGGCGGCAAGGCTGAGCACCTGCTGAGCTCGAGTTCAACATCGCTGGTAGCTGTCAAGAGAGGCGCGGCCGCGCGCGTGCAGGAGCTGCTGGGCGTACTGGACTTCACCGTAGCGCCCTTTGGCAGCACAGAAGCGCAGCTGCTCACCTACGGCGTGCAGGGCAAGGACTTTGCGTTCGACCCCAGCGGTGCCCCTGCGCTGACGCCAAAGGGCCGGGCCGAGGTGACCAGCTTTCCCATCTGGCGCTTCGGCGGCGCACCCACCGTCATCTACGACGCCAACGGCCGTGCCACCAAGACCATGACCGTGGCCCAATCGCGCAAAGACTTCGCCCAGATTACTTCCAAGGCCATGTCTGAAGCACTGGCCATTGGCGTGAAGAGCCCGGTGGTGGGCCTCTACTCGCCCACGGCCGCGCAGAAGGGTCAGGTGCTGAACCAGAAGCTTACGGATGGGCTGAATAACATCGTGTACGGTCGCGCAGACGTGAACTCCTTCGACCAAATCGTCAAAGATTGGCAGACCGGCGGCGGCAATGACATCCGCAACGAGCTTGAGAAGGCGCTGCAGGCCTCAACCGCCTAGACGTTTGGCCCGGCCAGGCAGCACCTGGTTCCCACAGGAGGAGCCAGTGGGCCGCCGCTTTGGCTGCCCCAATATTCCTACCTGCCGGCGCGATGTCGTAGCGCACGAGCCACGTGTTACGTTCCAACGGCGGGGAGAGAGCACGAATCCATATTGGAGGGCTTGCTCTTGGCGGTGGATGTTTCGGGCAGCGGCCGGTTGCCGTTGCCCGGCGACATGGTGGATGCGGACTGGCTGTGCGAGCTGTTGGGGTTCCGCACGGCGGAGGCGGGTGTGCTCGGCCCGGAAGCACACACCAAGCTTGCTACCTTTGAGCGTGCCGTGGAGGACGCGCGCATGGTGGGGCGCATCAAGCGCTTTGTCGTGCGCGACCCAACCACGCACCAGCCTATCGGCTACTGCTACCGCAAGCAAGACCTGCTGGGCCTGCTCACGAACCGGGGCTAGCCGCCAGGCCCACGAGGGCTGTGGCCAGCGCGTGCGCCACAGCCTGGTTCCGGGCGCCTCGCAGCCCGCACTGGCGCGACCGGCCCCGTGACCGCGGCCCCGGCGTTAGGCCCCCCACACAGCAAGGTGGGGGTGGGCCGCTGGCTGCTGCCGCTGGCGGTGGCCCTGGGGCTCATGGTGATTCCGCTGGCCATCTTCGCCTGGCTGCTCACCTTCCCGGTGCGTGCAGCCGATGCCGCGCTCGGCTTCGAGCACCTGGTCATCGTCACCAACATCTCGTTCTTGGCGCTGCTGGTCGCCGTACTGGTGGCCCGCTCCGCCCTGGAGCAGAAGGCCTACCGGCTGCTGTTCGTGGCGCTGGGCTTTCTCAGCATGGCCGGCTTCTTCGCCGTACACGCGCTGGCCACGCCGGGTGTGCTGCTGCCGGCACCCGCGCTGACGATTGTAGGCGGCAGCTATCGCCAGGAGCATGGAGCGGACTCCGTGCTTGGCATCTCCGCCTTCCTCAGCTTGTTCATCCCGGCGCTCTTCTTCGCTGCACGCTACTTGCCACTCGACTGGCGCCCCACGCCGCGCGTGGCCCGGCGGGCCCGCATCACCGTGCTGGGTCTGGTAGCACTGCTGATCGTGTATGGCATCGGGGGACTGCGCTTCCCTTCCACCGTCGCGCGTCTGCCCCTGCTGGACCCGCCCTGGCCGTACGTTGTCACCGCCCTCGGCATCGCGCTCTTCTTGTTCGCAGCCTGGCGGCAGAGCCTGGAGTACCACGCCAGCCGGCTGCCCATGCAGGGGGCGCAGGTCGCCGCGTTCCTGCTGCTGGCTGATGCGCAGTTCACCCTCATCATCGCGCCGGTCTGGAGCTGGGCGTGGTGGGAGTACCACGTCCTCATGCTGCTGGCGGTTATTTCCGCGCTCTGGTCGCTGTTCATCGAGCTGGACCGCCGCCGCGGCTTCGAGCGCTTCGTCTCACCCGCGGTCGTCGATCGCGTGCTGGCCGGAGATCGGTTGGATCTGGCCGGCGAGCGACGGGTCGTCACCATCCTCTTCGGCGACCTCCGCGGCTCCACCGCGCTGGCCGACCAGCTGCCGGCCGAAGCCGTGGTGGAGCTGCTGAACAGCTATGTTGGCGCCATGGCCAGCTGCGTCTTTGATTGCGGCGGCATCCTGGACAAGTTCCTGGGCGATGGGCTTATGGCCATCTTCGGCGTGCTGCCGGACGCATCGCAGGGCGCAGACGGCGCCGTTCGTACGGCGCAGGCGATCCGGCGCGCCATCGGCCAGTTGAACCGGGAGCGACTGGAGCGCGGCCAGGCCGAGATCGGCTTTGGGGTGGGCATCCATACAGGGGAGGTGGTGCTGGGGGCCGTGGGCCTGCCGCGCCGATCTGACTACACCGCCATTGGCGATACCGTGAACACCGCCTCGCGGCTGGAGAGCCTGTGCAAGGAGTACCACGTGGACTCCGTGGTCTCGGCCGACGCCGCCCAGCTGGTGAATCCCGCGGTCTGTGCGCTCCAGCCGCTGGGCAGCGCGCCGATCCGCGGCAAGGCGGAGCCGGTGGACATCTTCACCATCGGCCGCTGACGTGGCGCGCAAACTGAAAATCCTCGTCACCGGCGCCTTCAACGCCGGGAAAAGCGCCTTCGTCCGCACCGCCTGCGATGGTGCGACCGTGCATACCGAGCGCGCCGTGACCGGCGACCAGCAAGCGACCAAGACGCGCACGACCGTCGCGCTGGACTTTGGCCAGCTCCTCTCACCTCGCGGCAACCAGCTGCTGCTGTTCGGCACGCCCGGCCAGGAGCGCTTTGCCCCCATGCGCCAGGTGCTGGCCCGTGGGACCGCGGGCGGAGTGCTGGTGGTAGATTGCGCGGACCGGACGACCCTGGGCGAAGCCCAGGAATTCGCACGCTGGCTGCGCGACAGCCCCTGGCCGCTGGTCGTAGCCGCCAACAAGCAAGACCAACCGAACGCGGTGCCCGCCGCTGAGCTGCGCGCGCTGCTTGGCCTACCCTCAACCGTGGGTCTGGTCGCCTGCTGTGCGCTCAAGCGAGCGGCTGTCCTGGCAGTGTTGGATGAGCTGGAGGCCGCTATCGCCCGAGGAATTTAGGTTGGTTACCCTATACCGGCGGACCGCGCAAGGCCGGTACCGTTGGGGGTGGCGTGATATTATCGCCACGCTCGTTAGCACGGACTGGAGTACGCGGTGAAGATCCTCCCGAAGCCTCCTTCAAGCTCCGAGATGCGCCAGGTCATCGTCGAGAGCCAGCTCTGGAAATCCATTTTCCGCCACGGTTATCCGGACGATCCGCCCAACAGGGCGCTCGTCATCATGAGCAACGTCTTCCTCCACCTGCACCCGGTGAAGGTCAAGAAGCACGCCGCCAAGTTCACCTGGACCTACGGTCTGGGCGGCATCTCCTTCTACCTGTTCCTGTTGCTGACGGTAACCGGCGTGTACCTCATGTTCTTCTACACGCCATCGTCCAACCAGGCCTACTTGAGCATTAAGCTCATCAATACCAGCGTCACCTTTGGGTTGTTGACGCGCAACATGCACCGCTGGGCCGCGCACCTCATGGTCATGACCGTGACCCTGCACATGATTCGCGTGTTCTACCAGGGCGGATACAAACCGCCGCGGGAGTTCAACTGGGTCATCGGCGTGCTGCTGCTGCTGGCGACCCTGCTGCTCAGCTTCACCGGCTACCTGCTGCCTTGGGACCAGTTGGCCTTCTGGGCGATCACCGTCGGCACCAACATGGCCGGCTACGCCCCGCTGGTGGGCTACCAGGCGCACACCCTGCTGCTCGGCGCCACGAGCGTCGGCCCCAGCGCTCTGCTGCGCTTCTACGTGCTGCACGTCATCTTCCTGCCGCTGCTGGTCGGGGTTGGCTTGGCCATCCACTTCTGGCGGATTCGCAAGGACGGCGGCATCTCGGGCCCCATCCCAGACATCCTGGTGGACCTGGATCTCGAACGGCCGGAATACTGGCGCAAAGAACCTCAAGATACGTTCATTTCAGGCTAGGAGGAGCTGCGACACATGGCTGTAACGCCGACTCCGCCAAAACTCCCGCCGGATCAGCTGGGGGCCGAGAAACGCTACCGGCTGCTGGCCCTGGTCCGCCAGGAGGGCGTGACCCGCGTTGACAAGGAGCCCGAGGATACGGTCGATGCGTGGCCGCACCTCGTTTCCATGGAGTTCATTGCCGCGGCGTTTGTAACGCTGCTGGTCATTGTTTTCTCCATTCTGTACAACGCGCCGCTGCTGCTGGAGGAGAACCCCAACGTTGCCGAAAACCCGGCCAAGGCGCCGTGGTACTTCCTGGGCTTGCAGGAGCTGCTGCACTACTTTCCGCCGGTCGTGGCCGGCGTGCTGCTGCCCACCTTCATTTTGCTGGGCCTGGCCCTCATCCCTTACATCGACCGCAACCCATCCAACCGGCCACAGGACCGCAAGCTGGCCATCTGCCTGTTCTCGCTGTTCATCTTCGCGGCACTCATCCTCACCCTCTTCGGTGTGGCATTTCGGGGTCCCGGCTATAGCTGGACGTGGCCGTGGAATGGAGTGTTCTTCTCACTATGAGCGTGATCCAGCAAAGCTTCCCACGCGACCGCCAGCGGTATCCGGGGGCGGTGGGCTGCCTCATGTGGTGGGGCTTGTTCTCGGCCTGCATCGCCGGCTACCTGCTCTTCTTCTTCGGCATGTCGCTCTACAAGGCGGAACTCGGACCGAGCCAGATATGCACCGGCGCCGCATCACCCCTTTGCGTGGTGCAGAACACGGTTCTGCCGATCGTCATTTTCGGCCTGCTGTTCGTCAGTCAGCTCTACATGATTTTCTTGGTGGAGTCGCGCAAGAGTCGCTCCAGCTTGGGGAGAACCTACGGCATGCTGGTGGTCAGCATGATCTTTTTGCCGGTGTTCGGAACCGTGATCGGGCTGTACCTCATCGTCCGGATGGCTCGTGACCCATGGGTTCAAGCGTTCTACGCTCCGGCGACCGACGAGAAGAGTTGATGAGCACAGTCCACGCCCCCAGCAGCCCGCAAAAGATTTCGGAGCCGGTCTCCCGGCGTAATGCCTTGCGCATCATGCTCGGCGGCGCCATTGGCCTGGCCTCAGTGGAGTTTCTGGCCACCAGCGTCAACTTCCTATGGCCAGTGCTCAGGGGTGGCCTCGGCTCGCTGGTGAACGCGGGCCGGGTGTCCGACTACCCACCGGTGACGCCGAAAGCGGGCAGCCCGGTGCACTTTCTGAAGATCAAGAGCTGGGTCGTGAACCTACTCGCCTACGACAAGACCGTGCAGGCGCTGTACCATGTGTGCCCACACCTGGGCTGCACAGTACCCTATTGCGACCAGTCCGGCCGCTTCGAGTGTCCCTGCCACGGCTCAACCTACAACCTGCACGGCGAGTGGGTGCAAGGGCCAGCGCCTCGCGGCATGGATCGTTTCAAGGCCAGTGTCAGCAACGGCGACATCATCGTGGACACAACAGCGCTGATCACCGGCCCCAAACATGGGACACACACCATCGACGACACGCCGCGCGGACCACGCTGCGCGTGACGATGGTCGGAGGCCGCTCCCGCCACAGCGGATACCTGCAGCAGTCGTTCAATCGCTCGCGGCACCGCCGCCGCAAGACCAGTGAAGGGGGACCGACCGTAACGATGCCTCGCGGCGACACGCGCAGTCATGGATAGACGACTGATGATCAGCGTGATCCTCACCACGCTGATCGTCCTCATCATTCCGGGGTACTTCATGTTCGAGAGCCAGCGGCAGTACCAGGCTTCAGTTGCGCTGGATCAGGAGAACATCCAGCGGGGGGCGGACATCTTCGCCGCCAACTGCTCCACCTGCCATGGTGTGCAGGGCCAGGGCAACGCCATCCAGCCCTCGAACAACAAGCCTAGCGGCGCGCCTCCACTGCGCGGCTACGTCACCCAGCTGGGCCCCGACGGGAAGCCGCAGCAGGTACCCTGGACCAAGAGCCGCAACGAGGACTACATCCGCAAGACGATCTCGGCCGGCCGCCCGCCACTGGGCGGCAATCCACCGCCCGGCCAGGTGGTGATGCCGACATGGTCCGACCGCTTCGGTGGCCCGCTCGATGACCTCTCGATCGATTACCTGGTGGACTTCCTGGAATCGCAACAGTGGAACCTGGTGAAGCAATCAGCTGAACTGCCCACGGCCTTCGCTAAGGCCACACCGGCGGCACCCGTCGCTGGCCCGCAAACCGTGCCAGCGGGCGCGGCTGGGCCTGCCGGGTCGGGCATCGTCACCGTGGACACGGGCGCCGCGCCCTACAAGCCGGGCAGCGAATCCGCCGGCAAGCAGGTGTTCGAGACCAAGGGTTGCACCGGCTGCCACACCATCGCGGGCATCTCCACCGGCACCGTAGGCCCGAACCTCACGCACATCGCCACCACTCCGTACGATCACTTCCCGAACACCGCCGCCTTCATGAAGCAGTGGATTCATAACCCACCCGCCGCCAAGCCCGGCACGGTCATGCCAAACCTGGGCTTGACCGATCAGGAGCTGAACGACGTGGTCACCTTCCTGCAGACGCTGAAATAGCTATGTGGACACGAACCTGGCTGGGGGCATTCATCGAAGCGGCTATCTGGTTTCTGGCAGCCATCGTCCTGCTGGCCAACGTGCCGGCGTGGGCCTTTAACCTGGCTACCATCAACTTTGGTGTCTCGGAGTTCTGGGGCGACCTCATCTCGGGCATCGTTTCGGGCGT
>DATKQD010000051.1:0-22165 GCA_035532895.1 Chloroflexota bacterium
CAACCTCATCATCGACATCGGCGGCGGCACCACCGAGGTGGCGGTGATCTCGCTGAACGGCATCGTCACCTCGCACTCGGTGCGCGTCGGCGGCAACCGCTTCGACGACGTGATCGCGGCCTACATCAAGCGCCGCTACAACTTGATGATCGGTGAGCGTACGGCCGAAGATATCAAGATTCAGATTGGCAGCGCCACCCGCCTGGAAGACGAGCTGGAAATGGAAGTACGTGGGCGCGATCAGCTGCTGGGCCTGCCGCGCACGGTGACCATCCGCACCAATGAGATCGTGGATGCCATCTCCGATCCCGTCGCTAGTGTGACCGAGGCAGTGAAAGCGGTGCTGGAGCAAACCCCGCCGGAGCTTTCCTCCGACGTGATGGACAAGGGCATGGTGATGACCGGGGGCGGCTCGCTGCTGCGCAACGTGGACAAGTTGCTCACCTCCGTCACCGGGGTGCCCTGCCATGTGGCCGAGCATCCCTTGAACTGCGTAGCGCTGGGTACCGGTAAAGCGCTGGACAACTTCGAGGTGATGCGCGACAGTCTGCTCGGACTGTAAGGCCGGCCGCGGCGAGCATTGGCCCGCGGGCAGGTAGGAGGCGAATGATGAGTGACGGAGCGCGACGGACAATCCAGGCCAATGGACGAGAGCTGTCATACCTGGCTTGGGGCTCGCCTGCGCTACCTCCCATGGTCTTCGTGCACGGGTTCATGGGCGCGGCCTCCAACTTCTGGGAGGTGGCCACGGCGCTGGAGGCGGAGTTTCGCGTGTTCGCGCCAGATCTGCGCGGCCATGGCTTCAGCGCCTGGGACCCGGACGGGGATTATTCCATGGAAAGCTATCAGCGGGATCTGGTGGCCTGGACGGCCGCGCTGGGGCTGAGCCGTTTTGTTCTGTGCGGGCACTCCCTGGGTGGGCCGACCGTGGCCATCTACGCGGCCCGCCACCCGGAACAGGTGGTGCGACTGATCCTCGAGGACCCGGCCCGCTTCGGCAGCAACCAACGGGCTCCGCAATCACCAACGGGCACCACACCGCGGGGACAAGGTGGGTTGTTCCCTGAGCTGCCACTGGCTTTTCCCAGCTGGGCGGAGGCAGAAAAGGCAGGGATGGCCGCAATCGCGTCGCCCAGGCCAACGAAGGAATCGAACGATCGCTATCTCGAAAGCAACCTGCTGCGCCACCCGGATGGCCACGTCACCTGGCGGTTGGACCGCGCTGGTCTCATGGCCTGGCTGGCCGCGGGCGATCCGCTGGATGGCGAAGCACTCTCTCCCTTTGTCGAGCAGCTACGCTGCCCTACCCTGGTGCTCCGCGGCGCGTCCTCTATGATCGCGGCCGAACCCTTGCGCCGTCTCGCCGCGCTCAACCCATGTGTCACGTACCAGGAGATCGCCGGCGCCGGCCACGGCATCCACTTCGACCAGCCTGATGTCTTCCTCTCTGCCCTCCGCGGCTTCATTCGTCAGCCCCTGCCCTGAGCCCGAAGGGCGGTCACGCCTCGCGACTGTCCGCATGAGTGAAGGCTGCGAGAGGTCGTCGTTCCGATCGGCAGGCGATAGCTTACTTCTGGCCCCGTGTGGGGAGAGGTGCTGAGTTCCCGCCGGGCGTTGCTGCGCCAAGGGCTGCAGTCCGTGCCTTCAGGTGCGGGGCAGTGCGGGCAGGTGCAGGGCGGCCGCTGCTTCCGCGTTGCTGGGATCCAAGGCGCGGATGGCGCGGTAGGTGTGCAGCGCAGCTAAGCGATTCCTGACGCGCAACTGCTCCTCGGCGAGCGCCAGGAGAAACTGCTCTTGATTCGGGATGGCGTGAACCGCCATTTGGAGTTCCGTCAGGGCGTGCGAGGGCTGGTCTTGCGCGATGAAGAGCCGCCCCAGCCAGTAATGGCCAATAGGATCGGCCGGTTGGCCGTAGGCCACGCGCCGAAACTCCCGTTCGGCCTGGTTATCCAGTCCGGCAAAGAAAAAGATTTCTCCCAATTCAGGCGAAGGTACGCCACGAGCGGCGAGCGTCGCGTGCGCACTGGCGTCATCCGCCGCGGCCTGATCCGGCTTGCCGAGCGACTGGTCCAGCAGGCCCAAGCCGCGTTGCAATGACTCATCGGGTCCACTCACCGTCAGGGCGCGGTTGAGCAAGCGTCGCGCCTGGCTGAAATCACCCGCACGCCAGGCCAGCCCCGCGAGCAACCGCTGGGCGACGCCGTCATGGTGGTGCGCGGCAAGGTCGCGCCGCAGCGTGACTGCTGCGCCGGTCCAGTCCCTTTTGCCAGTTTGCAGCCAGGCCAGCCCCCGGCTCGCCCCCGGGTTACCTGGCGAAATGGCCAGCGCGGCTGCATACCACCGCGCGGAGGCATTGGTGCTTCCGCGCCTGGCTTCGCCCTGGCCCAAGCTGACCAGGTAAGGAGCGGCGCCCGCAAGGCCCCAGCTCTCCAAGGCTGCCCGCGGTTGGCCCGCGGCGGCCTGTGCGTTTCCCATTTCCAGCTCCAGCAGTGGATCGGACGGTCTCAACCTCGTGGCGAGCTGCAGGGCGGCCACGGCTTGCTGGGGCTGCCCGTCGCTGACCAGGGACAGGCCCAATGCCTGATTCGCGGCCCAGTTGCTCGGCTGCAGTGCCACCGCGGCGCGATCATCCTGAATCGCCGCTGTGAGGCCTGTTTGCCCTGCGTTCCCCAGCCCGCTGCGCAACCACGCCAGCGTGCCGCGATTCAGCAGCAGCTCACTCGGCAGCCAACCACTGGCCCAGAGGGCGACGAGGGCCAGGCCCGCAAGGCCACCGGCCGCTGGCAGCCGTCCGCGGATCAGCCCGCCTCGCCGACTTCGAGTTGCGTTGAGATCAATGCGCCGCGTCGAGCTGTCTGTCTGCCTTGCTGGCGGGCGCGCGGTGGCCGCCAGCAGACCGAGCGGCACGAACAGGAAGAAGATGGTGTGCGAGTCGCCAGCGAAGTAGCAATCCACCTGAGCGTGCGCCAGCAGGCCAGCGCTCGCGGCCACCGCGCCAGCTGCCAAGCAGCGCGTGGCAGGGTCTTTGGGCGGTCTCCGACAGAGGCGAATGGTCACACAGGCTGCCCAGGCTGTGAGTATCAACCAGCCGACAATTCCAAGCAGGCCCATGTCTGTGCCAGCCTGGAGCAGCAGGTTATGGGCATGGGGATAGTCCACGCGTTCGCCCGGCAGCATAAAGGCGGGATACACCCGTTGGAACAGCCCGAGACCTGTTCCGGTGAAGGGAGCAGCCGCCAGCATGTGCAAGGCGCTATTCCAGATGGCCAGCCGCTCGCGGCTGCTCCCGCCGGTGGGCAGTAGGGTCAACCGGAAGGGCTCCCCCAGCAGACCACTCACCAACAGCGCCAGGAGTGCGCCCAAAGCGCTGGCCCCAATCCAGCGCCAGTGCCCGCCCAGCACCCAGGCACCTGCCAGCAGCCCGACGCCGAGAGCGAGCAGCGCCGCGCGTGAATTGGTCAGCGAGAGCTGAAACAGGCTGGAGATTGCCAATGCGGAGCCCAGCACGCGAGCTCCTCGGCGCCAGGGCCCCAGCGCCAGGCAGAGGGCCAGTGGTGCGATCACGATGAACCAGGCGGCGATCGCATTCTGATTGAGTGCCACGGTCGAGAGGCGTGGAATATGCGCGAACATGCTGTAGACCGCGCGGTTGTAGGCATTCAGCTTCCAGGAGTTCCGGTCTACCTGCACATCCGCGGCGATGCCTAGCAGCACGCCAAAGCCAACCAGCATCCAGAGCACCGGCAGCACGGCTGCGCGGCTTGCGGCCGCCTGCCTCTTCCCGTCGCCCGCCAATGCGGGATGAGACAGGTCGTCGCCCTGCTGCTTCTCTGGCCCTCCCTTCGGGCGATGATGCGCGAGGTCCACGTCATTCGCAGCAGCGTTGCCGTTGATATCGCCGCTCAGTCGCGCCAGTAGGCCGAATAGCGCTATCCCTACGATGATGGCCCACAGCTTCTGGAGGCTCAGCGCCGGCAAAGCCGATGCGGCCGTGCCCGCGATAGATCCGATCAGCAGCAGACAAGTGCCCCAGGCCGCCGGCGCACGGATCAGGTGGCGCGCCACGGCGCCAAGCCGCGCCACGGCCGCTCCGCCCACACGGCGGTCCACCGCCAGCGCCGCTCCCTTGCACCGGGGCGCCGCGGAGGCGTATGCGGCTCCAGAAGTGGGCCGAGCCCACACGGCCACAGCCGCCAGCACGGCCAGCAGTGCGGACAGATACCCCCGGTTGGGCAAGACGACCAGCAGCGTGCCGCAGATGAGGAGCGCGGCTGGCGCCACCAGTGCCGCGCCCACCAGATTGCGCAGGCTCAGACTCAGCCTACGTGGGTTCCTTGCCTGCGGAGGCCGGGAGTTTGGCCCCCGGTGGCAATGGCTGAGCCGTGATAGCGCCAGCCCGCGCGATCATCGTCCATAGATGGCCAGGGCGTTGCCGCCGCGGAAGGCGGCTTCCACGCCAGCCTGCAGGCCCGCGGCGCGGGCGTAGCGGAGGGCGCGCTCCTGAGGGATGAGCGGATAGTCGCTGCCAAACAGCACACGGCTCGCGCCCACCAGGCTAGCCGCCGTGGGAAAGACGCGCTGGTCGTACAGGTAGTCGCTGGCGGCGGAGTCGAAGTAGAGGTTTGGCAGGGCCGGACCAACCTCGGGCATCAGGTAGTAGAAGGGCAGGCCGCCACCCCAGTGCGCGGCTACCAGCGTGAGCTCGCGGTTAGCCAGGGCGAAGGGATACACCTTATCCGGGGTCGTATGGCCCTTCCCGGGGTAGATGTGGCCCACGGGCTCGCTGCAGTGCAGCAGCAGTGGCGCGCGGGCAGCCTTCAACAGGTCGATCAGCGGGCCAAGCACGTCTGCCTCATCCAGGCCGAAGCCCTGCGCATCCGGATTCAATTCACCCAAGCCGGCGAAGCCGGCATCCAGACAACGAGCCAGCTCGTCCATCGCGCGCTGGCCGGCCCGCGGCTGCACGGTGCACAGCACTATGAGCCGGTCACGCGGGAGCTGCGCCGAGAAGGTGTTGTGCAGCTCACATAGCTCCTGGCTGGCCCACGGAAAGCCGGCAACGACGCTGCGCTCGATACCGCTGCTGTCCATGCTGCTCAGCAGCTCTTCCACGCTGCCGATGCGGGTGCGGGGCCGCGAGTAGAGGCGGCGGAACCAGGCATCGCGCTCCAGGTAGTCCGCCCGGGCAGCGGCTATCCGCGGTGGAAAGAGATGGACATGCGCATCCACAATCACCGGGCGGCCGGTGGAGTGTCCTGGTCGGGGACGGTGGCGTCCCACCCTTCGAAGGCGGCGCGGAAGCGGCGGTTTTCCAGGCGGAGCGCCTCCTCGGCCTCCACACCGTGGTCTCGTGACAGCTGCACCAGCTCCAAAAGCACGGTGCCCAGGCGCTCCTGAACGACGGCCGCATCCCCCAGAGCGCCAAGTTCAGCCAGCTCCGCGCGCAACGTCGCGAGCGCTGGATCTCTCCGCGCTTGATGGAACCCCTGCCGCGCTGCCCGCTTGGTCACCTCCTGCGCATACGCCAACGCTGGCATGGCAACAGCAACACCCGCCAGAAGTGAGGCGGATCCGCCCCGCTCCTTCTTCTTGATCTCATCCCAGTTCTGGAGAACCTCGGCCGCGGTACTAGCGCTACCGTCCGCGAACACGTGTGGATGGCGGCGCACCAGCTTGGAGGTGATGCCCAGGGCCACGTCCCGCAGGTCGAACTCGCCCTGCTGGCGGGCAATCTCGGCGTGCAGGGTCACCTGAAAGAGCAGGTCGCCCAACTCCTCCGCTAGTTTGGCGGGGTCGCCTGAGTCAAGCGCATCAACCACCTCGTATGCCTCCTCCAACAGGTTGCTTTTAATCGACTGGTGGTTCTGCTCACGGTCCCAGGGGCAGCCGTCGCTGGCGCGCAGCCGCTCGGTGATGTACTGCACGGCAGCCAGGTAAGAGCCGTGCTCCAGCGGCGGCAGGGGTGGCGCAAACAGCCCCACCGATGAGTGGCGTATAGCGTGGCCGGGCGGGTACACCGCGTGCAGCGCCCGCAGCAGCGCCGGCTCATCCGGCTCGGTCGCACCGATGACCAGGACGGCCGACCCGGGCTGGATAAGGTGGCCGGCGCTGAGCTGCCGCTGTGCTGCTTGCAGCAAGGTCCGCGCGGGAATGATCTGCAGCGGGGTCTCGGCATCGAGCTCGAGGAGATCGTAGAGGTCAGTGTTGTAGGACATGACGCTGAAAATGGTAGGCCATGCCCAGGCAGAGCACGCAGGCAAGCCACGGCGGGCCGGCGGCCGTCCGAGCCGGAGGGCTGACGCGGGCCGTGGCCGCCGAATCAGAAGATCTTGGGGAGCCGCTTCTTCCAGGCCGTAGGCAACAAGATGTCTACCGCATCGTCCACCGTCACAATGCCGTGCAGGCGGTTGTCGGCATCCACGACAGGAATAGACATAAGATTGTATTTCGCGATCGTGCGGGCAACCTCTTCCTGATTGTCGTTCAGCTTGACGCTGGCGGGCTCCGGGTGCATGAACGAGGCCAGCCGGGCGCTGGGGTCGGCCATGATGAGGTCGCGCAGGGTGACTACTCCGGAGAGTTGCTCGCTCTCCAGGTCGTGCACGACATACACGTTATAAACCATGTCAATCTCGCGGCAGTGGGTGCGGATGTGCTCCAGCGTCTGTGCCGCGGTGTAGTCCTGCGCCGCGGCCACATAGTCCGTGGTCATGATGCCGCCGGCGGTGTCCTCGTCGTAGCCCAGCAGCTCGGCCACGTCCTCGTGCGCTTCAGCTTCCATGAGACTCAGCACCTGCTGCGCCTTTTCCGGATCCATCTCAGCCAGCACATCGGCCGCGTCATCCGGCGCCATCTCCTCCAGGATGTCCGCGGCGCGCTCACTCTCCATTTGCTCCAGGATGTCGGCCTGGCGCGTGTCCTCCACTTCTTCCAGCACGTCAGCGGCGTGCTCGTCGTCCAGGGTGTTGAGCAGGCTTACGCCTTCGGTGACGGTCAGCTCCTCCACGATGTCGGCGAGGTCCGATGGGTGCAGCCGCGAGATAGTCTGGCGCGAACGCCGCAGCCGAACGCCCACGTTGGTGTCGCTGCGGACAGGATCCACATCGGCCCAGGCGATGAGGTCCGGGCTGGTGCTGCCCAGACGGTTCACTACGCTGCCCAGGCCAAGGCGCCGCATGAGGGCCCGGGTGGAGATGTCGACACCCATGAGCGAGTAGTGGCCGTTGGTGTGTGAGAGGGCCAGGTCGTTTACGCGCCGCACCTTGCGGCCCTCGATGTCCACAATCTGGTGATCCAGCACTTCATAGCGCAGCCGCACATCATGTGACTGCAGGGTGTACTCGCGCAGATCGTCCGCCGCTACAGCCAGCTCGATGCGATCCTCAAGCGACTTCACTTGGTTCCAGGGCACCCAGCGCTGGCCAATCTGGATGGCGGACACGCTGGGGTAGGGCGTGCCATAGGCAGGGATGGAAACGTCGTTCAGCTTGCCGAGCTTGTGCTGCTGGCTATCGTAGACCGGCTTGCCAACAATTTGGCTGAGAAAGGCCATTCGCGTGTCACCTCCTCCGCTAGGGGTTTGCTGCCCCTTTCGGAGGGATGCCCGTCAGGCCCGTTTCAGCTCAAGCTGGGCGGTGCTCCTCCGAAAGCGACATGCCGTGATCGTGGGAACCGAACCAGGTACTGTGACCATCGTCCACGGTGGACCGTCGCCTCCTGAGCCCACTGGAGTACGCGTGCTGGGACTCACCATAAGTATAGGCAATTGACCGGCTCAACGGCACATGTTAGGGTGATATGGCCCAATTCGCGGGCGCGTTTCAAGGCCGGTGTGTGAGGAAGGTGCTCGAAAGCTTACGTTGTACAGCTGGGTGTCGGAATTCCGGGTGAAGCCCGATCAGATCCAGGAATTCCTGAACGTATCCCGACAGTTCCGACAGTACCACCAGAAGCAGGGCTACAAGCTGCCGGTCACTTATCGGCCGCTGGACCTGGAGTCCGGCAAGTTTCGTATTGAAGTGAGCTACGAGTCCCGCGGCGAGCTGCAGGACGAGCAGCAGAAGCAGAGCTCGGACGAGGCCTGGCAGCGCTTATGGGCCCGGGCGGAGTCCACCTTCGTGCCCGGTTCACATCGCATAGACATCCAGCACAAAGAGGTGTAGCAGCTCCAGGGCGGCTGGGCGGGGGGAGAGGCGGCGATCAGGCCTGGCGCAGCGCCTCGCGAACGGCGGCTTCGGGCGATTCGGCGGGAATCACTCCTTCAACGTCCCAGCTTTCGAGCGTGATGACGCGCTTCTGCGCACGCAGAGCGAAGGCGAGCTCTGACAGGGTGCCGTAGCCTTTGCCTACCGCGATGATCGCCTCAACGGAGTGGATCAGGATGAGGTTACGCGCTTCGCCTAGGCCAGTGGCCACGGGAATGGTGATCTGCGTGTTGGCATCGCTGGCCTCGGTTCCGGGCAAGATGCCGATGGTGACCGCGCCCGCCTGTACGGCGCCGCGCGCGGCTGCTTCCATCACTCCTCCCAGCCCCCCCGTGTAGACGTCGCAGCCAGCCCAGCCGAGGAACTGGCCCACTTGCTGCGCCAGCTGGGCAATGTGGCCCATAGCGTCGCCTGGCCCAACAACGGCGATGCGCCGCCTGCGTTCAACAGCTATGGTGTGCCATCAGCTCGGTCCAGGGTTCGGCGCACCGCGCCGCGCGATGATCCGGCGGCGGCGTGACACTGTCTGTTCAAGCCGGCCGTGCGGTCCGCTCGTACACCTGGTTCTGGATGAACAGCTCCAGCAGGTCCGCGTCCACGTGCCCATCCTTCACCTCCCAGCCCAGTATCTGCAGAGCCTTGTCCACGGGCACAGCTTTCTTGTAGGGACGGTCCCAGGCGGTGAGGGCATCGTAGATGTCCGCGATGGTCATCATCTTGGATTGCAGCGGAATCTGCTCCGAGGTCAAGCCATTGGGGTAGCCCGAGCCGTCCAGCTTTTCGTGGTGCGCCCAGGCGACCTCCGGGACGTGCTGCAGTTCCTTGGTCCAGGGGATTTTGGTCAGGAACTTGTAGGTGTGCGTCACGTGCGATTCGATCTCCAGCCGCTCGTTATCATCCAGGCTGCCCTTTTTGATGGACAGCTTCTGCAGCTCAGCCGACTCCACCAGCGGCTCCGAGCCGGATTCCGGCGTCTCATAGGTGAGGCTGGAGATGGCAGTCAGCAGGGCGAAGCTGTTGTCCTCAAGCACCGTTGGCTCGTTCACCTGTTTGATCACTTGCCAGTACTGCTGGAGCTGCTCCACCTCGTTGGCGTAGTCGCGGTCGATCCCCTCCAGGGCATCCTCCCAACCAGCGGCATTGCCATAGCGCGTGAGGTAGTCCAGTTTGCGCCGCAGGAAGCGCGCCTCAAGAGCCGCTTGTGCCACGCCGAAGCGCCCGTGGATCTGCTGGATTTGCCAGTCATACAGCTTCTTGGCCTTCACCAGCACATGCTCGCGCACGCCAACTTTCCCGAAATCGTGCAGCAGTGAGGCGTAACGGATCTCCTTAAGATCCTCGTAACGGTAATACGTGTCGCGGAAGCGGCCGGCTTCCACCTGGTTCACGACCTCCGCCAGGCCCACCGTGAGGATGGCGACACGCCCGGAGTGGCCCGACGTGGTGGGATCGCGCGACTCGATGGCCTGCACAGACGCCGTGACGAAGCCTTCGAACAGGGTTTGAATGCTGTCCATCAGCCGTTTGTTGTCCAGCGCCACCGCTGCCTGGCTGGCGAAGGAAAGTGCCAGGTCGCGATCTTCATCGCTGAAGGGCAGGACCTCTTCCTCCGCGCTTTCCAGCGTGAGCTTAGCCTCGGCGTTGCGCTTGCGGTTGATGAGCTGGATGGCGCCGATGATCTCCTTTTCCATGTTGACCATGGGCACAGTGAGCATGGACTTGGTGCGGTACCCGCTGCGCTTGTCGAAATCCACATTGAAGCTGTAGGGCAGCCCGTCCGACAGGTGGTACATGTCCTCGTGCTGCACCACCTGGCCCGTGGTCGCGACATAACCGGATATGCTGCCGGTGGTGAGTGGCAGCTTGAAGGCGGTGAAGTCGGACGGGTTCGAGTAGTTCTGCGTCTTGTTGAAGGCGAGGACCTTCACACGCCGGGAGAGCGGGTTGCCCTCGGAGTCATTGGCCGGCTGCCCCTGTTCATCCAGCGCCGGCTGCTCATCTTCCACCACCAGGTACAGGCTGCCGGCGTCGGCGCTTGTCAACTCGCGAGCACGTTGCAGAATGAGGTGCTGCAGCGCATCCATGTCGCGCTCGCCAGAAAGGGCAATGCCCACCTGGTTGAGCACGGCCATCTGCTCTGAACGCTGGTCGAGGTCCTGCAGGGCTTGGCGCGCGCTGCGCAGCAGTTCGATTTGCCGCAGGGAGGTGCGCAGCGCGAAGTGCAGTGCATCCTCGCCCAGGGGTTCATCCAACCAGGCGAACACAATGTCCCGCACGCGGGCTGGTAGGCAGCTGCTGTCCGTCGGCCCGCCACCGGTAACGATGACTGTGGACAGGTCGCCGTGCAACTGGCTGATGGCCTCGGCCAATCGCGGTTTCAGCAGTGCACGCGCTGGTAGGAGGAAGACGTGGGGCTGGGCAACATCCACGGCCGCGGGGTCGCCCATAAGGCGAGGGACGATGCCAAGGTCAGTGAGGATGCCACCGAAGCGGCTCGGCGCAAAGTCCGCCGTGTGGTACAGCGTGGCTGTGCCCGTCGCCGGCTCTCCATCTGCTACCGGCTCAACGCCAGGACGGTCGAGAATTTTCACCGCGCCGCCTCTACCTACCCAACGCTCCTGGCCCCATCGTGGCCGTTGCTGTCCCCATCTTACACACCAGCGGCCTGCCCGTGAAGAGGCCATGTGCGGTTCAAATACATTTCTGCTTGGCACCACTGGCGTGGATCTGTCGATGGTAGACTCGCGGCGCAATGAGTACGTATGTCTTGGTCCATGGCGCGTGGGGCGGGTCCTATGGCTGGCACAAACTGCGGCCGCTGCTCTTGGGCGCTGGCCATGACGTGTACACACCGTCGCTCACCGGCCAGGGCGAGCGCGCCCATCTGGTCACGCCGCTAGTCAACCTCAGTACGCACGTGCGGGACGTATATAACGCCATCTGGTACGAGGATCTGAACGACATCATCCTCGTGGGTCACAGCTATGGTGGCATGGTGGTGACTGGCGTTGTCGAGCAGATGCCGGAGCGCATCAAGCACCTGGTGTATCTGGATGCTTTTCTGCCGCGCGATGGGCAGAGCCTATATGACTTGAGTGGGGCGCCGCCGGCGACTGATTGGCTCGTGCCCGGGCCGAACCGGCCAGGTGACCCGAACAGTCCTGAGGTGAAGTGGAATGCTGCCCGGCGGGTGTCGCACCCGCGGGCCACCCTTGAAGAGAAGGTCAAGGTAAGCGTGCCGCTTGAACAGCGGCCGTTCAGTCTCACCTATATCCAGGCACTGGGTCGCGACGGCACCAACACCTCCTTCTTCGATCGCTGCGCCGGCGAGCTGCGCGGCAATCCGCGTTGGACCGTGCGCACCATCGACGGCGGGCACAGCATGCAGCAGACGAATCCGCGGGGGCTGTTCAACCTGTTGCAGGAGCTGTTCCCAAGCTGACACCAGCGGCCAAGGCAGATCTGCCGGTGGTGTCGTTCGCCACTCCAGTCGAGTGGGAGGCATGGCTGGCGCGCGATCATGCCAGGTCGAGTGGAGTATGGCTCAAGATCGCCAAGAAGGCTGCCGCCGATACCACGGTTACCTATGCCGAGGCGCTGGAAGCGGCGCTGTGTTACGGCTGGGTCGATGGCCAGAAAGACAAGCTCGACGACGATTACTGGCTCCAGCGTTTCACTCCCCGGCGCAGGAAGAGCAAGTGGTCCAAGATCAACGCCAGCAAGGCCGAACAGCTCATCCGCGATGGCAAGATGCAGCCCGCTGGCTTGCACGAGGTGGAGCAAGCCAAAGCGGACGGCCGCTGGGCCGAAGCCTATGCTGGCCAACGCACAGCCGTAGTGCCGCCCGACCTGCAAGCGGCCTTGGACGCCAACCCAGCGGCCAAGGCCATGTTTGAGACGCTGCGCGGCGCCAATCGCTACGCCATCCTGTACCGGGTGCAGGACGCGAAGCGTCCAGAGACACGAACGCGGCGCATCGAGCAGTTCGTGGCCATGTTGGCCGATGGCAAGACCATTTACCCCGCGCTGGCGAAAGGACAGGTGACGGTCAATTGAGTGAGGCTGCGATTTTCGGCGGTGTCCGGCGATATGAAACTCGCCTGAGAAATCGGCCTCGCGGCCGGCCCCTGGCAGGCCGAAATCGAGCTGAATGACGCCCCCCGCGACCAGCGACACGGGGGCTGAATACATGGCTGGCGGACGGTGATGCATCGCCCGTTACTGAAGCAGCAAACTGACGGCGAAGGCGGCACCGAAGAGCAGGTTTAACTGGGCGGTGCCGGCCAGCGACTGGTTGAGCTTGCGTCCTTCGTCGCGCAGAACGGCGCGGCTGGCGAGCAGCGCCAGTGGCAGAGTGAGCCAGGGCAGCCAGAACCAGTGCAGGGTTGGATGCAGCGGCTTGTCCACCAGCGGGATAACGAAGGCTGCCAGCAGCAGCAGCAAATATTCCGCTCGGGTAGCCCGGCGCCCGATGAGCACGGCAAGGGTGCGCTTATCCACAGCACGATCGGTGTCGATGTCACGCAGATTGTTCACGACCAGGATGGCGGCAATCAGGAAACCGACTGGAAGCGCATTGAGCACTGATGCGCCCGTGAGGAGCCCGGCCTGCACGTAGACCGTTCCGCAGACACCCACCGGCCCGAAGAAGAGGAAGGCTCCCACGTCTCCCAGCGCGTGGTACCCGAAAGGCCAGGGTCCGCCCGTGTACAGGACCGCGGCGGCGATGCACGCCAGGCCGGTGATGAGGATGGCCCAGCCGCCGGCGACGACTACGGGAACGCTGACTACCGCGGCCACCACCAGCACCAGCACAGTGGCGCGCTTGACCGTCTCCGGCGCCAGCAGGCCACTCTGTGTTACTCGTGGGGGACCCAGGCGGGCAGCGGTGTCCTTGCCATTGCGAAAGTCGAAGTAATCGTTGGCGAGGTTGGAGCCGATCTGGATGAGCATGGCCGCCGCCAGCGTGGCCACGAACAGCCCAAGGTGGAACGCGCCAAGCCGCGCGGCGGTGGCGCTACCCACCAGCACCGGCACAATGGAAGCGCTGAGTGTCCGCGGTCGCGTGGCCCGCAGCCACACGCGAGGCCCGCCGCGATACAGTTGGTCGGTCTCAAGGCGCACCAGTCACCCCCTCCGCCAGGGTGGTTCGAAGCTGATGGCGCATCAATTTGCCGGAGCTGGTGCGCGGCAGTGCCGCTGCAAAGCTGATGCTGGTGGGGACTTTGTAGCTTGCCAGCCGCTCACGGCAGAAGGCCACCAACTCGGCTGCATCCACCACCGGAGAGCCGTCGCGGAGCACGGCCAGCGCGGCCGGTACCTGCCCCCAGCGTTCGTCCGGTAGGCCAACCACCCCGGCTTCGACGACACATGGGTGCGCCAGCAGCGCCGCTTCCACCTCGGCCGGATAGACGTTCTCACCTCCTGAGATAATCAGGTCGTCGCGCCGGTCGCCCACGTAGAGGTAACCCTCGGCATCCAGCCAGCCAATGTCGCCCGTGGCCAGCCAGCCATCGGGCAGTGGTGGCTCGCCCAGATAGCCGCGCATGATCGAGGGCCCGCGCAAAAAGATCTCGCCGGCTTCATCGACATCAGCGTCGCGTTCGCCGGCAACAATGCGCAGTTGCACCTGGGGCAGCGGGTGGCCGGCGGACCCGAGCTTTCGCAGTGCGTCCTCCGGACTGAGCGTCACCGCCTGCGCGGCGCTCTCAGTGAGGCCGTACGTCTGCAGTACGGGTAGCTCCCGGGCCGCGCACTCCTCCAGCAGCGCGCGCGGAATGGGCCCACCACCGGCCAGCACACAGCGCAAAGTCGCGGGGAATGGTCGCGCACCACGCTCATCCAGCAGGCGGCGCAGGGTGACGGCGACGACGGATATGGCGGTCGCGCCCTGCTCGTCGATGGCGGCGTTGACGGCACGCGGATCGAACCCGCTTTGAAGGATGACCGTGCAACCGTATATTGCGCCGCGGAAGAGCGTAGACAGGCCCCCCACGTGGTACAGCGGCAAACAGGCCAGCAGGCGGTCGCTGGTCGAGAGGCCGACATTCAACGCGGCTCCGATGGCGCTCCACCAGTGATTGCCGTAGCTCAGGAGCGCGCCTTTGGGCCGGCCGGTGGTGCCCGAGGTGAAGACGATGCTGTGCGTCTCCTCGAGGTCTATCAAGGGTGCCGGTTCAGCCTCGGCGTGAGGGCCTGGCATGTCGCTGAGGCGCAGGTCTCCGGCCGCCAGGAGGCGAACGCCGGCTTGGGTTGGCTGCTGTGCTGCTGTGCCCGATGGCGTCACCTGGTGCAACTCGGTGGATTGTAATTGGCGCTCGGCCGCGGCTTGGGCGAGCGGCGCATGCTCGGCATCGTGCAGTAGCCAGCCCACTTTGGCGTGGGCCAATTGCCAGGCAAGCTCACCTGGCGTAAGCCGCGGGTTGAGTGGCACCAGAGTGGCTCCCAAACGAGGCGCGGCGTGAACGGCGGCCACAAAGGTGGGATCGCTGCCCAGCAGCAGCCCCAGCCGCTCGCCCCGCTGCACGCCGGCCTGCCGCAACCGCGCGGCCAGCTCATCGACTTCGGCGTTCAGCTCGGCAAAGGTCCAGCACCTGTCCCCGTGCAGCAGTGCTGGCCGGGTGCCTGCCACGACCGCGCGCTGCGCCAGCCAGTCCGGCAGCCACGTCACGGCTCAACCTCATGCCAGCCAGTGGTGTAGCGCGCCAGCGCCGCCGCGCTTGGTATGAAGCCGAGGCCTGGCTCAGCCGGAAGCGCCATCTGCCCCTCGACCACAGGGATTGGTTCGGCCATAAGATCAGAGGCGAGCAGTTCCGCCGTGGCCAACCCGCAGGCGAGATTGGGGCTGGCGCACGCCGCCGCCAGGTGCAGCGCCGCCAGCACGCCCACGCCGCTGTCGATGCTGCTGGTGACGATGGAGCCCAAGCCGGCGGCGGCTGCCAGGCGGGCGATCTCGGCGCCCGCGCGCAATCCCCCCGCTGCCATCGGCTTGATCACCAGCACGTCGGCGGCTCTGGCCGCGATCAGCTCGCTGGCCTGCTCGGGCCCGCTTACGGATTCATCCGCCGCGATGCGAATAGGTGAGGCCCGGTGCAGGGCGGCCAGAGCCGCCAGGTCGCCCGCCGGTGTAGGCTGCTCCAGCAGCTCGATGTCCTGCGGCTCCAAACGTCGGGTTATATCCAGGGCGAGCTCGAGTGGCCAGGCGCCGTTGGCATCGAGCCGCAGCCGGATATGCGGCCCAATCGCGCCGCGAACGGCGGCCACCCGCTCAGCCTCTTCTTCCAGCGAAGAGCACAGCCCTACCTTCAGCTTCACGCAGGCGAAGCCGCGAGTCACGGCAGCAGCCGCTGCTTGCGCGGCCAAGCGTGCCTCTGCCAGGCCTACCACGGCGTTGACAGGCACCTGCGTGCTGAAGCTGGCCGCGAGGAGCGCCGCGACCGGCTGCTGACTGTTCTGGGCCAGCAGGTCCAGGCAGGCGATGTCCAGCGCCGCTCGCACCGGAGCCGAAGCCGCCGGCACGTCGGGCTCGCTGGTGTGAGTCGGGGTCAGCTGCCGCTCGGCACGGGCCCGCGTTTCGGGTGGGGCGGCGAACGCCACCGTCGTGCAATCGCTTTTAAGCATGAACGCCCTAGCACGGCGCACCAGCTGCTCGATGAGCTCACCCGCACTGGCGTGGCCAAAGCCTGGCACGGGGGCGGCTTCGCCATAGGCGGTCAGCCCTCGCCACTGCACGCGCAGCAGCAAGCCCTCACGAACGGCGAGGCCGCCGTGGCGCGTGGCAAACGGATTCGCCAGAGGAATGCGGTAGTGGGTCCAGGCACACCTCAGCTCGCCAGAGCCCCAGCATGACTGGTGGGTTGAATGGCCTTCTCGGGCTGCCGTCACACCGTTACGGAAAGCGCGGGAACTGGGCAAAGTCCGGCTTGCGCTTCTGAACGAAGGCGTTGCGCCCCTCCGTGGCCTCTTCGCTCTGGTAGAAGAGGAGCGTGGCGTCGCCAGCGAGCTGCTGCAACCCGGCGATGCCATCCGTATCCGCGTTGAGGGCGGCTTTGAGGAAGCGGATGGCCGTGGGACTTTTGGCCAAGATGTCCTGCGCCCACTCCACGGCTGTGGCTTCCAGCTGGTCGAGCGGCACCACCACATTCACAAGACCCATCTGGAAGGCTTCCTGGGCGTTGTACTGCCGGCACAGGTACCAGATCTCCCGCGCCTTCTTGTGGCCGACAATGCGCGCCAGGTAACTGGCGCCGTAGCCGCCGTCGAAACTGCCAACGCGCGGCCCGGTCTGCCCAAAGATGGCATTTTCCGCGGCGATCGTCAGATCGCAGATCACGTGCAGCACGTGCCCCCCGCCAATGGCGTAACCTGCCACCACGGCAATTACCGGCTTGGGCAGCACACGGATGAGCCGCTGCAGGTCCAGCACGTTCAAGCGAGGCACCCCGTCATCGCCCACGTAGCCGCCGGTGCCGCGCGTTCGCTGGTCGCCGCCGGAGCAGAAGGCCCTGGTGCCGGTGCCGGTGAGCAGCACCACGCCGGTGGTGGGGTCGTCGCGCACATCGGTGAAGGCGTCGATCATCTCGGTGATGGTCTGGGGGCGGAAGGCGTTGTGCACCTCCGGCCGGTTGAAGGCGATGCGAGCTATCCCGCTCGCCCGCTGATACGTGATGTCCTGGTACTCCTTGACGGTCTGCCACTCAATGGCCATGCGATGTGCCTCCTGATGCGTTGCTGGGTGTGTTGCCAGAACCTTTCTGAAGAAACTGCGTGAGGAGCTCGGTGTAATGGTCCGGCTGCTCGAAATGGATGCTGTGGCCGGCGCCGGGAGCAATGGTGAGCGTGGCTGAGGGGAGCGCGGCGGCCATGGCGCGCCCAATCGCGGTGTACTTGAGGTCGAGCTCCCCCGCCAGAACGAGCGTGGACATGTGCACCTCGGGCAGACGGTCCCACAGTGGCGCCTGGCTGCCGGTGCCCATGCCGCGGAGGCTGCCGGCGAGGCCGGATATGGAGTTGCGCAACCGCTGGCACCGCAGCTCCTCCCGGCGTGCTGGTGGCAGGGCGGCCTGGCTGGCGAACAGCGGCTGGCGTTCCCAGAAGTTGATGAACGACTCCACGCCGTCGCGCTCCAGCATCGCGGCGAGGCGCTCGTCCGATGCCCTGCGCGCCGCGCGCTCCGCGGCATCGGCCAGGCCGGGCGATCCACTTTCCAGCACCAGGCAGCGCACGCGGGCTGGTTGGTCAACCGCGAAGGCCAGCGCCAGCCGTGCACCCATCGAATAGCCAGCTACGTCCACTCGCGACACTCGCAGCGCGTCCAGCAGGGTGGCCAGATCATGCACCGCGGCGTCCATCGCATACGCTGCGGTGGCAGGTGGGGCAGCAGAGTCGCCGTGGCCGATCAGGTCAACTGCCAGCACGCGATGCTCGGCAGCGAGGCGCGGCAGCACTGACAGCCAGTTGGCCGAGCTGCCGGTGAAGCCGTGTAACAACAGCAGTGGTGGCCCGGAACCAGCCAGGCGCACGTTGAAGGTGTGCTGGCCGCTGCTCACCCGTCGACTTTCGGTGGACAACGCTTCAGTCACGCGTTCGCTGCCACAGGCGACAGGTTCTGGACCGCCGCGCTCGCGGCGGCCCAGGCCTGGTGGTGCAGCTCCACGTTGCGCTGCCTGTTCGTAGGAACCTCCACTACGTTCAGGCCAGGACTGCTGAGTGCGTGTGCGAGCTGGGCACGAAACGCGGGCCACGAGTCGGTCAGTGCATGCCGGCCGCCGTGGCCCTGCACCAGCGCACCGAAGTTAGTGGCATGAGGCGTACCGAACAGCAGCTCGAACGCGCCGTCCGCGGTTTCCTCCGCCTGAGGCAGAAAGGAGAAGATGCCGCCGCCATCGTTGTTGAGGAGCACCACCGTCAGATTGAGCTGGTGCTGCCGCGCAGCGAGCAAGCCATTGAGGTCGTGATAGAACGACACGTCGCCAATCACCAGCACCACTGGACCCAGGCCGGCAGCGGCAGCGCCGAGGGCACTGGAAACCACGCCGTCGATGCCGCTCGCGCCTCGATTGGCCAGCAGCCGGAAGCGGCCATGGTGAGCCGGAAAGAAGGTGTCCAGGTCCCGAATAGGCATGCTGTTACCGGCGAAGAGGATGGCTCCGTCGGGCAGCTGGGCTGCCAGTTCGGCCAGGACCTTGCCCTCAAACAGCTCTGTGCACGCTGCCAGCATGCCATTTAGCCCCTCCCGCGCGGCGGCGTTGGCCCGCTGCCAGGCGCGCGCCAGCTCTGGTTGCCTGCGCCGGCCCCGGCCGCTGTGCAGCTCGTCCGCCACGGCGTGGCAGAACCAGGCTTCGTCCGCGGCTATGCTGCGCGCGGCCAGGTGGGTGGGGTCCTGCCAACCCCCGCCACCCTCGACCAACAGCAGCGGCCTATCGGCGTGGTCTTCCAGGTAACGCTGCAGCGGCTTGCAGGTGGGGTAGGCGCCCAGACGCAGTACCACCTCCGGAGTGAGCTCGGCTGGTACGGGATCGGCCCGCAATACGGCATCGTAGGCGTCGATGATCAGGCCCGGGGCCAGGTCGCCCGATCGCAGGCCGGACAGTGGGTCCGCGAGCACGGGCCAGCCCAGCGCTTGCGCCAGATCGCCAGCGGCGGGGGCAATTTCGGGCTTGCTTAGCGGGCCGCAGACGAGCAGGCCCTGTTGGCCGGCCAGCTCATCAGCCAGGGCGGCCACTTCAGAGGGCGCGAGCGTGGATAGCGTGGGTGGGACTCGCACATAGGGTGCATCGCCGGGCCGCGCCTCGCGTGCCCAGTCGGGGGTGTCTGGGACCAGTGGTTCGCGGAAGTGCCAGTTCAGGTGCACTGGACCGGCCGGAGCCTGCTGGCTCAGGGCCGCCGCGCGGCAGGCTAGTGTCCGCGCGTAGCGCGCCATCTCTGTGCTGGCTTCGGGCACTGGTAGGTCCATACACCACTTCGGCTGATCGCCGAAGAGCCGTGTCTGATCGATGGTTTGAAGCGATCCGCTGGCTTGCAGCTCCGGCGGCCGGTCAGCGGTGAGTACCAGCAGGGGAACGCCGGCGTGCTTGCTTTCGACCACTGCCGGCAGGAAGTTGGCGGCCGCTGTGCCGGAGGAGCAGAGCAGGGCGACGGTACGGCCGCTTGCCCTGGCCAAGCCCAGGCCGAAGAAAGCGGCGCTGCGCTCGTCCAGGTGCATCCACACCCGAGCCCCGGGATGCTGTGCGATGAGCAGGGCCAGTGGCGTGGAGCGCGAGCCAGGGCAGATAGAGAAGTTGCGCACGCCGGAGCGCACCAGCTCGTCCACGAACGCGGCCACCATCTGGTAGCCCTGCCCGCTGGCCGTGTTCATCTGGGCAGGGCATCCAGCGCCGCGAGCATGGGCCGCAGCTTCAGGCCCGATTCCTGGAACTCCGCCTCCGGATTGGACGCCGCTACCAGCCCGCAGCCGGCATACAGGCGAGCCTCGCATCCGCGCAGCAGGCAGGAGCGGATACCGACCGTCAGTTCGCCCTCGCCGAAGCGATCCACCCAGCCCACCGGGCCGGCATACCAACCGCGGTCGAACGGCTCTAGGCGGCGCATGGCTTGCAACGCCAACTCGCGTGGGGAGCCGCCCACGGCCGGGCTGGGGTGCAACCTGCCTGCCAGCTCCAGCAGGCTGGCGCCGGAGGCGCCGCCCGAAAGCGGCGTACACAGGTGCTGCACGTTGCCGAGCTTCAATAACTCTGGTTCCAGCGGAATGGTGTCAAGGCGAACCCCGGCCTTCGTCAGGCCCTCTATAAGCGCCTCCACCACAATGCGGTGCTCCTGGCGCTCCTTGGGGTTGGCCAGGAGAGCTGTACCCAAGGCCGCGTCCTCCTCCTCAGTCGTGCCCCGGCGAAAGGTGCCGGCTAAGCTGGTCGCGCGGACACGCCCGGCGCTCAACTCGGCCAGCCGCTCTGGCGTGGCACCCAGGAAGCAGGTGTCGTCCAGGCTGATGGCGAACCGGTACGTGTCCGGATAGGCCGCGGTTAATCGCCGCAGCGCCGCCATGGGGTTTGCTGGTTGCTCTCTGTGAAGCTGGCACTGCCGAGCGAGGACCAGCTTGCGCAGGCCGGAGTCACCCGCCGCCAGCCCCTGAACGATGCCGCGAACAGACTCCGTCCACTCCCTGGCGCTGGGCACGTCCAGCTGCTGCCAGGTGCCGGACGTAGGCTCCGGGGGCAGTGCACGGCTTTGGCAGCTCAAGTCACGCGCCAGATCGACGGCCGCGCTCAGTTCCGCGGCATCCGGGCCGGTGGTAGTCAGCCAGGTTCCCTCGCGCGTGGCGGTGAGCAGGGCTTGCGGCAGGATGAGCAGCGCATCACCCAGAGGCTGCCAGGCGGGATCGTGTGGAACCGCATCAAAGGCGAAGCCGCCAAGCAGCAGTGGTCCTGTGGCTGGCACGCGCGGGCCTTCGAGCAGAATGTTTTCCGCGTGGCGCCGCCAGGCGCCAGCCGCTTGTTCGAAACGATCCTGGCCGCTGGGCCGCAGCGCCAGCACGGTGCCCGCGGCGGCCAGGGTGAGCTCATTGTGTGGCGACGCCCAGAAGAAGGCGAACCCACCACGTGCCCTGGCGGCGCCGAAGAACGCTATGGGGTCAGTGGCGGCAAAGGGTGCGACCTCGGCGCGGAGCGCCTCCACGGTGACTGGTTGCGCTGGCCCCAGAGTCACCGCTGGGTCCCCAGCAGGCTATCGTCGGGGGCGCCAATGCTGCGCAGCAGCAGGACGCGCAGCGCTGGATAAAGGTCCTCCAGCGGACAGGGTGCATCCTCCAGTACCCAGCGCGTCACCACCTCGTTCAGCGCGCCGAACCACACCGTGCCAGCTACGGCCGCATCGATGGGCGGAATGCTGCCGCCGCGGATGGCCTCCTCCAGTTGCTGCTGAATGGTGCGTGCGAAGGATGCGCGCAGCGCTGCCAGGCGCTCGTGAAATTCGCGCCCCGCGCCTAGCGCCTCCACCAGGAAGAGACGCGCCAACGCTCGGTGCGACCCGAACAGCTGCAGCACGGTGTGCAGCGCGGCCTCAGTCTTGGCGATGGGGTCTGATTGGCTGGCGATGGCTGCTTCAACGCGCTGGAGCAGCAGTGTGGAAGTGCGGTCCAGCAGCGCTAGGAAGATCGCCTGCTTATTGGGGAAGTGGAAATAAATGCCGCCTTTTGACGTCTCCGCTTCCAGGCCGACGTCATCCACGGCAGCCTCGCGATAGCCCTTGCGCGCGAATACGCTGAGCGCGGCATCCAGGATGCGATCTCGCCGCTGGACTTTGCGCGCTTGCTCCACCGCCATGGACGCTCCACAGACCTCCCGAGAAACAAACCGACGCGTCGGTTTGTTTCTCAGTATAGCCGCCCTTGTGGCCGGGGGGTGTGGCTAGAAGTTCGGCCGGAAACCTGCCGCGGCGGCCGGGGTGGGGTTCCTCCAGAGCGTCGATTGAGGTCGCCAACTGTAGCGACACGGGATCGGCTGAGGGCCGCCAATGGCTTTCCGGCCGAACTTCTAGCCTGAGACGATGGGCAGATGGTCGGGGTTGGCCTCCCAGGCGAAGCGCACCGTATTCAGGCGCGAGGCGAGCCCGTTGGGGCCGTTGATCCAGGTGAGATAGCCATTGGTGAAGGCCGTCCAGTTGTCGGCCTTGCGCCACACCAGCAGGCCGTTCCGGCTGTGCTGGACCGCGTCGCCATTGGCGGAGAAGACCTGGTTATCCACACATGAGCCCATTTGGGTGGGGATAAGCGTGTGCAGCGTGGCGAAGCCGAGGATGTACTGGCAGGGCCCAGCGGATGCCGCCGTGGCGCCGCTGCCGGGCGCGGGACTGTTGCCCGCTGGCGGGCTCGTTGGGATGGCTGCACCGGTCGAGAGATCGAACACGCCTACGCCGTGCGCACCACCCACGATGATGCGGGATGGGCTTGACATCAGCGCCACCGGCCC